>DAOOVO010000042.1:28012-32196 GCA_035370245.1 Pseudobacteroides sp.
TCCTGTATAGTGGTGTAGCTGTTGGGGTTCCTGCAGGTGTTGCTGTTGCTGTCGGGGTAGCATCTCCAACATTAATGATACCATCATCAAATATCGGTTTAATAGAAGTTAATTTTCCATCCAGATCACCAGAAAACTTTCCATATTCTTCAACCTTTAATTGATAAGTTCCTGAAGCTGCATTGCTATTTATTTTGAATTTGAGTTTCACTAAAACTCCATTATTTTTTATTGGAGAACTACTCTGTGTTGAATCATTAAATAGCAAGTTAATCTTACCATTATTTTCAATACATGATAAATTAACTAATGAATCCTTTACAATGCTTCCTGGCTCATATGACAAATATTCAAAAACATTTTTATCATATTTTATTGAAAAATCGCAGTTGTTAACACCAAAACTCGGTATATTATCAAACTCCACAGGTACTTCTATAACTTCACCTGCTTTTCCGCTAGTTTTTCCAATATTTACATTAATGCTATAAGATGCATCTTGTGTCGCAGTAGGCGTAACAATTATTGTACTAGTCGGAGTTGGTGTTTGTGTAGCATCACTAGGAATAGGAGTTTGTGCAGAATCATATACTTCAACACTTCCATTTGAAAATACCGGGTCAATTGAAGTTAACTTTCCTGATGCCATACCGGAAAAGGCCCCAATTGTATCTAATTCTATACCATAAATACCATTCTGGGCGTCACTTAGTACTTTAAACTCAATGTTAACAAAAATACCATTTTCTTTTATTGGCATAGTGCCTTGAGTTGAATCATTAAACAATAATTTAATAATACCATCATCCGGCTCATTTATGCTTAAATTAGCCAATGGCAGAGGAACTATTTCGCCTGCTTCACTAGATATATATTCTAAAGCATTTGTATCGTATTTTAATGAGAAATTACAGTTATTAATTCCTATTGTAGGTATATTGCTAATCTTAACAGGAATTATGATTCTTTCTCCCGCTTTTGCTCTAGCTTTACCGATATCTACATTTACAAAAGGCTTATCGGTAACAGTAACACTTCCATTACTAACCTGTGACTCAAGCGGTACTAGTTTATCATTGCTCATCCCTGAAATAGCACCAATTTCAACAACATCTACTGAATATTTTCTAAATTCAGCATCTTGTTTAATCTTAAATTTAATGTTAGCAAAATTACCTTCATTTATTATAGGCATTGCACCTTGAGTAGCATCATTAAATAGAAATTTTATTGATCCTTCCGATGGCATATTATAACTATAGTTAGCCTCCGGTAATGTTATAATATTGCCAGCATCAGCGGAAATAAATTCCATAACATCATGATCATATGCTAATGTAAAATTACAGTTATTTATACCAATTTCAGGTAATTGACTGAAAATTATTGGCACTACAACTGTATCTCCCTTATTAGCCCTAACGTCACTAACTTTTATCTTTACTATATTGTCTGATGCACTTGGCGTCGGTACTGCAATTGTTGGTGTAATACTACTATTTACACCTTTTACATAAACACTTCCGCTCAAGAACTGAGTAGATATTGGTTCTAAAACATCTTTCTTACTTGAAAATGAACCTAACTCATATAAATCTATTATATATGTATCCTTTATGGCATTGCTTTTTATTCTAAACTTAATGGTTGCAAAAATACCATCTTCTTTAATTGGGTTTGTACCTTGTGAAGAATCACTAAAAAGAAATTTTATTTTTCCTTCTTCTGATTTATTGCTTGAATAATTAGCAATTGCTAAAGGTATTATATTTCCAGCTTCTGTCGATAAAAACTCTAGTACACTTGAATCGTAATAAAGTGTAAAATTACAATTATTTATTCCAATATCGGGTACGTTCATAAATTTAATAGGCACATCTACTTCTGTTCCTGGATCACCTTCCACGTCCCCAATTTTAACATTTAATTTGCTATTATCTGATATCTCTATAGAGCCTGAAGTAAATTTTGGAACTATTGCTTGTAATCCATCTCCAGACTTTCCAGAAAAAGCACCATATGATGATATTTCCAATTTACTTATGCCTGTTTTGGCATTTTCTTTAATTTTGAAAGTTATTGTAGCAAATAATCCATTTTCGATTATTGGCATACTTCCTTGACTTTGATCATTAAACAAAAACTTAACTGTGTCGTCTGTTGCTTTGTTAACACTTAGGTTAGCAATTGGAATCGGTACAATATCTCCGCTTTCATACGAGTCAAATTCCAATACATCCGAATCAAACTTTAGCGTAAAATCGCAGTTATTTATACCAATGCTTGGTATGTTCTCAATATTAATCGGTACTTTAACTGTACTCCCCGGATTTCCTTGAATGGAGTCTATTATGATATCTACTTGAGGTGTTGCAGCAAATTGAATCGAAAAAGATGATATGATATAGCAAACTGCCAGTATTACAGATAGAATTTTGTGTTTTATTCTCGGGTTCTGCAATGAATTTCTCCCCCTTCATTACTTATAATTCAAGTATTCCCGAAACTATGTTTCGGGAATACTCAAAATTATGTTTCTTTTTTATTTATGTTACTTTTCTATTTGTGTTACTTATTTATTTTTTTCTGCTGGGAATTCGGTAATCATACCTATTAACCACTGTCTCATATATGCATAGTCATCTGAATCTATTCTTCCATTTCCATCAACATCGGCATTAGCACGTCCTGCTTCACCACCAGGGAATTCAGTGATCATGCCTATCAACCATTGTCTCATATATGCATAGTCATCTGAATCTACATTTCCGTCTCCATCAACGTCACCATATAATACATTTATGGTTCCGCCCTTTGGATAGATGAGTCCTGGTTGAACTACCTTATATGCACTTGCGTCATACATATTACCATCCCAGTCAAACAACATTGTTCCTTCAACACCATTTGTCATGCTGCTTCCGTTTTCAAATGTTGCCAACTTAATACCTCCAGCAGGTATTTCCTTAATTACCTTAAATGTTACTTTCGCAACACTTCCGGTACTTTCAGGTTTACCTGAAGCTTTGTAGCCTGAAAGGTTCAAATACAATCTACCGAAGCTCAATATACCATTTGTAAGATCATGCTTAGCCATATCTGTTGGATTATATCTGCCATTCAGCAAATCTCCATAATCAGGCATTACTGAATCTGTGTATGCTGCATCTTCAAATGTATCCCAAGGCTGCAAGTACTCTGTATTATACTTAATATTGAACTGATAGCCTGAGAAGTTAGGTATATTCTGTATGCTTACTGTAAGTGTTACTTTATCACCAACTCCAACCTTATCATTATCAATAGTTGTCAATACAGCACCTTCATCTGGTGAAGTAGATGTAGTAGGTGTAGGTGTTGCAGTTGTTGGTGTTGCAGTAGCAGTTGTTGGTGTTGCAGTTGCTGTTGTTGGTGTCGCAGTAGCAGTTGTTGGTGTTGGAGTAGCTTCTTTTCCGTTAAGAACTGGTGCCTGTGTTACTTTGTAGTTTGCCAACTGTTCCCCATCCCAGTCAAACAACATTGTTCCTTCAACCGCATTTGTAAGGCTTGGTGCATCAGCTAACTCTATCTTTGTTTCAGTATTCTTCAATACCTTGAAGCATATTACTGCTAATGAACCAGTATTTTCAGGTTCTCCTGAAGCTTTGTAGCTTGCCATATTCATGTATGATCTTCCAAATGTAAGTGTTCCATTAACAAGATCATTTGATCCCATGTCTGTCGGGCTGTATCTCTTCTTGAGCAATGTACCTGGATCAGGTACTGATGAACCATCATATGGAGTTCCATCATCGTATACTGGCTGTAATACTGATGGATCATACTTAATGTTAGCTTGATATCCTGCAATTGAGTCAAATTCTTTAACGTTTATTGTCACTGTAACTATTTCACCAACTGCTGCTTTTGTCTTATCTAATGTTACATATAATTCACCTTTTGTAGGTATATCATTAGTTGGTGTCGCAGTTGCTGTTGTTGGTGTTGAAGTTGCTGTTGTTGGTGTTGGAGTAACTTCTTTTCCGTTAAGAACTGGTGCTTGTGTTACTTTGTAGTTTGCCAACTGATTTCCATCCCAGTCAAACAACATTGTTCCATCAACCGCATTTGTAAGACTTGGTGCGTCGGTTAACTCTATCTTTGTTTCAGTATTCTTCAATACCTTGAAGCATATTACTGCTAAT
>DAOOVO010000043.1:0-32169 GCA_035370245.1 Pseudobacteroides sp.
TATTCTAACTTAAATTAGTCCGTTTGTCTGTCTAAATTTCTGGTATCATTATAGATGAATATAAACAGGTTTCTATTTACAAAAGCGATGATTGCGTAGTATCACATACTTTTAGTGGACTTAAAATTCACTTACAAGATGTTTTTACAAATGAATAAGTTTTAACTTTACAGGCTGTTAAAAAAAAGCCTTGGAAAGACCGCCAAATCTCCAAAGCATCCTCAAAAATCCTAATAGCCCTATACAACTAAAAAAACATTCCTAAAGTCAAGGTGTTGGCGCACCTTGGTTTTTATATACCTATACATATTATATCATATCTTTCTCCTAATTTTCATATCTGCCTATAAATTCCCATAATGTGCTTTAAGTTCCGCAATGCACCTGAATTTCCCGTAATGTACCTTAAATCTTTTAACCTAAGGATGAAAGATACAACATTCTTTTTGCTATTAAAGCAAATATAAACTATTGAATGATAAGATTATAATTCATAATTACAAAAAATACAGTTCACATGATATTGGTATATCACAAGAACCGCTTTCCTGATATCTTCAATATTATAATTTATTCTAATTTCCACACCACCTATGGCATAACCTTCTCTTTTTCTCGCAAACTACTTCCTTTGAACCACAGGAAGGACAAGTATGCTTATCATGTTCATAATTCAAATCATAAACCTTACCACAATTTAAGCATTTTAATTGACATAAACCCGAAGTATAATTCCCTCCGCTTATGTGTATTGCATTGCCTTGCGTTAGTGCTATCGCTACTTTCTTTCTTGCACTGTCTATGATATTTTGAAAAGTCTGCCTTGAAACCTGCATCCTCTCCGCACACTCTTCCTGACTAAGCCCCTCTATATCTTTTAATCTCATGGCTTCAAGTTCTTCTATCTTAAGAGTAATTTCCTCTACCTCGCACTTTCTTTTGCCTAATGGCATGAAATAAGTATTTTCTGGAAAAAATTCAACCCTTCTGCATTTTACCGGTCTTGGCATTTATTTACCTCCCTGCACTTTTTACATAATCCAATGAACATTATATCTATATCATAAATTTCTAAATCATTTATATCTTCTACGGTCTTATTTAACTCTAAATATTTTAAAGCAACTTTTCTTTCATCAATGTCTATTATATCATTACATTTGACACACTGGAAATGGATATGCAGGGACTTTTTGCTGTAAATTTTCAATTCATAGTAACTTGCTCCATCCACAACAATTTCTTTTACTATACCAATATTACTAAATATCTTTACATTCCTATATACAGTAGCAAGACCCATACTGGTTTTTTTCAACCTTTGGTATATCTCTTCCACACTCAAATGCCTGTCAGCAAGGAAAAACTGTTCAAGTATCAATTTTCTTTGCTTCGTAAATTTATAACCGTTTTTCTCTACCAATTTTCTGATTAGAGAAAACTTATCCTTTGTCAGAGTATTATTCTTTACCCCCTCCATAAGGACACCTCTGTTATTTATTCATGACAGTGACCTTCATGCTGATGTTCTCTGCATATGCTTCCTGTGGATTTTAACTCCCCTTTTAAATATTGCTGGACAACATCATCACAAGAACCTTCTGCTCCTACAATCACATCTATATTGTTTTGGGCAAATAACTGCTGGGCTGTTTCTCCCATGCCGCCAGAGATGACAACGTTTACTCCTGATTCCTTTAGGAAGTTAGGTAGGAATCCTGGTCTATGGCCTGGATTTTGTATGAAATCCTTCTTTAACCCTTTACTTTCATCAACATCATACACTGTAAATCCTTCACAATGTCCGAAGTGTCCGCTAACAAATTTCCCTTCACTTGCAACTGCTATTTTCATTTATTAATGCCTCCTTAAAATTATTGATTTAAATATTTTATATACTTACAAATGTTATCCCACATCTGCCTTATTGCCTGATTTGCCTTGCTACCCTCATAAAAAACAATAGGCTTTAGTTCTTTAATTGATTTCATAACCGTGTCATCAAAAGGTATTTTCCCAATTAAATAAACATCATTTTTTCTGCAAAAATTTTCAATCTCTTCTGCCTTCTTCTCGTTGATATCATACTTATTAATACAGGCGAAAATAATTACTCCGAAATGCCTGCATAACTCCATCACCCTCACAAAGTCCTCCAGACCTGACTGGGTAGGTTCTGTAACAATCAATACCGCATCACTTCCCGTAATCGAAGATATTACAGGACAACCAATTCCTGGAGAACCATCTATAATGATAAGGGCATTCCCATCTGCAAACTTCCTGGCATTACTACGAAGCATAGTTATGAGTTTTCCCGACCCTTCGCTGCCCACCTCCATCTGTGCCCTTGAAATAATTCCTTTATTAGTTTGGGTGATATAAACATCAGCAGTTTTCTTTTCTTTTAAACTGATGGCACTATGAGGGCAAACCAATATGCAAGCACCACAGCCCTCACATTTAAAAAAATCCACTTTACTATCTTTGATTGCGTCAAACTGGCATACTTTTTCACATTCATTGCAGCCTGAACAAAACTTTTTATCAATAACTGCTTTCTTTTCTCCATAAAAGTATTCCTTTCTTATATCTCTTCCATCGTAAAAAAGGTACAGATTGGGTGCATCCACATCGCAGTCTGCTTTTACTGCATCTTTTACAAGTTCAGAAAGGGCTAAGGCTATCGTGGTTTTACCCGTACCGCCCTTCCCACTTATTACTGTAAGTTCCAAGGGAACACCTCCCTCAATCTTTCTGCAATCTCCTCAAATATTTCTTTATATTCAGGCAGTTCCACAATCATTTTTCCAGAAGAATATACCTCTGCCGCTTCCCTTCGGTACGGTATAACCCCTAATATTTCTATATTTTCTTTTTCACAGTATGTCTGAATTCTGTCATCCTCGGTATTATGTTTATTGATAACAACACCAAAGGGAAGATTGAAACTCCTTACAAGTTGCACTGCCATTTTTAAATCATGAAGCCCAAAGGAAGAAGGTTCCGTTACCAGTATTGCACCATCTGCATATTGAAGGGAACTTACTACATTGCAGGAGGTCCCCGGGGCGCAATCAATAAGATTTGTTCCAGTGGGAAGATTTTTTAGTAATCTTCTAATAACAGGCACTGCCATAGGTTCTCCCACATTTAAAATTCCTCTTTTGCAAATTAGGTTGCCATACTGACCTTCCTCAATTATCCCTATTGTTCTTTTTCGAAATGTTAAAGCACTATGTTTGCACACTATCCCGCAGGCATGACAGCCATGACAGAGTTTTTCAAAGAGCATGATATCTTTCTTTGTCCTTACCAAGGCATGAAACTGGCATACTTTTGCACATTGTCCGCATAAGGTACATCTGCTACTGTTCACAACAGGATAATCCACATAAACTTCTTCTCTTTTTATTTGAGAGGGATTTAAGAATATGAATCCATTAGGCTCTTCCACATCGCAGTCGATATAATTGGCACCTATAATGGTAGAAAGATTGGTGGATACGGTGGTTTTCCCCGTACCTCCCTTTCCGCTTAATATGGCTATGTTCAATTTATCTTCCCCCTCTGAATCCCCTACCTGCTCCCATACCCATCCCTGCATGGGCAGGACCTGCCTGGGTTAACTCTTCTAACTTCCCTTCCTTGAACAGTTGTACAGCCGTTTCAACCTTAATGCTTCCACATCGGTAGACTTTAATATCCGAATTTTTAAACAGGTTAAAGGCATTGGGTCCCATATTTCCAGTGATAACTACATCCACATCTTCATCAATGATTTGCTGGGCTGCTGCAATTCCTGCCCCACCTCCTGACATTTGGCCCCTATTCTCAACTGTCTTTACCAGTCCTCCTTCAGTATCATAGACTACAAAGTAATTACATCTTCCGAATCTCACATCCAGCATGCTGTTTAAATCCTTGCCCATCGAAGAAACTGCTATCTTCATGAAATACCCTCCAATTATCTTTTTATTTGTTTTCATTGACTGAAAGCATTATCCTTTCGACAATAATGCTTACTGTTTCATCCAATGATGCATTTTGTATTGTTTTATCTTTCTCGGAAAGATTGGCTATATCACTGCACATAGGCAATTCACCAAGTAGTTTTAAGTTTAATTTGCCTAAAAAATCTTCTGTATTCTCACTATCAAATATTCTGATTTTATTTTCACAATCAGGGCATATAACATAACTCATATTCTGGACTACACCGATAATCTTGATATTCATTCTTCTAACCATATTCACTGCTTTTGCGACTATCATGGATACTAAATCCTGAGGTACTGATACCATCACTATCCCATTAATGGGAATAGACTGCATCACCGTTAGCGCAACATCCCCTGTCCCTGGAGGCATATCAATAACCAGATAGTCAAGGTCACCCCAGAAGACATCAGTCCAAAATTGCTTTACAGTCCCTGCAATTAATGGCCCCCGCCATATAACAGGCTGCTCCTCATCTTCCATCAGTAAATTCAGCGACATTACCTTTATTCCATTTTCATTTGTCACCGGTAAAATTCCCAGTTCATTTGACCGGACTTTCTTGTCTTTTACTTTAAGAAGCCTTGGGATACTCGGTCCTGTTATATCCGCATCCAGGACACCTACTTTATAACCTTTTTTATTTAATTCTTCTGCAATAAGAGCAGATACCGTTGATTTGCCAACACCTCCCTTCCCACTCATAACGCCGATTATTTTGTTTACAAAGTTATAAGGATTATTTTCTATCATGCATCCCTCTTTTGTTTTGCAGTCCTCTTTTGTAGGACAATTTTCACAGTTAGACATTCAGACGCCTCCTTTTGTAATTGGCATTTGCCAATTACATTATACATCCATATTATGTTATTGTCAAACGCCATTTATTCATGAATTTTATAGGATAAAGAAAAATAGAAAACCTTACAGCAAATGAGGTATATATCCGCATTTACTGTAAGGTTTATAAACAAATTGCTTTACCTTATATATATTCCTAAATTACATTTTAAATATTCATACATCTTTTTGACCCATAGAGTCAAAAAATCTCTTGAGATTTTCAGGAATCTCATATTCCTGTTCTTTACTTTGTTTACCATTCCCTGACAATTCGTTGTTACTGTATATTTCTCTAAGTATTGCATCAATTATCATTGCTTTTGGAGGAATATTGTATTCTTTACCTTTATACACCCATACACGGCAGTCTACGTCACCCCCGCATAAATCACCACACGATTCACAAAGAGATTCTTTTATTTCCAGTTGTATATCCTTTCCATTAATACGGATAGTAGGTGAACTCTCAAACCGGTACTGTATGGCCTTTTCCTTACTATCAATATGAATTTTATTTACAACAACTTCGGCGCCTGTTAATTCAAGCACTTTAGCAACATCCGCAATTGCTTCTTCAAGACTGTCCTCCGTACCCTGGCATCTCGTACATATGCTTAAATCCAAATACATAAAATCAATCACAATTTTCCTCTTTTCAGTACTATGAATTTCATCTTCACACCCGCAAATTGTACTACAGCAGGTGTTATTCCTTTGAGTTTCACAACATCCCATAATAAAACCTCCATCATAAAATTTAACTTCACTTTTATAGACGGAGGTTTTTTGAAAAGGACGCAAAATACATATATGTTTCAGCAATATTTACAACTATTTTCTTTATGCTGGTATTCAACAATATTTCCATACACATCGAATTGAAACTTACAGCACTCAAAAAACTTCTCTTTTAACAGATTTCTCCCACGCTGAACTCTCGATTTAGCCCCTGATATTGACATACCGAGTTTTTGAGCCAGTTCTTTTTGTGTCAAACCGCCTAATTCTGTTAGCATGATAGCCTGCTTATATTTATCTGGAAGGCTGTCAATCATATTTTTCAGGCATAAAACCAATCCATTTATTATTTCTTCTTCATCATTATCGGTTTTTATCTCATCAGGCAAATCCGAAAATTCAGCAGTATCTCTTTTTTTTCTGTAATAATCGACAATCAAATTTCTTGTTATTCGGTACACCCACGCATATATTCTGTCATTATCCTTTACCTGGTTTATATTAGAATATATTTTTAAAAATACATCCTGAAGGATATCTTTCGCATCTTGCTCATTTGCCACCTTTTTGCGGATAAAGGTTTTCAGGCTGGAACTTAACTCTTTCCATAAAGCATTAATATCATCCTTAATGGTTCATACCTCCTTTAAGACGCGGTTTAAGGTCGATGCACTTTCAGTACGACTTTCGCTGCGATAAAAGCAACTACAAACATCACTGCTCCTGCAACAGCAAATATCTGACCAATACCAAAAGCATTCAATATCTGACCATTAATCAATGTTCCAACTCCCCCTCCTACAAACATGTTAAAGGATGCAAGGGACATGGCTGTTCCACGAAGTTTCGGCATGGTCTCTTGAGCCGTTGTTACTAATGTGGACTGCAGAGATACAAATGCCAATCCGAAACCAAACAATCCAACACCGATAAGGATAGGGTTACTCATATATGCAATAATGAATAATGAGGCACTTCCAAAAAGTCCTGCAAGGAGTAAAAAACGGTTCTTAAACTTTGCTCTAAGCAGCGGAGCCTTTCGTCCTCCAACGACTGTTGCAACACCGAATAATGTTAATATTAATCCAACAGACAGTACAGTATATCCTGTCCGGCTTTCAACCAGTTTTCCTGAATAAGTGAAACTTCCAAATACACTAAAGCCGACAAGGAAAATGGTAGCAACTACTTTTACCAGGTTCCCATTGCTTAAAGCCGTCTTATATACCTTTGTAAAATTTAGAGCATCAATAACACCTGGACTGTTTGGTAGTACCTTCAGCATGGTAAATGCTATTATCAGTTCTCCTAACCCATATACAAAGTATACCATTCTCCATGAGCCAAAGTACGCCAGAATTCCCCCTATGGCAGTCGCCGATGCTCCACCCAAAAACATCATTCCCATAACTTTGCCGATGGCTTTTTGCCTATTTTCATGCTCAAAACTCTCACCAACCAACGCCATCGTTACTGGAAAGATACCTGCACCAAATGCACCATTCATAGCACGAAGCACAATCAGGGAAGGTAAGTTGAATGCAAAGGCTCCTAACATACTAAAGATTGCAGTTCCAAATGCTGCAACATTAATTATTCTGGTCTTACCATATCTATCCCCCAATGGACCAAAAATGATTGTAAATAATCCAAAAGCAAGCATATATGC
This sequence comes from Pseudobacteroides sp., assembly GCA_035370245.1. GTDB lineage: Bacteria > Bacillota > Clostridia > Acetivibrionales > DSM-2933 > Pseudobacteroides. The sequence continues at coordinate 7,250 of DAOOVO010000043.1, forward strand.
CGTAACGGATAAAGCCGCACTCCCTATATCAATTTTTAAATCTTTTGCAATATTAATTAAAAGCGGTGCAACGGCATAGTTGTCACCATTGGCTAAAAACGCCATTAGGCTTAACACCATGACCATCATGTTCCTTTTGTCTGTACTCATGCTGTTCTTCCTCCACTATATATTTGAATATTTATATAATACGATATTGCCTTATTAATACAGTGCCCGTTTCGGGCACTGTATCTGATTTACAAGTATTTTTTAATATCTTCTACAGACGGAACTCTTCCCATCACTTTTACCTGTTCATCCACTACAAGCGCAGGTGTTTTCATTACACCATAGGCCATAATGTCCTTGAAATCCTGCACTTTTTCAATAGTGGCTTCAATTCCCAGTTCCTTTACAGCCTCCCTGACATTAGCCTCTAATTTCTTGCAATTAGCACATCCTGAACCTAAAACTTTAATTACCATAAGAAAATCCTCCTTTATGAATTTATATTCATTATTCCATTATTATTGCCATTCCACAGCATTCCTTTGCACAGGTTCCACACCCTGTACATTTTGCATGGTCAATTTCGATTCTACCGCCTAAAGGTTCATCATCATCCTCGACATAACTCACTGCATGATTAAGACATGCAATTATCGCTTTGCAGATATTGGCCTGTGCAGGGCACTTCTCCTTTAAAATAACTGGTCTCACACCTTCCGCCTCCCCCGAAATTTAGCAACTGCAGCATCCGCAACTGCAATTCCCCTTTTCACCTGTGTCGCCAACGTACTCTATTGCACCTGAAGGACATAGGTTTTGACATCCTCTGCATCCCTCAACACAGCCTTCAGGATATACTACCACAGGCCTTTCACCTTCTTTCTTATAAACCCCGTGTGAGCACTTGTTAAAACATGCCCCGCACTCAATACAATTTTCATAGTTAATTACTGGATACCAGTTCTTTGACATTTAACTCAACTCCTTTACGCATATCATATATCACATGTTTTCAGACTTTTTGTATATTTCCTTTATCTCTTCTTTTTGCATTAAGTGAGATAAGATGTAAGCAATAATAATTATTCCAGGAATATCAACCAACAGTCTTGTTACAGCAAATTTAGCACCCAATGCTGACATTTCAAATAAAAACATAGGTATCTTTGTAGTGGACCATGCTCCAATGAATATCAGTATATTGCTGAATTTTACGCCTTTTTTCATAAAAACTGCTGCCACTGGAAATGCCCCATAAAGTGGGCCTGCTGCTGCAGAGCCTAAAATGATGGCCAGGATTATGCCTTTTATCCCTGAACCTTCTCCCATGTATTTCACCATCGTTTCTCTCGGAACCCATACATCCAGTAATCCTAAAAGAATAAATACAGGAGGGATGACAAGAGCCATTTCCTTAAAACTATACCCTGCAACACCAATGGCTTTTAGCCCAATGCTTCTATTTATTAAAGTAATAATCCCTATAATACCTATAGTAATTAGAAAAAATTTGTATCTTTTTATAAACTTCATATACCACCCGCCACCTTCCCAATTATATATGCTACCAGGAAAGAAAATATAAAGGCTAAAACATTTCTTGCAATGGTTAGTTTTTTACCAAAGTATTTCATCTCTACAGGAGCCGTAACAATCCCTACCATCATAAGTGTAGAAACGAAGGCTCCAATCTGCATATAACCTGCACCATTTTGAAGAAGCATGGCAGCAGTAGGGAATGCCACAAACCCTGGGATAAGGGTAACTGCTCCAACAAGGGCTGCAAGAATAACGCCAAACCATCCTGATTCTGCTCCAATAACAGCAGATATAACCTGGGGGTTGAGTACTGCAAGCAATATCCCTACCAGCATAATGACTCCAAGGAATTCTGGCAATATATTTTCAAGTGACTTCCAGGCTTTCTTTAGAGCATTCTTTGTTTTGCTCTCATCTTTGAGAAAAGATATTACTAACAATATTAGCGTAACAGCATAAAGAATATAATTTCCCATGTTTAAGCACACCTTCCATCTACGTTTAAACCTCTTTTGCAATACATAGGTAATCCCTCAAACCTGCCTACACAAAAATGTATGAAAAAGCATTAAATAAGTATCCAATGACTATAATCCCTGCTGATACAATGGATACAAAGATTGCTAAAAGTTTAGGCTTTACTACCTTGCTGAGCATAATCATGGAAGGCAGCGACAGGGCTGTTACCGCCATCATAAATGACAATACTGTCCCCACGCCTACTCCTTTTGCAAATAATGCTTCGGCTATAGGCAGAGTACCGAATATATCGGCATACATTGGAATGCCCACTACAGTAGCAAGCAACACTGCAAATGGATTATTGCCTCCAACCACATTTTCTATGATTGACTGGGGAATCCAGTTATGAATGGCTGCCCCTATTCCAACACCGATTAATACGTATAGCCACACTCTTTGGATAATATCCTTCACCTGCTCTTTTGAATAGGATATTCTCTCATTACGAGTCATTTCAGGCACTTCGGCATCAACATTTTCGATTTCTCTTACATATCCTTCTACGTATTTTTCAAGGCCTAACTTGTCAATCAAAGTTCCTCCGATAACCGCCAGAATCAATCCTACAACAACATAGGCTATGGCAATTTTTGCACCAAAGAACGACATTAACAATAGCAGTGATGCCAAATCCACAAGAGGTGAGGATATCAGAAACGAAAAAGTTACTCCTAAAGGTAGTCCAGCCGATGTAAAGCCTATAAAAATCGGTATGCTGGAGCAACTGCAAAAGGGAGTTATGGTTCCAAGCAGTGCCCCAAGTATATTCCCTTTAATGCCTCTTATCCTTCCGAGAATCTTCTTTGTCCTTTCTGGCGGAAAGTAACTCTGGATATAGGATATAACAAATATTAGCAGGGATAATAGTATAAAAATCTTTATAGTATCATAGATAAAGAAGTGAATGCTTCCACCCAGCCTGTCATTAACAGACAAGCGGAATACCTTTTCTACAAGAAGTCTTACAAGTTCTGACAGCCACGTCATTTTTAATAGTTGGTCATTTAACCAACCGAATACCATAGCCAATATATTCATATGAAAACCTCCTCCTTACCTTCTGCACGCTTCAAGATACTTTTCAGCATATTTACACTTTTCAATATCACTTTTCAGTTCTGGATAATCGTTGATATTATCCACTATTTTCTCCAGTATCTCTTTGTACACTTGCTCATTAAGATTTAAATCATAAAATATGAACTGTTCCTGCCTTTCATCTTTTACAAAGCCCATATCCCTAAGTTTAGCAAGATGTTTTGATATTTTGGGCTGTGACTCTCCTGTTATTCCACACATCTCACATACGCAAAGTTTTTTATGATACAGCAGAATAAGTATCCTTAAACGTGTTTCATCAGACAATACCTTGAAAAAATCAGTTAATTTATCCATAAAATCTTCCTTTCGTTAAAATTTTGGCTTTGTATCAGACATACTTTATACTTTAAACAACTGCAATTTTAAATTCATACTTATATACTCATATAAGTATATAAGTATAATACTCCTGTTTTTTTTATCTGTCAATAGTCACTTCAATATTTAAAAAAAGAAAAAAGTGCATATGAAGTTTTCTCTTCACTGCACTCTTTTTATTTAGATTAATTACATTCTGCTTATCAAATCTGGTTATTTTTTACCCTCTGTATCAAATCCTCCACTTTTTCCTTAATTATATCTCTTGTTTTTCTGTAATCCTCTATTGGTCCGCCTGACGGGTCAGCAAGCCCCCAATCTTCTCTATGCTTGCATGGTACATAAGGGCATTCTACATTACAACCCATCGTTATTAAGATATCTACTTCTGCTGGTATATCACTTAACAACTTGGGATGATGGCCACTCATATCCACTCCTGCTTCTTCCATTACCTGCACTGCCAATGGTTTTACTTCAGGGTAATTTTCTGTTCCTGCGGAATATGCTTCCAATACATCACTCCCCAATTTCTTTGCCCAGCCTTCTGCCATTTGAGAACGGCAAGAGTTGTGTACGCATACAAATGCCACTTTCTTTTTCATATGTTTTATATTCCCCTTTCATCAGTTTGTTTAAACCAGTGCCTTGTGTTGTTGGCAATCCTTACAAGTGTAAGCATTACTGGAACTTCAACCAGTACTCCCACAACTGTTGCAAGGGCGGCTCCAGAGTCCAGACCAAAGAGTGAAATAGCCACTGCAACAGCAAGTTCAAAGAAGTTGCTTGCTCCAATCATTCCTGCAGGGGCTGCTATATCATGGGGAAGTTTCCATATCTTTGCCCACCCATATGCGATGAAGAATATAAAGAACGTCTGAATAATTAATGGTACCGCAATTAATATAATATGCAGAGGATTGCTTAAAATTATTTCACCCTGGAAAGAGAAAATAATTACTAAAGTAAGAAGCAGACCTACAATCGTTACATTATCAAATTTCTTGAGAAAAACGTTCTCGAAATACTCTATACCCTTATGTTTGATGATGTTTCTTCTGGTAAGGTACCCTCCTGCCAATGGAATAACAACAAACAGAATTGTTGATAATACCAGCGTGTCATAAGGAACACTTACATTACTTACACCTAACAGGAATGCTACAATTGGTGTAAATGCAAACAATATAATCAGGTCATTAACTGCCACCTGAACTAATGTATAAGCGGGGTCGCCTTTTGTCAGATAACTCCATACGAACACCATAGCGGTACATGGTGCGGCTCCTAATAATACTGCACCTGCAAGATAGTCTGTTGCCAAATCCGAATCAATCCACCTGCTGAATACCACTTTTAGGAAAAACGCTGCTATAAGATACATTGTAAAAGGCTTGATAAGCCAGTTTGTTGTACAAGTTACTATAAGTCCCTTCGGTTTTTTTGTTGCCCTGACAATGCTTGAAAAATCAATTTTCAGCATCATTGGGTATATCATGAGCCATATAAGAATAGCAACAGGAATGGATACATTTGCATATTCAAATTTGCTCAAAGTTTCAGGGATTGCAGGAATTAACTGTCCTATTGCAACTCCTGCTATAATGCACACTGCTACCCACAATGTTAAATATTTTTCGAAAAAACCCAATCCCTTGTTTTCCTGTATTATTTCTTTACTACTCAAGTTGTCCGCCTCCAATTTATTTAATATTAATTTGTTTTAGTTGTATGATTATATTCAATTATATTCATATAATATTCTAACAACGACATTCTGTCAATATTTTGAGAGCAACATTAAGCAAGATAATATTTTATATTCTCTAAAAAATATCCTAAAATGCGTTGAAACAAATATCTACAGAAGCCGCTTTAATTTTCATTTTTCGTCTTCTCACACTGCCCTTGAAGATACTTTAAAACCTGACTTTTATCTTCCCGCAGTTGTTCACAAGTAAAGTTACTGTTTTTATATTTTTTAAGCCTTTCCACATCTTTTAGCCATTGCGTATTTTCATCCATCTTGTTTTTAAGAAATTCATACAGCAAGTTATTTTCCTCAATAAATTTGTTATCTACTCTATAATAGACCCATTGTGATTTCTTTTCACTGGTTATAACACCTGCACTTTTTAATTTGTTTAGATGTCTTGAAGCATTGGACTGAGTTATATCCAGCACTGTTTCTATCTCGCATACACAAAGTTCCTGTCTTATTAACAAATTGAGTATTCTAATTCTGTTTTCATCTCCCAATGCTTTAAATATTTCTATCAAATCCAATTTATCACCACCCATATGATTATATTCGTTTATACTCATATAATAATTCGGATTTATTATTGTGTCAATAAGTATATTATTTTGTATTATTTTGTATCCTTTGATTTTGCATATTTAATTATTTCTACATCCTGTATAACTATCATTAACCCTTCCGTTATCATATCATCCAATACTTTAATAATAGCGTTAATTCTTTCTTCCTTATCTATTACTTCGATTACGATTGGCAAATCTTCAGATAGTCTTAAAACTCTTGTACTATGGATTCGGCTATTTGCGCCAAAGCCTTCAATTCCACGTATTATAGTAGCACCTGCAAGGCCATTTTCTTTAATCTTTTTAATGATAGCATGGTATAGAGGTTCACCATGCCATTGGTCTGACTCTCCAATAAATATTTTCAGAAGTTTTCCTTTTCCCTCAACTTTCATACCTATACCCTCCCTACATAACTTGTGCTAAAAACTTACCCAGCCATGCACAAAATAAACTTAGAAACAGGTTTAAGCCAGCATTTATACCTCCCATCAAATAACTTTCATCACTTAGTATGCTTATCGTTTCATAACTGAACGTGGAAAAAGAAGTAAGTCCTCCAAGAAGACCAGTTGTTAAAAATATTCTTATATTTGGGGAGACTTGCCATAAACTAACACTTGCTTCCATTATAAATCCTATTAAAAGTCCACCTAAAATATTTACAAAAAGTGTTCCATATGGAAATGAATCACCAAAAACTCTGATACTCAAACCCGAGATTATATACCTTAATGATGCTCCTATAAAGCCCCCAATACCTACAATTAAAATGCGAAACAAAAAACATTCCCCTTTCAAAAGTTGTATTACTTTATATTTAAAAAATATTTCAATTTATTAACTCATCAGGAAATACTAATCTCACTTCAATAATCCTATGAATTATAAAATTTACTATCCTAAAGCAACTAATATAGCACCTATTGCAATAAGGCCAACACCCAGACCACTTATTATGCTTACTTTTTCTCCCAAGAATAAAATTGATAAAATAACAGCGAAAACTACGCTTAGTTTATCAATAGGGGCAACCTGTGATACTTTTCCGAAGTTTAAAGACATGAAATAGAACAACCAGGATAGAGCCCCTGCAATTCCACTCAAAACAATAAAAACAATCGTTTTCCTATTTGATATGATTGAAGGTATTTGATTTAATTTTCCTTGTATTAAAACGACAAAAACCAAAAAAGCAGCCATTATTATAGACCTTACGGCAGTTGCAGTATTTGCATCTATTCCTTTTAATCCTATCTTCCCAAATATAGAGACCAGGGCTGCGGTTATTGCCGATAATAATGCAAATATTAACCACAAATAATTCATAGCATCCTCTCCCTTCAAAGATTTATACCCTATCAGTAAAATTCCCTGTTATCTTAATAATACTTCTTGATAATGAATCTTTTGACGTTTTCCACGGCTCACTGGCAAAACGATAGTCGAACTTTTTAATAAACCATTTCAATTCTTCATTTAGCCTTCTCATATTTTCCTGCTGAATTTTAAAACTCAAATCCAAAAATTTCTCTTTTGCCAGTTTATCAACAAGTTTATTTGATAAATTAATAACACTATGAAAGTGTCTATGGCAATACCCATTTGAACTTTCATATAAGGTTCTGAATTCTTTATTTTTCTCCCATAAATTTATTAGCGTTTCTGTATATACCGACATTTATATCTTATATAATATATAAAAATACAATCACATTTATTTTATTTCATTGATAATCCTTTATCTATAGCCTCCTGAATTATTTTGTGGCAGCACTTCCCTAACGGATTATTCTTTATACACTGGCTGTTTTTCATAGCGCCTGTGATTTCTATAATATCCTTAACTGTTTTTGTACCATGTTTTATTACGGCATCTATTACTTGTTCCTCTGTAACCTTGCTGCAGTAACAGGCGTATTTAGGATTGGCATCTTTTTTAAACCATATAGGTACTTTCACTTGCTGCTTATTAAATTTAACACCTGATTCTGGATTATAATAGACAATATCACATTCTTCATTCATGCATATATAATAATCTGTATCTGTGACCAATTCTGTCAGCGTATCAACTACCAAATGCTTAACTGTTATATTTTTTACTTTGACTCCTGATGTTTTACATACAGGACATGTATTGTCATTTTCTATTTTATGAGATGATTCTATTTTCTCACTACAACAGCATTTATTTAATTTTTCATTTGTCATTTTATACTTCCCTCCGAGATAAATAATAATGTAAACGCATCTTTTTCATCAGGTCTACCCAGAAATTATATCACGACATCCGAAGCATCTTCCATCCGCTGCCTATAAAATAGATTGAAAATGCTACAATAAATATATCCAACAATAAAATAATCCAGCGATATGCAGCATCACTTATCAGTTTCCTGTCTCTTGAAAAATACTACGGAAACATACAAATTCGGATAAAACACGTCCTATGTGCTTTTACTTTATCATCTTCAACACATTATTGACTTCATCTATGCTGAATTCTTCAGGGTCAAAAGAACCCCCCACCCATTCAAGCATGGATTCATGCTCTGGATGCTGCGGGTCTTGGATTGCTTCAAGGAAATCATCATATCCCCACGGCCCACCTACATCTTCAGGAGGACAGTTTCTTTTACCACCGATACATACTGGATATTTAACACCTTCTTCTGGGTCAAGCACCTTCTCAACAACAATGTCATGCCTCCAGTTATCACCAAAATCGTAAACATATCTTAATTTATCCTTGGGTGCAAAGTTCATACTGCTTAACTTTACCCTCTTTGCACTTTTTACTTCATATCTGCTGTTAAAGTCCCAATCATCATCTTTTTCCCCAATAATCATTTCTCCCAGTCTGAACTCTTAAAGGTGGGATTCAAACCATCCCATCGCATACTGGATTATCCTGTATAGTTCATAAACGTGATATCGTCTCTAACCAATTCTATCCTCCAGACAGGAGGCTTTACGTCTTTTAATGTTATTTTCAATTGAAGAATTTTCATACTCTCACGGCTCCTTTTACTTGTATTTATGCACTTCTATTTTATCATTTCTATGTGTTCTGTAACAGTAAAAACAATATTTTATTATCTATCCAAATACCTTACTATAAATATTACATCCATACTCTGATGTAAACAAAAAATCATGGCTCCAATAAAGTTTCTACTCTATTTTCACCATGATTTTTAACAAGACTTTTTATTCATTACACAAGTTTTTTGGGTATACGGCAAAAATATCATCTAAAATCTATGGCCTTAACAGGACATTTATCAATTATCGCTTTCAATTCATTTATTTGTGTATCATTAAGTGTAGACTCTTTCCATTTTGCTTTCTTATCTATTACCTTAAAATGCTGAGGCATTAATTTTTCACATAGTCCACATCCAATACAATACTGCTCCTTAATATCAATACCAGTTGCTTTGCTTAAACTTTTCTCTTCTCCAATAGGAATGTCTTCCTTTTTTACAAATACAGTCATTAAATATGATATTATCAGTATGGACATTACTGTCAATATCCATCTTAGCCCCATAAAATTCGGCCCTAAGAATTTTGCTTCATTGGCAAGCATGGGTACTTTTATTACTGCCCATGCACTTAATATAATAACTACATTTGCGATGCTGGCACCTTTCTTTAAAAGCATTTTGCAGATTGGGAATGCTGCATAAATAGGTCCTGCTGAAAAACTGCCCAATAAGAATGAGAATATACTCCCCTTTATTCCTGCTTTCTCCCCAAATCCATTCATGATTACTTCTTTAGGAACCCATGCTTCAATTATTGATGTAAGTATAAAAATCACAGGCATAATTTCAAGCATTTCTATAATATAATACATGCTGTTTTTGACAGATAAATAAGCCTTATCGGGCATTGCCATAAATAGAAAAACATATGCCAGAGATACTGCTGTCAGTAGTTTGTTCTTTTTAATTATTTCAATCATTTTACATAATCACTCCCATCGTAAGTGCTATTATAAGTGCAAACACAAAACTAAGAGCATTACGGATAGCAGCAAATTTCAAACCAAATTCTTGTTTTTCCAATGGAAATGTCACTACTCCAACCATTGTTAAAGTAGTTAAGAATGCAACGGCAGGGATAATGCTTGCACCTGCATCTACAAAAGAACCTACAAGAGGAAATGCTACAAAGGCTGGAATCAATGTAATACTGCCTACTAAGGCAGAAATAACTGTTGAAATAAACACATTGGATTCTCCCAAAACATTTTTTATAACTTCAGGCGGTATGAAAGTCAAAATCAATCCTATAAGAAATAATATACCTGCAATCTCTCCAATCATATTTTTCATCATACTTCTTGCCATTTTCATAGAATTAAATGTCTTCTGCTTGTTTTTAACAAGGGATGCGATAAACGCAGCCCCTGTTATTCCCCATAACGATACTGTAAAAACGTCCACCCCTCATCACTCCTTCTCTTTGTAGTTCTTAGGATTAGGCGACTTTACCACAAAGAATTCCAATACTTCTTCATCCTGATTATGAACATTCATTTTAGTTTTATATGTAATATTAATAATATCTCCCTTGGTGTAATAATGTGGTTCTTGTTCATTTAACTGTAAAGTCATTTTCCCACGTACAATTATCATATAGATATTGGAATTAGAATAATGTTCAGGAAGATTAGTTCCCTTTGTAAGAACCATATGATTCAGGTGAATATTTTCATCATCCACAATCCTTTCAATTATTTTTTCATCTGTTATACTGTACAAATATTTTTTCTCCAGCATAAAAACTCTCCTTTCATTATGTATGAATCTATATTATAATAAATCACAGCGGCATACAGTTACCACGGTAACTAATTTTAAAAAAGGTGATATTTATGAACATAAAAGACTATCTGGACATTTTAAAACTAACAGGGTTATTTGACGAATTTTCTGCTAAAGAACTGCTTAATCTTTTTAAAACGCATAATTATATTATCTCTAAATACAACAAAGGCAGCATTATCCATTTTGAAAGTGAGAAATGCAATTACTGGGATATTATTTTAAAAGGCCAGGTATTTGTTCAAAAGATTGATGAAAAGGGAAATGTATTAACTATTACCGAATTTAAGGTTGGAGACAATATTGGAGGCAATCTATTATTTTCAAAGTATCCTTATTATCCCATGAGTGTGATAGCAAAATCAGATACTGAAATTTTACATATCCCTAAAGATTTTGTATTGCAACTTTGTCAGTCTAGCCAGGATTTTTTAGTTAAGTTTTTAACCTGTATATCAGATAAAACTGCTATCTTAACAAGCAAAATTAAGTCAATCTCCATGAAATCTATAAGGGAGTCTATTATTGAATTCTTAAATTATGAGTATTACACTCAAAAAAGTAAAGAAATAAAACTTAATATGACAAAAAAGGAATTGGCCGAAAGGTTAGGTATTCAAAGAACTTCTCTTTCCCGTGAACTCAATAAGATGAAAAAAGATGGGCTCATCGATTATGACGCCCATTCTATTACTATCTGTGATTTTGATATTATTCGCAAACCCTGAGCAATGAATAGGGAACCCGTATTGAGTTCCCTTTAATCTATTATTATCAGCAATTAAACGCCTTTCATAATTATTGCAGGTCCGTAATAATTATCTGCAGCAATCCCTATCTTCTGCACCCGCCATTCAATCAATTCCTGCCTGAAACAATCTTTTTCTACTAAATCTATGGCTTCTTTTTCTGAATTAGAAACAACTATATACTTAATTGGCGACTCTGGAATTTTCTCTTCCATCTGATATATGTATAATCTGGGATTTACATATTTTTTAGTACCTATTATTCTCTCTATATTCTTTTCAAATTCTATCAGGCTATCATCTATCAAAACATGTCCGTAATAGTGGTTAATTTCTTTAGTTTCTCCATCTGAATATTTTATTGTGGTAATACAAGAAGGCTGGTCGGTAATGAACTCATCCCCTGGCTTATATATGAAAGACTTAAACCCAAAATCCTCAATCAAGTCATTTAACTGATTTACTTTTTCCCCTGATATCTTCCAATGATGTTCCCCGCTCTTATATACAAACATTTCCCCATAATAATTTACATTGCCCTCATTATCCATTGTTACACTATAAACGGGGCAAGTCCCAAAACACATTGTCCTTTTCAATTTTATGTATTCGAACATGAAAATCCTCCTATTAGTGCACATAATAAGAATGTTCCGAAGTAAAAAATTTACTATGTGGTATATTACTTCGTCTTATTCTACAAGTACGCAATATTTTTCTGCACTCTTATAAATAATACAACTTTATTTTTATTTTGATAGAACTTTATCAGTTATAATTTTGTTTCTCTTTTTTTAGAATTATCGTTATATTATTTTTAGAAACAAAAAAAGCAGAGTATGTTCTATAGTAAATGCAAATAAAGTCCTTGCATTAACTCCCTACTATTACCAATCTCCTTATACTTTAAACCTATATCAAATCTCGTATTTCCAATGTTTTCCCTTCTTCCTTGTACTTTTCAATATCACGACTTTATTTTCTTAATAAAAGAACTTTATCGTCATTAAATATACTTTTTTCATTTTCCCAAATCATCAATTGCAATTTGTGAAACAGAAAAAATACGTCAAGTTCTTATAGAAAGCAAATAATGTCCTTATTCCTTTACCCTTTTATCCCCATTTTACTTTCATTTTGTATACTTTATCCCCATTCTTGCATCAAGAAATGTGGATAACACCTTAATATAAGGACTTTATTTTCATTTTGATAGAACTTTACCGCTTATGAAACAACTTTTCTGTTTCTGATAATTTTAAACATATCATTTTTAGAAACAGAAAAAAAGTCCTATGTTGTATAGTAAAAGTAAATAATGTCCTTTCATAAAATTCCTTTATTTCCCTTTTCCCTTAAAACCTAAAAATACATGAAAGCCAATATTCTCAATACTTTCCCTGATTCCTTATCCCTTCAGATAATACTACTTTATTTTATTTTTGAAACAACTAATTAACCCCTATTTTAAGCCCAAAATATTTCCTATTTTCCTTACCCCTTTTTCCTTAATCCTAACTATATGTAACCCAAATAAACTCCTTTTCTTTTTCAAATAAACTCCTTTCACCAACACCCCTCAAACCCTTGAAAATACTGGCTTGTTATTCTCTTCCAATTTCCCATTTAATTCCTTTTTCCTTATTCCTTACTTCCTAAAGTCCTTTCATTCCTCAATTTTTAGGGCAAAAAATGAAAATAAAGTGCTTTTAGGATTGAGGGTTAAGGGGGAAGGGTTAAGGAGAGATTTTACCCATTTTTCATTCCATTTTCTTTTCCATTCAATCTTTCAATCCCTTCATTTACCTGACTTTTGCCTTGTATCCTTTTCTCTATCCCTCGCAAACCTCTAATAAAAAAACCATAGTTCCAAGGTGTTTCTTATACCTTTTCCCTATGGTTTTCTAATAGTACTTTATTTGCATTCTAAAATGAATTTGCAAAATGATAGGAGTTTATTTGATGTAGACAAAGGACTACAAAAAATTATAACTCTCTGCGTCCCTCTAATGCCTTTGCCAATGTTACCTCATCGGCGTACTCCAAATCACCGCCAACAGGTAAACCATGTGCTATTCTGCTGGTTTTTATTCCAAGAGGCTTTAAAAGCTTGGAAATATACATGGCAGTCGCTTCCCCCTCGATGTTGGGGTTTGTTGCAAGTATTACCTCTTTGATGCTGCCTTGCCCGATTCTTGTCAACAACTCTTTTATTTTGATATCTTCAGGTCCTACTCCATCCATAGGAGAAATAGCACCATGCAGGACATGGTATAAACCCTGAAATTCCCTTGTTTTCTCCATCGCAACCACATCGCGGGGATTTTCAACCACGCATATAGTCGTACTGTCTCTGTGAGATCCGCTGCATATGCTGCAGGGATCAACATCCGTCAGGTTGTTACATACCGAGCAATACTTAGTTTTCAACTTGGCATCTATAATAGCTCCGGATAGGCTTTGAGCCTTTTCCATCGGCATGTTGAGAACATGAAATGCCAACCTTTGTGCTGTCTTATGACCAATACCGGGCAGCTTCTCAAATTCTTCTATTAGCCTTGCAACTGGAGCCGAATAATAATTCATCGCTTTTCTCCTATTTTAGAACAATCCCGGGAATCCGCTAAGTCCACCTGCAACTTTGCTCATCTCAGTATTTACCATTTCATCAGCTTTTCTTATAGCCTCATTAACAGCTGCCAAAATAAGGTCTTGAAGCATTTCAACATCTTCCGGATCCACAACCTCAGGCTTTATATCAATTTTAACCAATTCTTTTTTTCCCGAAACAACTACAGTTATAGCACCACCGCCTGCAGTAGCTTCAACTGTCTTCTGGTGAACTTCCTCCTGAACCCTTTCCATTTCCTTTTGCATTTTTTGAGCTTGCTTCATTAAGTTATTCATGTTGCCCCCAAAACCGGGGAATCCACCTCTAGCCATTATAATTCCTCCTATATATTATCTTGAACATTTATATTATACAGTAATCATTGAAACATATACAACTTATGTTTTAAATTTTTAATAAAATAATTATAAAAACAAGGCACCTTAATCAAAATGCCTTGTTTTTACTTGCTTCCATATAGCTTTCATATAACTTTTATTAAACTTTCATATAACTTTCATAAAGCTTTTATGCTGTTATTTTGCTTAAAGTTACATTTCCATAATCCGCTGAAACTTTACCAAAGGATTTTGCAATAATAATTACATCACTCATATTTATAGATCCATCCTTGTTCAAATCACAATCGGGATTATACTTTGAATCGGTCGATACCGCATTAAATACCTTTGATATTTCCACAACATCTTTCATGTTTACCGCACCATCGGAAACACCGTTCACAGGAATATCACCGGCCCACATAACCGCAGGTGAGGAACTGCTTATTGAATAAATAAATCCACCTTGCAAATTCTCTATTCTCCTCGTTAAAAATCCCGGCTTGCTTATAATCAGGTTAAATGTAACTGTTGCCGGTGAATTTGATATCTCAAAGCCCGGAATCTCGAAATAACCTTTATCGTCAGTTACTGCCTTAAATGAAGTACCCTCAACGGAAACAGTAAACCCTGCTTTCAAATCAGGATTATTTATTTCTGTTGTTATATAACCGGATACACTGCTGTAATTACCGGGCAATCCTGTCACCGGTGGCCTGGTATTAGTAGGTGTAGGTATTGGTGTCGATGATGGAACAGTTGTACTTGGCGTTGTTCCGTCAGGCTCAATACCGTAAATCAGCTTACCTGCACTATAAACCGGTATATTTGGATTATCCTCCCTTTTGCTGTCAAAGCCCTTAAATGAATAGTCATTGGTTCCATCCCACTTAACTCCTGATGGCCCTGCAAATACTACCTGAGCTTCTTTTCTGAAGGATGTCGGTCCCCCCGGAACAATAGTTACGCCGTCAAAATCAATGAGTGCATAGTAAATATGTTTGGATTCATCATAAGGGAATATACCGCCGGACTTTCCTCCCTCAGAGTAATTTATTGTAACTGTAACATCTTTGTATGTCTTTCCTGCAGCATAGACTTCCGAAAGATCCATAAAATATTTAAATGAAAGATTATTATAAGCACGTGCAGGCCATGCACTCTTGTTGAAAAGCATTACCTTAATATCTGTCTTACCGTCGCTGTTAGTAGCAGTACCGCTCACGTATACTTCAAGGCCGGGCTCTTCAATGGCATTGAATCCGCTTATAGGTTCCCCTCCATACTTTTTATACATTCTTGCCAATATACCTGTAAAACCCGCATTGTAGTCACATGCAACCTCATTGTTGGTGTAATTGTTAGTTGCATCTTCATAATCGTCAGAAGCACCCGGACCGCCTACAAGTGCACCATAAAGTGTGTGTCTGTGTTGTTCAGGTATACCAAAGTTATCACCCCATGACCCATGTGCGGCTCTATGGTGAGGATGCTGAGGAGGGTTAACTCCATACCCTACCACATAACTTCTACCAGTACTTCCTAATGCATAATCTACCTGCTTTTTGGCAAAGTCCCTGTAAGTATTTACCTTTGAAGGAGGGCATACATCCGAGTCCGCATATAAATCTGCTATAAAAGCACAAGTTGTAGCATATCTTAAAGATCCCCACGAGTCAATAAACGCCAAACCCTTTGGTGAATACTTGACACGCTCACCTGCCGTACCGGTTGTAAGCCAGTCCAAATGATTTTCCATTATAGACTTATATATATCCTTTTTTGTAATCCTAGCAAGCAAAAGAGAAGCACCAATATGTACATCATCCCAGCAATGAGCCCATTTATATTTTATTGTGGATGTGCCCATTTCAGTCTCCCATTTTGATACATAGGATTCAGCCTTTTCAATATAAGACTGTTCTCCACTTGCAAGATAAATCCACGCTGCTGCCCATGAAAACTCATCCCAGAAGGAACTGAATGATTTATAGAAATTATCTGCTACAGGTGAATATGCTGCATCACTCTTTGTCGTCTCAGCAAATTCCAAAAGCTCTTTGGCATGCTTTAAGCAATTTGCAGCATATGTAGGATCAACATCCTTATAAACAATTGAAGTAGCTGCTAGAGCTGCAGCTGTTTCTGCAGATACTGTTGATGCTCCGCTAGAAGTAGTTGCTTTATATGCAGGTCTTTTTAATGTCATTACCTCCGGTGGTCCCCACCAGTTATGGTCGGTAATACCGTCACCTACCTGGAAGTAGTACACATTAGGAGACGGATGACATTTTATAAAATAATCAGCTGCCCACTTAATATTATCCATCGCATATTTATATTGGCCGCTTTTAACATAAGCATCCTTATCTTCATAAACGCTCCATGCCAGCATAGCCAGTGTATATGCCATAGGCAGATTAAATTTCACATGGTCTCCTGCATCAAACCATCCTCCTGTAAGATCCACACCCACATCGGCACCGTCTGTCAGCGTTGAATCCCCACGCCAGTTATCTCTTTTATCTTCCGGTAGCTTACCGGATCTCTGAAACTCATAGAAAATTAATGATTTCTGCAGAGCTTCACCATAATTGAAATCTGACGCTGCACCATAAGCTCCTTGCGGTACAATAAACCCAACAAACACTGAAAACATCAAAAGCAAAGATATTACCCTCTTCATTAAACCTAACCCCTTTCTACCAAAACAAATAAATACAAACACATCAAAATTGATTAAACCTATTAATTAGACCTAACCTAATAAACCTACCAAACACTCCTTCTAAATAAGCCTAATTTTCCCTCCTTTTTCAAAATTAAAAACATCCGTACATTAACGCAAAATCAATATTATTTAGCATCAGACAAAGCAAATAACAAACTTTTAAATGTATTTGCAATAGACAAATGCAATAACTATTTGATTTACTTGCTATACATATATTATATTTGATTTTCATAAATTTTTCTATCAAAACCTAGTGGATATACTGTGAATTGTGTATAATATAGATATGTAGATATATTGTAAAATATTCTACATAATATTTTACTATTTTTATGTAGAAGTTTACAGTTTTTATTTATTTTAAGGAGGGTAAAAGTATGAATTTAAAAAAGGCGTTCAAACGCTGTACTGCCATCGTACTGTCTGTTTCCTTGATGGCAGGATTGCATTTTCCCGCACCACAGGAAGCTAATGCTGAACTTGTGAGCGGCGAAAAATTTTTAGGAAACGTAATTGCGGGCAAAATTCCACCAGGTTTCTCTACCTACTGGAATCAGGTAACACCGGAAAACGCAACTAAATGGGGACCTGTTGAAGAAACAAGGGACAAGATGAATTGGGCTAATGCAGATATGATTTATGACTTTTGCAAAGCCAACAATTATCCGTTCAAATTCCATACTCTTGTATGGGGAAGCCAGGAACCAACCTGGATTAGAAGTTTACCTGCCTCCGAGCAGAAAGAAGAAGTATTGGAATGGATGGATGCTGTCGCAGAAAGATATGCAGATGCAGAGTTTATTGATGTTGTAAACGAGCCTTTACATCAACCACCATCATTTAAGGATGCAATAGGCGGAAACGGTTCTACCGGTTGGGATTGGGTTATTTGGTCCTTCCAGGAAGCAAGAAAGAGATTTAAAGGAAAACTTCTTATTAATGAATATGGAATCATAAGTGACCCGGGTGCAACTAACAGCTACTTAAACATAATCAAATTACTTAAGGACAGGAATCTCATTGACGGTATCGGCATACAGTGCCACCAGTTCAATATGGACAATGTGTCCACAAGCACAATGAGAAGTGTTTTAAATTCATTGGCATCAACAGGACTTCCAATATACGTATCGGAGCTTGACATGACCGGTGATGATGCTACACAATTACAAAGATATAAGGAAAAATTCCCTGTATTGTGGGAACATGAAGCGGTAAAAGGTATAACTCTCTGGGGATATATTGAAGGAACAACGTGGAAAGAACAAACACACTTAGTTACAATCAGAAATGCTGAACGTCCTGCACTCACATGGCTGAGAGAGTACTTAAAATCACCTGTAACTCCAAATCCTACATTTACACCAACACCTACTCCAACGCCTGACTTAACTCAAAGGGATGCAATGACCATCCTTCAAGCAGAGAACTACTCCACAAGAAGTGCTGCAACCATTGAGACATCCGTTAATGAAGACGGTACTGTCAATATAGGATACATAACAAACGGAAACTATGTCACATATAGCAATGTGGATTTCGGAACTGCCGGCTCAACATTTTTCAGAGCCAGGGTTGCATCGGGTTCAGATTCCACAACAAATATTGAGGTAAGGCTAAACAGCGATACAGGTACATTATTGGGTACTTTATATGTAAACTCAACGGGTGGCTGGAATGAGTATAAAGAAATGAGCACAGGCATCAATAGAGTTACAGGCGTAAATACAATATGTCTTAGATTCACAGGTCCAGTAAACGTTGACTGGTTTACTTTTTCAGCAACAGCATCACCTCCGCCTCCGGTTACACCGACACCTACACCTACTCCTACACCGGAAGTAAAATCACCTGATTTGAACGGTGACGGAGTAGTCAATATGGCGGATGTTATACTTATAGCCACTGCTTTCAATGCCACATCGGGAAGCAGTAAATACATAGCTTCATATGATCTTACCGATGATGGTGTAATAAATATGGCAGATGTACTCATGATCGCAAAGATGTTCAATAAAACAGTATAATAAAGTCAGTCTTGAGCATAAAAAATCCTCTCAAAAAGTATTTCAAACCTTTTGAGAGGATTTTTTCAATCTCAATTACTCATCAATTATATCTATGGGCATATCAAACTTTTCGACCAGTTCCTGGGTTTTTTTAATAAAATCATCATCTTCTTTTTTTGCTTTCTCTAAATCGGCACCTATACTATCCTCATCCACACATTTAACTTTTACTTCTCTGCCCAATTTATCTTTCAATGCATTTTCCATAAGTTCAATATTTTCTGTCTTTGTCAGTATAGTCTTTGCAAGGCCATTGCCCTCACCCAGTATAATACCCACAGTTCTTTTCCCCAACTCTACTGCTTTGGTGTCCAGCAGATTAGCGTAAAGTACCATTCTTCCCATATTTTTAAATTCATCAATTATCTTTTCCCAGCAATCTACTGATTTTAGCTTATTTATATCCACCTTGGCCATATCAATGTTTTCAGGCTGTGAATCCAATGATTTTTGAGCTTCCTTTTTGCCTCCTGCATCATTTTTATTCTGACTGTCAATTCCCCCGTTATCCGACATTGCGGCCAATCTTGCGAAATCACCGTTTTGGAGCTTGTTTTCCAAAATCGCCAGTCTCTCCATTATATTATCCTGAAGCTTACTAAAATTACTG
Source organism: Pseudobacteroides sp. (assembly GCA_035370245.1). Classification (GTDB taxonomy): domain Bacteria; phylum Bacillota; class Clostridia; order Acetivibrionales; family DSM-2933; genus Pseudobacteroides. The sequence continues at coordinate 26,998 of DAOOVO010000043.1, forward strand.
TCACAAATTTTAATCAACGACAGCTCAAAAAGAATTCTAGCATGCTTGGACCATTTTATTCCCGACTCTAGGGAAGAAAACTCTCTTATTGTAAGCATTATTTCTTCCTTTGAAAAAAGCCCGCTCTGCTTTTTCATTGTATTTAAAACATCATTTGTAACATCTATAACTTCCTCAGGCTTGTCCGTGATCTTACAAACAAGAAGATTCCTATAGTAAAAAATCAAATCGGACAAAAACTTGGAAATATCTTTACCTGCCATAATGAGTTCATCAATAAGATTAAGTACCCTGTGTATGTTTCTGTCTCTTATTGCATCAACAAACTCACATATAAAAGTATCATTAACAATACCTACAACCTTCAATGCATGCTCATAGGAGATTATCTTCTCCCCCTGTGAAATGCACTGATCCAATATACTTATGGCATCTCTCAATGCACCGTCAGACAGTTTGGCTATAAGCTTTGACGCTTCAGGCTCTAAAACAACCCCACTGGAGCTTGCAATGGTCTCTAATCTCTTAACTATGCTGTCAACAGGAATTCTTCTAAAATCATATCTCTGGCATCTTGACAATATTGTAGCCGGTAGCTTGTGGGGTTCTGTTGTGGCAAGAATAAAAACAACATGGGAAGGAGGCTCTTCAAGTGTCTTGAGCAGGGCATTGAATGCTCCCGTAGAAAGCATATGCACCTCGTCGATTATATAAACCTTGAACCTTGCCTGGGACGGTAAATATATTACCTCATCCCTTATTTCTCTCACATTGTCAACACTATTGTTTGATGCAGCATCTATTTCAATAACATCCATAATACTGCCGGACAGTATACCCTTGCATATGTCACACTGATTACATGGATCGCCATCTTTTGGGTTTAAACAGTTTATTGCCCTTGAAAAAATTTTTGCCATAGTGGTTTTACCCGTACCCCTTGTACCGCAAAACAGATATGCATGTGCAATATGGTCTGATACAACACTGTTTTTCAGTGTCTTAACCACATGCTCCTGCTCAACAACATCTTCAAAAACCAGTGGTCTCCACTTTCTGTATAATGCTAAGTATGACATATTATCTATCTCCTAAATCTAACATAAAGAATTGAAATATAATGACATTATATCAAAAAAATATATCTATATTAATTAATATTAATCTAATGACATTAAAAAAAGAGCGTATCCCGACACCCTTTAATTTATAATTTATTGGCCGTGCACCTACCTTCGACTAGCTGCTACAAGCGTTACCCAGGTAGTAAACTCAAACCAGGCAACCTCACGGCACACGAAAGTGCCTGTTTACCGCTGCTTCCTTCCGGACCTGACGGGGTTCGCAGGGTTCCGTTGCGTGAGACCCAATTATCATCGTTTCTTTGCCTGGGGCAGGCCCTACAAGAGCAAGCCTTAGTGTAGGAATTCAACCCTGCTAAGCGGATTGCAGGAAAAGGGCACCGCTAACTCCCCATCTAGCACGACCAAATATTTAAACAAAATTAAATTATCAAAATCCATAAATAATACCCTTTAACAAGGTACTAAAATATTATATGCGAAATCTAAATATATATCAAGACATTTTATATAAAAATATAATACAATTTCTTACTATTAAGGAAATTATGGTATATAGCATTCCCGTTAAAAATTAAAAAAGTACAAAAAAAAAGCACTATGGTATATATTTTATAAATAATTCCAATAAAATAAGTGCTTTTAAGATAATATAAATCCTCGCCTTTTTAAGGAGGAACATAATGAAAAAGTCAGTATTGTTTACTGTGGCAATTTAATTATACCATAAATTTGTATGAAATCCTACTAAAATATTTACTAAAAATTTAAAAATTATTGCCCAAACTTTTATGCATTATTTATAATCACCTATAATCACCAATTTATCAGGCTCAATCATTTCAATTTCATCGGGAAAACTATTATTGCGGGAGCATACTGCCATCTTATAGCCTGAACATATTTCATACTGCTTAAAAAACCATTTTGTATCATCATTTATATCCCTGACCCCAATTTCGTCATCACCAATTTTTATTGTAAATGAATCCAGCGGAATGGATAAGCCTTTACCGCGAGCTTTGATATAGCTTTCTTTCAGTGTCCAAAACTCAAAGAAATAATTCACTTTGTCGCAATTACTTTTTGCATTAATAAATTCAAACTCATCCTTCGAAAAGAATCGTCTGGCTATGCCCATATCAATCTCACGTATTTCTTCAACATCAATCCCCACAGGCAAAGAATCTATAGCACAAACAACCCACTCACCGGAGTGGGATACATTGAAATGAAAGTCCGGAAATCCTTCCAAATAAGGCTTTCCATAATCGTTTAGTTTAAATGTCACTTTTTCATTGGATATCTTGAGCCTTGAACATATTGCATACCTGGCCAACAAATCGGCAAACAATGCTCTTAATGCATCCTCACGCATCCGGAACTTTTTTATTCTTGCCTGTTTTTCACTACTGATACATCCCATCATATTTTCATAACATTCCGGTTTTAAATCCGATGGGACCTTTAATGCAAAAACCTCACTCATAGCAATCGCTCCACAAAAAGTACATATCTCTAATATCATATACATTATACATAAATTGCAAATGTAAGTGAAGTTCATTATTCAACAAGATGTCTATCAACAATTGAAAAAAGAATTATTGCAAAATATATAGGTAAAGTAAAAATTAATTGTTAAAAAAAACATATCTTTGTCGATATAATTGTAGGGAGGTGGCAATAATGAAGGTAACTCAAACAGATAATGACAAGAAGGTCTTGATTATCGATAAAGATAAGTCTGTCACGAGCATTCTGTCAAACAGACTTAAAAGTGTTGGTATCGACGTGCTTACTGCTATTGATGAAGATAGTGCATTTGACGTCATTTCAAAAAACAGGCCGGATATCATACTTCTTGACATCTATATGAAGTCAAATAATGGTGATGATCTATTATCTACCCTCACAAATAATCATTTAACCAGCAATATACCTATTATTATACTTTCCTCAGCTATAGACGTAAATTCAAAAGTATATGGATTTTTATCCGGTGCAAGTGATTATATTGTTAAGCCCTTCCGCTTTGCAGAAGTTTATGCCAGAATAAAAAATCAGTTTAGAATTATATCCATGCAGAATGAGCTTGAGAAAAAAAATAAGGAGCTAATGGAAAAAAATATGCTCCTTCAGGAAATGACAATAACAGACGGACTTACAGGATTGTACAATAAGAGATATATTTTAAACAGGCTTGTAAATGATATTTCTCATGCTGCCAGATATAAGGAACCCATATCATTCCTGATGGTTGATATCGATCATTTCAAGCGTATAAATGACACATACGGCCATTTAGTAGGTGATGTTCTATTGAAGAATGTGGCACAAACATTAAAAAATACCGTAAGAGATGTTGACATTGTTGCCAGATACGGAGGAGAAGAATTCCTAATAGTAGTTCCAAACGAAGATGTTCTCGGAACTAAAATAGTTGCAGAAAGACTCAGGCAAAAAATCGAAAGTTCATCTTTTATTATTGATAATAATGAATTAAGTATAACAATAAGTGTTGGTATTAGAAGTGCCAATATCACTTCCGATTCCAATACAGAAGTTACAAAACTCATCGGAGAAGCCGATCTAGCACTGCTTAAGGCTAAATCAGACGGCCGCAATAGGGTTGAAGTATTTAACAATTGTTATAGTACCGAAAAAGTAATAAACTCAAATTCAAATCCCCAAAGCTACTCTAATAACATTTCTGCAAATATTGCACAATAAATAGCAGCCTCATAACATCATTATCCTATATAAAGAGAATTATGGTGCCTTCATATCCTAATTCTTATGAATTTCATTATGAACTTCCATTTTGCTTCAGGCATCATAATTCTCACATCATAATGCGGAATGATTAAATGGAACGATTAAAGAATGTACTCTATCTCACAATTTTTCTTATATTCCTCCACCGACTCTATGTTTATCATTCCAATTTCCATAAACTGTGTATTTGAAACTGCACAGGCTGTTCCAAGCCTCATCATATCTTCCTTTGAATATCCGTTAACTATACCAAAGGCTATTCCGGCAGTCATTGAGTCCCCTGATCCTATAGCATTTAAAGCATTTATTTTAGGGGGCTTTATGTGCATTCTGTTGGATTTATCCACCATTAACGCTCCTTGAGCTCCCATAGAAGCTATTACAGATCCAACACCGGATTTAATAATTTCTTCACATGCATTAATTACATCTTCCTTTGATTCAATACTCTTTCCATAAGCATATGAAAGCTCCCTCATGTTTGGCTTAATAAAATCCGGTCCTGCCTTTATGCCTTCTATTAAAACATCGCCACTTGCATCTAGAATTGTTTTAATTCCAATAGATTTTGCCATTTCAATCAATGTTTTGTAAAAATCAACAGGTACTCCTTCCGGAAGACCGCCTGTGCATATCAAAACCTCCGTTCTTTTAAGCGTATCCTTAAGAACATCAAGAAATGAACACAGATCGGATTCCTTTATGTAAGGCCCGCTCTCCAATATTTCAGTCTCAGTCATGCATTCCCTGTCAATAATATTTATATTGGTTCTTGTTTCACCATCCACCCATATAAAACTGTTTTCAATTCCAAGGCTTCCTATGTTGTCGCAAATCCATTTACCTGTATCTCCTGCAAGAAAACCTGTTGCAATGGCTTGTGCTCCTAAAGACGACAATACCCTTGACACGTTTATGCCCTTGCCTCCTGCTGACTTTATAACCTTTTTGACCCTGAACATCGACCCAACCTTAAATCCATCCACAAAAAAAATTTTATCCAATGCAGGGTTAAGCGTAACCACTGTTATCATATACTTTTATCCCCTCTTTATCATTAATCATCAATATTTTAAATAAAACCAAACAATTAAATAAATCAAAAGCCAAACATAGATAATTAATCTAATTAACAAAGTTATTTTCAACTATTAAATAACTTCATAATCTAAATAATACCATACATCTTAATACTATACACCTTCATATCATTAAACCGTAAAACAATTTTTCACATTATTAAATTTTATATTAAAACTATAATGATACCAGAAATTTAGACAGACAAACGGACTAATTTAAGTTAGAATAT
>DAOOVO010000044.1:0-32122 GCA_035370245.1 Pseudobacteroides sp.
AATTTTCAAAAATTTTTTCCAATCACCTCTTGACTTTTTACCACTGGACTCCCTTCATAAAATCGAATTTGTTGCATTCTACACACCGATTAGACCTAGAATAGCCGGTGTGACAACTACAAGAACAACTGCGAAAAACATAAACATCATAGGGAACAACGCCTTCGATGAAGCTTCTTCTCCAAGCCTTTTTGCCGCATGTATCCTGAGCTCCCAACACTCCCTTGACTGAAATTTCAATATATCTACCAATTCAGAATTTCCTTTTTTAAGATTCTGGGTAATGACCGCGACAAACTTTGTAACCTCAGGAAGTCTGCATCTTTTGGCGAATTCCTCATAAGCCCCTATCTCGGATTTTCCGTTTGAAATATCCAGCATAACATTTCTTAGCTCCACATAAAGGGGAGTATTTTTTTTAGTATCGGTCACAATTCTCGTCCATGCATTTGAAACTGTCATTCCTGCATTTATAAGAAGTGTAAGAGTATTTAAAAAATCTGGAAAATCGATCTGCATGGAAAGCCTTCTTTTATTGACCTTCTTATCAAGGTCCTTATCAAATCCATATGCAACAGCAGCCATTATAAACAATGAAAACATCAGCAGTTCAACATTTAATTCACCCAATGCTGCATTAATAAAAAGTATAAGCACCAGAAGTATAAGCTCGAATGTTATTTTATTAGCCCAATGTACCCTTAAAAAATAGTGGGCATATATACCTCCGTTAAGCTCCGCTGTTTTGTTCAAGAGATTCCTGTCGTACTTTGTATCATATCGGTAGTTGATTTTATCCATGATCCAAAAGCCCATGGGCAAAAATTTTTTGAGTTTGAATTCCTTTTCATCCAACGGCTCTATAAATTCGTTATATTTATTTCTTGATACTAGGAAAAGAAATACAACCGCAATAAGCGATGCAGCAAAAGCTATAATCATCCTTAGCCCCCACTTTTTGTATCAAATATATTTTTTATCCATCATTTTTTATCATCAAACTTTTATTTCCATTATCTTTTTCATTATCATATACCCGGATATTATTAAGATAATGGCTAACGTCATTACAATTCTCCCTAATGCAGTTGTGAAAACAGGTTCCATATACTCTTTTTGCGTTACCGAAAGTAATAGGAGCAATGCTACAGGCATAACCGACAATATTTTTTGCTCAAATTTTTTCTGTGCAAGAATGGTTGCTATCTCTTGCTTAACCTCTATTTTGTCATTTATTACATTAGAAGTGTTCCTGATGATTTCGATAACATTACCGCCTCTTTTGTTGCAGGTCTGAAGAATGGTTGCAAAGCTTCTTACATCTTCAAGATTTGATCGTTCTGCAAAATCCATCAATACATTTTCTATCTGCTCGTTCATTTCAAGCTTTCTTTGCATGTACTGGATTTCTTTAATTATCAATGTATCTTCATTAGGATAAATAATCTTAAGCTCCTTTATCGACTCCTTAAATGCAGTTTCAAGTGCTTTACCCGATGCGAGAGAAGATGAGATTGAATATAGCAGGTCTTTAAATTGAAGATTTAATTCATTTTGCCTTCTTTCAATAATTTCCTTTGTTCTGATTTTGGGATAAAGTAATGCAAAGGGTGTTATCAATAAGGATACAATTACATTGTGGTAGAATATAAAGCCTAGCCCAAAAAGGAATATCGCCGCCAGTAATATATAAACAAGCTTCTCTTTTAGCGACATATTATAAACACTGTAATCAACAGCACCATTTAACGGTATGGAGCTTTCCTTTTCAAATTTTATATTTAAATCTTCAGTATTCATAATACCTCCACCACTTCAGACTTTATCACTTAAACCGGCAAGCCTGAATTTCTCCTTATGTATCATACTTCTTTCAGTCCTTACAAGGCGTCCGCAAATCCTTCCGTCTTCCATTTCTTTTTCTTCCTCAAAAACATAAAGGGGATTTAGAACGATCTCTCCATTCTTATAACCTACTATTTCCGATATTTCCATAGTCCTTCTGGATTTATCCCTTAGTCTTGAGAGATGAATTATAATATCTATGGCTGAAGCTATTTGCTTTCTAATTGCCTCAAGAGGTATTTCGGCACCTGTCAGCACCATTGTTTCAAGCCTTGAAAGCATATCCTCCGCAGAATTGGCATGGCCGGTGGAAAGGGATCCATCATGGCCGGTATTCATTGCCTGAAGCATATCTAAGGCTTCGGCTCCTCTGACCTCTCCAACAATTATTCTTTCAGGTCTCATTCTTAGAGATGTCTTAATAAGATCTCTTATGGTTATGGCACCCTTACCTTCGGTATTGGCATTTCTGGTCTCCATTCTGACTATGTTTTCAACACCTTTTATCTGAAGTTCAGCTGAATCTTCTATGGTGATAATTCTTTCATCTTTAGGTATGAAATTGGACAATGCGTTTAGAAATGTTGTTTTTCCGCTTCCGGTTCCTCCGCTTATAAATATATTAAATTTTGCCTTAACCATACGCTCTAAAAGCTCGGCTGTTTCTTCAGTCAAAGACCCAAGCTTTACCAGCTGCTCTACTGTAAAGGGTTTTTCCGGAAACTTACGGATAGTAATGATGGGACCGTTTAATGCTATTGGCGATAAAACAACATTAATACGAGAACCGTCTTGAAGCCTTGCATCAACTATGGGTACAGCTTCATTCACTGTTCTGTCAACAGCCGACACAATATTTCTTATAACATTCTCAAGCTTTTCACTGCTTTCGAATCTGGTGTCAAGCTTTGATATTTTGCCGTTTCGTTCAATGAAAATATTATCGGGACCATTAACCATTATTTCAGTAATTGATTTGTCATTTATAAGGGGCTGGAGCACATCCAATCTTCTTATTGAATTGAATATACTTTCTACTATTTCTCTTTTTTCAGCAGGAGATATGTAAATATCAGTCTGATTTTCCAGTACAATCTCTTCTATCTTTTCCTCAATCTCTTCATCACTTAATTCTGTGTTAAGTAAGTTCAGTTTTGACCTTGCCAGCTCCTTCAGTTCAGCTGTTATTGCAAGCTTTTCCTCAAGGGTCAAGGCATCTCACCTCCATCATATGACTCTTTCAACCACTTCTTCAAGAGCTCGTCCGAATTTACCGGATAAATCAAGCACAATCCTGTTGTTCTGATATGTATAAAGATTTGATGATTCAGGCAGCACATAGGATATGTTCATACCGATACTATCTAAAATATCTCTAAAAATATCATAGCCTTCTTCCCCGTTAAATGCCCTGTTTAATATAAAAACAGTTTTAGAGAGTAATTTTTGCTTATATGCTTTATCCAAAATATCAAGCTCACTTAAAAAATTATAAAGCTTAAATTTAGATAGTTGGTTGGGATTTAGCACGTAAAATATAGTATCCGAAGCATCGAGCACCGCCATCATTCTTTTTTCAATAAAGCAAGGCATATCCACAAATATGGCTTCATATTGGTTCATATCCTTCATATGAGAAATAAGGTCAAAATACTCCGAAGGCTCGATTTCCAAAAGCTCCAGGTGATTTACAGGCGGATTGAAATAATGGACACCTGTTTCCTGGTCTATAACTTTTATTCCCTCAATTTTTAATGAAAGACTCTTATTCTTTGATTTTAAGTAATATAAAACATGAGAAAGATTATATTGACTGCTCATACCAAATAGCAGCGGTGTAGATGCCGACTCTTCAAGATTGAGATAAAAAGCCTTCCTTCCATGGTGGACGGATTTTACCGAACAACCGTAGGATATGGTTGTCTTTCCGCTGCCTCCACTAGACGAATAAACAGCTACAACCTTTGTCTCGTTTTGGCCTTTTGTAATTATAATTTCATTGGTTTTGTCTGAATAGAGGTTTAATATATTTTTTACGAGATTTTCTCCCAACTGATATTTTAAAACAATTTCACAGCCATTATACTCCCTTGAAAGCCTGCCTGTTGATAGTATTCCAACCAAAGCAATGTCCAAATCGGAGATTTCTTCAAAATACAACTCTGAAGAAATTAACAAAATATCCAATTTCCCGGTATGAGTGCTTATAAAATTCATTAAACTTTCCTTCTGGGAAAAACTCAATATTTTGAACCTTGTCAAATATTTCTCAGACAGAAATGTCACCACTCCATTTAAGTACTCTTCATCACTGTCCGCTATTACCAGATTAAGTTTAGACATAAATAAACACCACACAAAATATAAATTTTATTTGATTTAATTAAAATTGTTTTTGATATTTGATATTAAACACAGTGTGCATTGAGAAATGCATCATACGATGAAATGCATTATATATAATGAAATGCCGTATAAAATAGACTGTAATTATGTAAAATTTCATGGACATACAAAAATCTATGTATATATTATATTCTATAAAAACCTTTGTTTTCCTCCTAAATCTACACAAAAAATTACTAAATTTATTTTATTAATATTTTCTTATGGCAATTTTACCCATAGATGTACTTAACCTGATTTTCCCCGAAGCATCTTCCACTACCCAGTCTTTAAACTCATTAATTTCAACTTCTCCAATTGTTTCAAATTCTACCTGGGAATTTTTTTCAACCTGCAACTCAATATTCCCCAGGCCTGTTTCAAACTGTCCAAATTCCATATCACTAAAATCCGATTTAATTGTAATATTCCCCTGCTCCAATTTAATATTGGAATCCTTAATTATTTTTCCGCTGCCAATTCTAATATTACCCATTTGTGCCAAAGCGTATATTTCCCCTTCCATGCTCGCAATATCCACATTGGCCATTTTAATATCAGTCTTTAAATTGCATTTTATACTGTCAACAATTTTAAATGTACCTGTATCAAGCTTTATGCTAATGTCCCCTGAATTTCTTGGAGCATATATGTTTAAATCAATGCTGCTATCCACAGGATTTCGTCCGTCACCCTCATACCTCGACGTAAATGAGGTAATATTATTGTCGCTGTTTGCTTCTATTTTAAAATTGCCAAGCATTTTTTCCAATCTGCTCTTATCACCAATCCCTCTTATCTTTTTCTTTACATCAAACTTTATTTCACTCTTGTCCCAACAATAAATGCATATATTGCCATAATCGCAATCAATAACAAGAAGGCTTTTATTTCCGACTTTATATGTTTTACTGATAAACTCCACTACTTCCTTCTTTGGTCCTAAGTCCAAACTCTCTTCATTTACGCAAGCTGCCTGTAAAGAAAAAAATAATATAATCATGAAGATTTGTAATATTCTTTTCATTTCTTCCTCCAATTGCTTATATCACTTTTATTTTATATATTAACTTAATATTATTTATTTTACAATTATTTCCTAAATACAAAAAAACATGCAATGTAAAAAATAATTAATTTTTACATCACATGTTTTTAATTTTCACATAAAATAAATAGTTTCTATTGTTACAGCCTAAATAGCATTAAATGAAAACTCCAATTCCTCTTTCATCTTGTCAAAGCTCTCATTAATAAGTTTAATAAAAGCATTTACCACATCTACGTCAAACTGAACACCGGCACCCTCTATGAGTTGCCTTTTTGCTTCCTCCACACCCAATTTGGTCCTGTATAATCTGTCCGATGTCATTGCATCAAAAGCATCTGCCACAGACAATATTCGTGCAAAAAACGGTATCTCATCACCCTTTAAGCCTGACGGATAGCCTTTGCCGTCTATTCTTTCGTGGTGATACTTAACCAAAGGAACTACATCTTTAAACATGGATACGGCAGACAATATATGAGCACCCTTTAAAGGATGTTTTTTAATTTCCTCATATTCTCTTGGGCTTAACTTATCTGTTTTCAACAGAATATCATCTGTTGTACCGATTTTCCCAATATCATGAAATACTCCACCTACATTAAGTATTTCCAACTCTTTATCATTAAGATTAAATAACTCTCCTATTTTCCTTGCATAATAGCCTACTCTCTCGGAATGTCCTCTGGTGTAAACATCCTTTGCATCTACTGCGAGTCTTAGAACCTCTATGGTATCCATATATCTTTCTCTAAGCTCGTCATATGTCTTAAGAAGCTCTTCATTCTTAGTGCTTATAATTGAATGCAGCAAAGAGTTATTTAATGCTGCAGATGCTTGACTGGAAAATATTTCTAAAAGTCTCGTACTGTCGCTATAACTGCTGCTCTCAATGTATATAACACCCATAACATTCTGGTATCCGTTTGTCAGCGGAAGAATTATTCCATATGGCAGGCATATAACTTTTTTATCCATTCTTGCCTGTCCTATACACTCCATCAGTTCGGGATTTAATTTCAATGCAAATTCCTCAATACTTCCAAAATACTTTCCGAGCCCTCTATATATTGTTTTGCCGCTATCTTTGTCATTTATTATATCATCAATCAATATAAAACCATCCGAGCTTTTAATAAACTCCATTATTTCCTTTAAAATATTTTCCAGAATATCTCCTACCGGCATTAAACTGTATATCCTAGGTACGGCATCAAGTATTTTATTAAGCCCCTCTTTAAAATTGTATATTGTTTTTCTTTGCTCAATTGACTTAACGGCAGACTCTATGAGCAATATCAACTGATCAAACCTGTCGTTCTTTTCACAATAGCCTTGTATTTCCAATGCTTTTATGGTCTCAACAGGCGGAGCCAAATCCTTATGACCCGTCAGTATAATTATGTATACATCACTATTAAACTCCCTAATCCGCCTTACAACTTCGTCTCCATGTATGGTATTCATAAGAAAATCCAGTATCACTATATCATAAAATTCTTTTGAAAGGCTTTCAATGGCAACATACGGATCGGTAAAGCCTACCGTAGTATATCCCGCTTTTGAAAGTACAATCGATAACGAATCTACAATTCCAATCTCATCATCTACAAGCATTATCTTATAGCCATTAGAAGCCGTGCCAGTTTTTTTTCTCATTCCGTATCCTCCATAATTGAGACAGAAAAACTTTGGTAAGTATTTATATTTTTAAATTCAGGATTCAGAATTCGGGGTTATCCTAATAAGAATTATCCTAATAATTTATCCTAATAATATAAATCGGCATATAAGTGAGTTTCAATAATAATATTTTTTAAATGTCTCAATCTCTTTTGCACTTAATGCTCTCCAATGGCCTTCCATAAGATCACCAAGGGTCAACGGGCCAATAGCTGTTCTCTTAAGCTTTATAACAGGATGTCCTATAGCATCGCACATTTTCCTTACCTGCCTGTTTTTCCCTTCATGAATGGTAATCTCAACCCAGGATTTGTCACCTTCAATCTTTAATATTTTTATATTTGCTTTTGCAGTAATATAATCTTCTATTTTTAATCCGTTTTTAAATTTCTCCATTTCTTCCTGGCTAGGTATACCCTGTATCATAGCCATGTAAACCTTCTTTATCTCATGCTTGGGATGAGTCATTTTATATGTAAATTCACCGTCATTTGTCAGTATAATAAGCCCCGAAGTATCATAATCCAACCTTCCAACGGGGTAAATTCTCTCTTTCACACCCTTAACAAGCTCTACTACGCTTGGTCTTCCAAACTGGTCCTTTGCCGTGGATATATATCCCACAGGCTTATTCAACAGAATGTATACCTTCTTTTCAGTATCGGCAACTATTTTACCGTTAACCTCAATAATATCCCTGTCTGTGACTTTGTAACCCATTTCACTGACAATGTTTCCATTTACCTTAACCTTTCCGTCCCTTATTAACTCCTCAGCCTTTCTTCTTGAGGCTATCCCCGTTTGTGCCAAATACTTTTGAAGTCTCATCTGTTCCATAATTTTCACCTGTTAACTATACACATATTCCCTTTACAAATTTTTATATTTTTCGGTTTCTTACTTCCAACCTCTTAATTCTTACTTCTTACCTCTAACCTCTTACTTCTAACTTCCAAAACTCCATATTTTATGTTATTATAAACATAAATTTTATTCAACAGCAATCTCTATTAAATAGTGAGGTTTATAATTTATGGATGTTTTAAAATACTGCCTTTCCAAAAAAGGTGCTTATGAGGATTTTCCCTTTGGTCCCGAACCCATTACGGTAAAAGTGGGGTCTAAGATGTTTGCTCTTATATCAAACCGATCCGATAAAAACTTCATATCATTAAAATGTGATCCATTTGTGGCACAAAGCCTTAGAGAGCAATATTCAAGCGTAACTCCAGGCTATCATTTGAACAAACAGCATTGGAATACTATAACAATAGACGGCACCATTCCGGAACACGAATTGATTTGGATGATAGACCATTCTTATGATTTGGTATTCAAATCCCTGACAAAAGCGGAAAAGAAACAACTTGGCGAATAAACAATAAAATCCAACATTAACAGCTATTGCAAAGCTTTTTAAATGCTGGATCTCCAAAATATTTTACGTTTCACTTGTATCTGTTATAATAGTAACCGTTTTCTGAGGAGTGTTTCCGCTTTCGCTCTCACCGTTTTTACTATTCTTTGCATTCTTTTTATTATCCAACTTTTTCTTAATTGCTTCTGTTGCCTTATTAACAATATCCGGTATCATATCAAGAACCTTATCAAGTGATGAATTTGTATCGACGGGTAAGAGCTTTATTTGTTCATTGCTTACCACCATAAAACCAACCGGTACTATGCTTACTCCGGCTCCACTTCCCCCTGCGAAAGGAAATTTGGATACCTTTTTTTCCTCTTCATCATCATCTTTTTTTATATCAACATCACAGCAGCTATTGTATTCTCCACCACCTGCTGCAAACCCGAAGCTCACTTTTGATATGGGAATAATAACAGTACCATCGGGTGCTTGAACCGCATCACCCACAATGGTATTAACATCTACCATTTCCTTAATGCTGTTCATTGCAGTACTCATAAGACCTTGTATTGGATGTTCTGCCAAACAAACCACCGCCTTCCAATAATTTTAATATAAGTAAAAATACCACTTTTATAATATGTCCCATTCTAATATTAAATATGCATAAAACATTTGCTTTAAAAATTGTTTTTGAAAAATCACTGTTTATTTCTATATTCTTATTATGTATTGGAAAAGCCATTGACAAATTTGAATATACAATACCTGTTATCATCCATGCTACTCCTGTCAAAATCCCTGTAAGAGATGCATCCCCTGTACCTATAGTCATTTCAACATTAAAATTTTTCATCTTTATTCTTGACTTCAATTTCTTAATTGCATAGTTGATAAAAAAGTTTAGCTTGTCATATTTCTTTTTAAAATAATCTATCCTTGAAAAAATATCATCATTACCATTACCCGAACTTTTATTTTGCTTCGCACCCTCTTCATCATCATTATTTTTTGTTTCTTTTTTTTTCTTTACTCTTTTAAATTTAAAGCCATTTTCTCTTATTCCCATTAAAGATGCTTCATATTTGAATTTCACGCCTTTAACAGGTGAGAAGGAAATAAGGACATGGTCATTTATGCCATTCCTTATATATTCAACTGCAATTTCAGTGTTTAAGAAATATATTATTACAGCAATTACTATAAATATACATATAAAAATTGCTAAATAAACCATGGGGCATACCTCAATTCAAAAATGCTCAGCATAAAAGGCTCAACACTTTATAAATAAATAACTTCCCCTATTACTGCTTTATGTTCACATTATCGTAAACATTCTCGCAAGGGGAAGTAAATTTCAATTAATTTCTATATTGTCATTTTTACCATAAAATTATAAAATTATACCAAAATATATCTTTTTTCATGAATCTATATCATTCTCCTCTTGAACTTCATTGAGTTCAAGTTTCGGCAGATCAGCTATTGACTTAAATCCAAAGCTTCTTAAAAATTCATCCGTAGTCTCATATAACACCGGCTTACCGGGTGCATCCAGCCTTCCGGCCTCTCTGATAAGGTTTCTATCCAACAACTTTGAGATAGCACTATCCGAATTAACTCCTCTTATCTGTTCAACCTTTGCCCTTGTTATAGGCTGATTGTAGGCAATTATTGAAAGTGCCTCAAAAGCTGCAGTGGACAGACCCTGCTTCTGTCTTGGTTCAAAAAGCTTTTTAATGTATTCGTGATGCTCAAACCTTGTACAAAGCTGATACTTTCCGTTTATTTCACGGAGCATTATCCCACGCTTTGAATTTTGATAGTTAATGATCATATTGCTTAAAATAGCTTTAACCGTTTTCTTATCTATCTCAAGAACTTCCGAAATTCTTTCTAATGTTAAAGGGTCACCTGCTGCAAAAAGCATTCCCTCAATTATAGATTCTATCTCCCTCTCTTCCATAAGTCCTCCAGTTACTTATCATTTTCACTATCAAGGTCCAATCCTTCTTCACTGCCGCAGTGATATATTTCAATATCGGCAAACTGCCTTCTCTGCTCGAGCTTAACCTTTTTAAGCTTTGAAAGCTCCAAAATAGCAAGAAATCCTGTAACAACTTCAGTCCTCGACTTCTTTTCCAACGAAAATATATCGGAAAATACAAGCTTTGTCTTTCTTAAAAGAAGCAACAAAACCTCCCTCATCTTTGACTTGAGGGAGACCTTTTCATGCTGCATAATCGTTGCCATTTTAGTGACTGTGTTGTTCATTTTCTTCCTGTTTTTTTCAAGCAGTCTTATATAAACTTTTCTAATCTCTTCCGGTGACAGCTCCAATATCTCATCTTCCCTCTCAAACTCATAACACTCGGGAAGCTTATAGAAAACCTTTTCCCATTTCTCTTCATTGAGCCTTAACTGTAACGAAAAATCCTTATACTTTTTATATTCTATTAGCTTTAATACAAGCTCTTCTCTTGGGTCAATCTCTTCAGGAACATCCTTTTCCTTTTTGTCGGGAAGAAGGAGCTTTGACTTTATATGGAGCAGTGTGGCTGCCATTACCAAAAACTCGCTTGCTATCTCCAAATCAAGCTCTTTCATGGCAAAAAGATACTCCATATATTGGTCTGTAATTTCGTTTATAGGTATATCGTAAATATTAATCTGGTTTTTTTCAATAAGATGGAATAAAAGGTCAAAAGGACCCTCAAAGTTCTGAACCTTTATTTTACAGGCATTTGTTAACGCACTCTCCACTTAATCCAACTCCATATCTTATTCCCAGTTTATTTTTACAGCACTCCTTACATCATCCATTGTACTTCTTACAATTTTTCTGGCGTTTTCATTACCATTCATTACTACTTCTCTGATATAGGACGGCTTGTTCATTATCTCCTGCCTTCTCTCATATATAGGAGTCAAATACGCATTCATTTTCTCAGCCAAGTTGCGTTTACACTGAACACAACCTATTTTGCCACCCTTGCAGTTTTCTTCTATTTCAGGCACCTCATCCTCATTAAATACCTTATGGAAAGCATACACAGTACATACATCAGGATGGCCGGGATCATCCTTTTTAATCCTTTGAGGATCGGTTACCATAGTCATAACCTTTTTCTTAATATCCTCAGGACCATCTGAAAGTGCAATAGTGTTGTTATAGCTTTTACTCATTTTTCTGCCGTCAAGTCCGGGCAAAACTTTTGCTTTTGTAAGTAACGGCTGCGGTTCAGGGAACACTTCCCCGAATAGATAATTAAATCTTCTTGCTATTTCCCTTGTGAGCTCAAGGTGAGGAAGTTGATCTTCACCAACGGGCACAAAGTTTGCTTTATATATGAGTATATCCGCTGCCTGCAGACATGGATAGCCTAAAAAGCCGTATGTTGTAATATTCTTGTCCTTCATCTGAGCAATTTGATCCTTATATGTGGGACATCTCAACAGCCATGACAAAGGAGTTATCATTGAAAAAATCAAATGCAGCTCAGCATGCTCAACAATACTTGATTGCAGAAAAATATTGCACTTTTCGGGATCAAGTCCCGCACTTAAATAATCTATTACAAGATTGTCAATATTAGCCTTGATATCGTCTGTATTTTCATATCCTGTAGTCAATGCATGCCAATCGGCTATAAAATAATAACAATCATAATCATCCTGAAGCTTTACCCAATTTTCCAAGGCTCCGAAGTAATTTCCCAAATGTAGTGCCCCAGTAGGCCTCATTCCGCTTAATATCTTACCTTTCTTCATGAATTCACGCTCCGTTCAAATATGCTCTTTATATATTAGCATAATGTATGTACTATTTACAATTATAAGTTTTTTATATGGACTTTTTGAAATCCAACTGATAGAATAATTAGTATTATTTATAAAATAAATTTTATATGCGAGGAGAGTTTTAATGTTAGGCAGATCTGTTCAAGAAATTTTAATGAGCATACCGGGTATTCTTATTGCAATGGTAATCAGCGGGTTTGCTCAAGCTTATATAGCAGATAAGCTTGGCGACACAACACCAAGATATCAGGGAAAACTGTCCCTTAATCCGAAAGAACATATTGATCCCTTTGGATTTTTGATTTTTGTTTTGGTTGGATTCGGTTGGTCTAAACCCGTTGATATAAACCCTAGAAACTTTAAAAACATTAGAGTTGACACAGCACTTGTTTCTGCAGCAGGATTTGCTGCAAATATACTGATGGCAGTGTTATTTGCAATAATTATAAAAATCCTTATTTTAGCCAATGTGTTTGTTATTTTAGGTGATAATGTCGGAGGCAATCTGTTGAAAATTTTGAATTATTGTATCCGATATAACCTAATATTCTTTGTGCTTGGGATACTTCCAATTCCTCCATTCCCCGGCTCAAGGATTCTTGAAAGCCTTACAAACATAGAGAGATATGAAATATATGCAAACCTTAAAAGATACAGTTTATTTGTTTTTTTGATTCTTTATGCGACAAACATTTTATCAATAATTATTACTTATCCGTATTATTACATCTATTTATTCATACTAAGAATATTCGGTTTACCGCTCATGTGATAAGAGGTGGCTCAAGCCACCTCTTAATTTATACTCCTATTTCAATTTCATTCACTATTACATTTCCATGTTATTAACTATACTACCTGCAGCCTTCCACTTATCCAACAATTCCTCAATAAAATCATTCTTTGCTTTCTGATCCAACTCAGGCCTTATTGCATCCTTTATTTCATCTAAAAGGATCTGCCTTTCAGGAATCTTATCAACGACTTTTATAATATGATAACCGTATTGTGTCTTAACAAGTTCGCTTACCTCTCCAACATTCATGGCAAAGGCCGCATCCTCAAACTCTTTTACCATTTCACCCCTGCTGAAAGTGTATCCTTCAGGCATTTGCTTGGCACCGGGATCTTCACCATATTTGTCCATCAGTTCATCAAAGTCGGCCCCATCCCTTATGTCCTTTAATACATCTTTTGCCTTATTTTCTATTTCTTTGATCTTTTCTTCCGAATAAGCCTCACCGGTTGTTTGATCTCTTAATAAAAATAAAATATGCTTTGCTTTTACCGTCTCAGGCTCAACAAAGAATTTTTTATTGTCGTCATAGTACTTCTCCAACTGCTCATCTGTTGCCTTTACATTTTTAATAAGTGCATTCAAATAATTTGAATTGATATAAGATGATTTTGTATATTTCATAAATTGATAGAATGTCACTTTATCTTCTGCCAAAACACTTCTAAATTTTTCAATTCCACCGTATCTAACAATCATATTGTTTATGTATGAATTAATTTCCTCATAATCTTTATCATTAAGTACCGAAAATGTTTTTGGCATGTTTATGGATATTAAAGCCTCTTCAACAATATAATCGAAAACCTCTTGCTTTAGCTTTTTTAACTCATTATCCAACTCTTCTTCAGCTACAAAATCCATTATTTCTTTACTCTGTGCATTATAGAAAAAATCAAAATCCTTTTTTAATAAAGGCACACCGTTAACAGAACCTATTATCTGGTCTTGAGCCGTAGAGATTGATATAGTGTTAGTAGAAGCAATATATTCTATATTTTTATCAAACATTTCCATGAAGAATCTGATTGGAACATATGATCTGCCTGCATATAAATATGACTCCAGCCCTGTAATAACGTTATCAAGCTTAAAGACATAGGGTCCGGGTAAAACCCTAACAATATCTATACGGCTCCTCTTGGTGAATTTTTCGGCACCCTTTAATGTAGTTTTTTTGCCCTTAAATATATTCACCATCTTGGTATTGACATCCGCTTTATAATCCACATCCAAGTAGTAGCACAAATCGCCAATAGCCGCATAATATCTGCCATCTATGTTTATAGTTCTAATGTTTAACGGTTTCTTGTCCAATTCCACATTTACAGCTGTTATTGTTCCTACGTAATCTTTAACCGGTGTCGGAGTAGGTGTAGATACAACCGGTGTATAATATTCCTCTTCCTGCCCAACATTTTGCTCACTTATACCGTAAACATCTTCCTGTACCGACTTGCTGTCTGAATATACGTCCTCTGCAACAGACTTCTTCTCCGAATCTAAAATTATCGATTGTCTGTCGTCCTGTTGGGCCTCTTTTGACCCATCGGCTGCAGTAACACCTACGGCTAAAGACAGGCTAAAAGCCGCTGCTAAAATTAGACTTGAAACTCTTTTTTTAAACATTTTTTTACTTCCTTTCACAATTCATTAATTATCATTTGAGATCATCGGGGATTATATCATTTCTTATTAAATCTTCATAATCCTCACCCTTAACTATGAGCCTTGATTTGCCTTCATGAACCAATACGACAGGCGGACGAGGTATTCTATTGTAATTGCTTGACATGGAATAGTTATATGCACCTGTAGCCAAAACAGCTATTATATCCCCTGCCTTAACTCTTGGAAAATTAATATCCTTAATGAGTATATCACCGGACTCACAGCATTTTCCCGCAATGGTAATAACATTTTCCTTAGGTGCATCAAGCCTGTTTGCAAGCACCGCATCATAAGGTGACTGATAAAGAGCATATCTGGGATTATCCCCCATACCTCCGTCAACAGATACATAGGTTCTCACACCCTTTATTTCCTTTACCGCACCTACCTTATAAAGAGTTATACCTGCCGATGCAACTATTGACCTTCCAGGCTCCATAACAATAAAAGGCAGCTTTATCCGCTTGTCCTCACATGTTTTCTTCACAACATTCGAAACAGACTCAATATAGCTGTCATACTCAATGGGATCATGTTCCGGGATATATTTGATTCCAAAACCGCCTCCAAGGTTTAATTCTTCAATTTCAATTCCTGTTTCATTTTTGATATCACTGATAAATTCCAGCATCACCTTAGCAGCCAATTCAAAGGGTGCAAGGTCAAATATCTGGGAACCTATATGGCAGTGAACTCCTACCACTGACACGTTTTTAAGAGTTGAAGCGAACTTTACAATCTCCATTGCTTCCCCGTTTTCAAGAGCAACACCAAACTTGGAATCAATCTGACCGGTTTGAACAAAATCGTGAGTATGAGCATCTATTCCAGGCTTTATCCTGAAAGAAATATTTGCTTTTTTCCCTTTTTCCCCTGCTATTCTGTCTATATTTTTCAATTCTTCCAGGTTGTCCACAACAATTCTTCTTACGTCTTTATCAATGGCCAACTCAATTTCGCTTATTGTTTTATTGTTGCCGTGAAAATAAACCCTGTCCATTGGAAATCCCGCTTTGTAAGCCGTATAAAGCTCTCCTCCGGAAACTACATCTACCCCTAGGCCTTCACTCTCAACAATTTTATATATTGCCATTGAACTAAATGCCTTGCTGGCATATAAAACCAGACCATTGCCCTTATAATATTTATCCATTGCATTCTTGTATATGCGGCAATTTTTTCTTATCAATCCTTCATCCATAACATATAAGGGGGTACCATATTTTTCTACCAATTCAACAGTGTCGCATCCCCCAATTTCCAAATGATTTAAACTATTGGTTTTTAACGCTTCTGATACAAACATATTTTCACCATCCATAAAATTATATTCTCTAAACTGCAATCTTTATTAAATGTTAGCATCTAAAAATGCAAGCGTCAATACAAAATCCTGCATTTTCCCCTTATTTTTATTTACATTTATCCTTATTCATCAATAATATCTCTTGAAAAAATTCATATGGATTTTTGGTATTATCATTCAAATTAAACTTTGAGAGAAAATACCTGTTAAGATGAAATTCAAAGAGCTGTCTTCGACTTCCCAACCGGTCTTTCCTTTCCATAAACTCCTTTAACACCCCAAACTCATATTCATTAACGGGGTATATATTGGTGCTTTTGTTATTAACATTCATATTAAATCCTGCCAACACCTGGGCTGCAGTCAAAGGCTTTTGATTATCCCTCTTTTTTACTACTATTGTATTTGCAGCCATATCACCAATTCTTTTGTAATTTTTGTTAAAAACCAAAAAAACTGAACCTATAAGATAAAAGAACGGTAAGAAATCTATGACTCTTATTATGTTTCTCAATGCAGAATCAAAAAATGTTATGGCCTCACCTGTCTCCTTTATGACCATAAGATTTAAAATCCTTTTTCCGGGTGACTGACCGTTCATCAACATCTCCCAAAAAATAAAATAACCGTTATACACCAAAAATACTACTATAATACTTAAAGCAGTAATATAAGAATTGATTTCTTCATCGTAATAATAGGAAAGATCTGCCGAATAGACGATAATAATCATTAAAAATATTATAAGACATTGAATCACAAAGTCTATCAAAAAAGCTAGAAGTCTTGAGCCTAAGCCGGCTAATTCAAAATCTATATATACATTTTCAGGAGTGATTATATTTTTTATTTTCCTCATAAAGTAATTTTACCTTTCATATTTGCATTTAATTCTTGAAATTTCATCAAAAGCAACATTAAGATTGTAACATTACTACAATTCTGATACAATTAATCCTATCAAAAATATTATAAAACAAAATCAGGGTGTTTACCATGAGAGAAGAAAAATTTATTAATGATAATTCATATATTTGGCAAAATTTAGAAGATTTGCTTAACAAGCTCAAGTCAAAAAAGCTGAAATCATTAAGCAAATCCGAATTGGACAGTTTTATAACATCCTACAGGATTGTATGCAGCCACCTGTCCTATAGCAGAACATTTTTTGGCGAGTCTAAGACAACAGAATATTTAAACAGCCTTGCATCTTCAGCCCACAGCTATATCTACTCTACAAAATCATCGGGGTTTAAAAAAGTATTTTCATTTTATATAAAAGGCTTCCCTGAGCTGTTGAAACAAAACGCTTCATATATGATTTTATCAACAGCTTTGTTTATGGCAGGTGTTATTTTCAGTTTTATCATGACTCTAATAAATTCCGATAACGCACCGGCATTTATACCACCTGAGTTAATTGAAGGTGTAAAGACACTTGAAGACGGCCGGAGTGTTTGGGATAGTGCCACCGCATCCGCGTCCATATTTACCAATAATATTGGCGTGGGTTTAAGAGCATTTTCATTGGGCATAACATTAGGCCTAGGCACAGTCTATATACTTATTTACAACGGGTTTTTTTTAGGAAGTGCTGCGGGACTTGCGGTAAACTATAATGTATCGGATATTTTCTGGTCTCTTATACTTCCTCATGGAGTCTTAGAGCTTTTCTGCATATTCGTATGCGGTGCTGCAGGCCTCATAATAGGAAAATCAATTATAAGCCCTGGTGTTTATTCCAGAAAGGACTCCCTGATAAAAGCCGGAAAAACCGCAGTCTACCTTGCTTGCGGTACAATACCCCTATTTGTCATAGCAGGTATTATTGAAGGGTATTTCACTCCGTCAGATGTATCTGCAGAATTCAAATTAATATTTTCACTTATATCCTTTATCCTTCTTTGCATATACTTGGCATCGCCTTTCATTCGAAGGAAAAAGATATCCTCATGATATCTTTAGCTAAGCTGCATCATTGCCTTGATATTTAAATATTTATTAACTACCTCCATTGAAAGCTTATCGGGAGGCACATCTATTGATGCAATGCCCGCACTTTCAAATATTTTTTGTATTTTTTCCCTTTCATCAACTTCCTTGAGTGCCGCACATTTATCATAAATATCAGCGACTGTGTTTATTTTGTTATCTGCCATTTCATAAACCCTCATATCCTTAATTGTTATCACAAGGGGTACATGATTCCTTCCGACAGTCTTTAAAGCCTTAACCAAAGATAATGCCTCCTGTGAATTAAAGAGGTCGGTGAATATGCATAAAAGACTTCTTCTCCTTTGACGCTTGCAAAAATAGAATAATGCATTGTCATAATCGGCAGTAACGAAATTTTCTTCAACATTGTATAGATTTTCCGCCATTATGCTGAAATGGGTCATACCCTTACCTGATTTCACAAACCGTTTTACATCCTTGTCAAAAACCATAAGGCCTATATTATCACCCTTTTTTCCTGCTATCTCTGCAAGGAGAAAGGCAGAATTTATAGCATAGTCAAGCTTTTTGATATAGTTTATCTCGGTATTCATTACTCTGCTTGAATCAAGCAGTATATATACCTGCTGATTCCTTTCAGGCTCATAATTGTTCACAATAAGCTTGCTTGACCTTGCAGTAGCCATCCAGTTGACTTTTCTGTAATCATCACCCTCGGAATATTCTCTGAGGCTCTCAAACTCAGTACCCATCCCATATGTCTTCATTTTCTTGTTGCCGATGAGTATTAGATTTTTCCTTAAAGAAGCAAAACTGTATCTTTTTAAATCCTTGAGATTTGGATAAACTTTTAAGTCTTCCTTTGTATCAAAGCTTCCGTATTTCATGCAAAGCTTCAAAACTCCCCTGTATCTTATACTGATATCCCCAAATGTATATTCGCCTCTTTTTTGCGGAATAACTTTATAAGACCCGGAGTTTTCATAATGGGGCATTGATTTGATATTTAATGTGCCCCCTATAACATCCATATAGCATGGAACCTCGTCCCTTGCTTCAATATTCAAAATATGGCTGCTATTGTTCCTTATAAGTATCTTTATAATATTTTCCGACCCCATAGACAGCTTTCTGTCACATTCACGCTTGACATCAAGACTATCCGCCCCCGGAGTTATTATAAAATCAACAATAAGAAGGCCTGACAATATTAAATTATATAATATAAATACATGCAATGACATTCCGAAGAAAGCACCTAAAATAATAGGTACAATCCCTAATATTATAAGCCCTGCGAATGTTTTGCTAAAAGGCATGTTCATTCTCCTTAATCAAAAAATACATAAGTTGGTACATCACCATTATGTATGGTTATCTCGGTACTTCTACCTTGTTCAAAATACCTCTTAAAACATCATCACTACTTAATCCGTCTATGCTTGACTCAGGCTTTAATATTACCCTGTGCCTTAAGACGGGAATAGTTATATCCTTAATGTCTTCAGGTATTACAAAATTACGGCCCTGCATAGCTGCTAATGTCTTCGATGCAAGCAGAATGGAAATTGATGCCCTTGGACTTGCTCCTAGAACAAGGTTAGGCGAATTTCTTGTAGCTCTAACGATTGATGTAATATAATTGATAATCCCTTCGTTTACTTCTACCTTCAGTATCTCTTCCCTGCACCTTTTGATATCTTCAAAGTCGCATACTTCCCTTATATTGGCTTTGTCAATCTGGGAGCTGCTAAAGCCCGTTTTAAACTTTTCAAGCATCATATTTTCAAACTTCTGAGGCATGTAATCAACCGTAAGTTTCATCATAAATCTGTCAAGCTGTGCCTCAGGCAGAGGATATGTTCCTTCATACTCAACAGGATTTTGAGTTGCAACAACAACAAAGGGCTCACCTAATACATGTGTCTCGCCGTCAATGGTTATTGCTCTTTCCTCCATTGATTCTAAAAGTGCAGCCTGTGTTTTTGGAGGTGTTCTGTTTATTTCGTCCGCAAGAAATATATTGGTAAATAACGGACCCTTCCTAAGGTAAAACTCACCAGATTTGGAATCATACACTTTAGTACCTGTTATATCCGCCGGCATGAGGTCAGGCGTGAACTGTACCCTTTTAAAATCAGCCTTGATAGTCTTTGCAATAGTTTTTGCAGCAAGTGTTTTGGCAAGGCCCGGAACTCCCTCCACAAGAATATGTCCTCCCGACAGAATAACCACTACCATTTGTTCTATCAATGCATACTGGCCTACAACAACCTTTGAAACCTCATCAATTATTTCCTTTGCTTTTATCTGTGTAAATCCCATGCTTTCCGTATAGAAATTTCCTTCCATTATTTTATCTCCTCTCTTATTTCCTCAATCCACTTTACAAGGTGTATAAACTCATTAGCATCCCTATTGTCGGAATTTATATATCTCTCGCATCTGTTAAAGCCTGATGCCAGATCCAAATTCCTGGTTCTGCCATCTTGAGATGCTGCCTTAATTATATCATTGCTATCATCACCATTATCCATTCCAAGGTACTTTGTAAGATCTGCTTTAAGTCTTTTAAACATAACGTCAAGAACATATGAGTTGGCTTTTGAAACCTTGTAAATATTTGACAACGCATAAATATTTTCATTTTCAGCCCTCTTTACGGTTTCAAAAACAACAACAGGCTTTCCAAGTCTTTTTGACACAGAAAGAAATAAAATTCCTATACCTAAAATTATCTGAATGAATACAAGAACTCCGCTAAATCCGATTATATCTTTTACAGAAACCCCCTCACCTATGTTGTGATAGTATTCATTAAAGTATACTTTCCCATATCCGATACTGTCTATAATATCTATAAATGAAACGGCACTTCTTTTATCCTTTAAGCCTTCGTTCACGAAAATATCGGTCATACTGCTTACATACATGTTTCCGGCACCCACATTGTATATTGTCCATTCATTGTATGAATTAAACTCTTCGCTGTACTGTGCCCCAAACTCCTCAATTAGGATATCGGTATCCTCAGGATCATCATATATGAGAACAAGAGAATTTCCATTTTCAAGCCATTTTTTCAAATACTTTAGCTCTAATTCATCAAAGAGTCTGAAATAATCAGGTTGTATTACTATCATAGTAACAAAATCGGGCAAAAATCTTGCAGCTTTCTTATATCTCACTGCCTCGTAGCCCATTTTTTCGGTCAAAAGGTATAAAGCCTTTTCACCTTCAGGGTCTACGCTGTAAGAAGTATATCTTTTATATTTCCTGCTGTCCTTCATGCCTGCTACAACGGCCCCGATGGGCACAGCAAAGGCTACTACCAGCAAAAATATTATTATTTTTTTAATAATGCTTTTTTTTATCATGAATTTACCTCCCCTACAATAGAGGAATACTCAGAAATCCACTTATCAAACATTTCCCTGCTCAAATTCCTGTTGCCATACCAACATCTGTTAAACACTCTTGTAAACTCCATGACTGTTTCAAAATGGATATAGTCCTTTTCTCTTAATTCATCCATATACTCCTTGTTTGTCTTAGACTTGTTTATTAACAAAATGTTTTGTTCATTGAGCTTTAATATTAATGACAGATACAAAAAACGTATACCCTGTCTGAAATCGCCGTTTTTATAGAACTCCATAGCCAGACGTCTTACTTCATCAAAATCCTTGAGCTGGCTTAAAATCTCGGCATCTTCCTCCTCTTTAATCTTCCTGTTAATTCTTTTATATTTTTTAATTAGATAGACTATTGCAACAACCATAAAAACAATAAGAATAAAGACAATTATATATGAAATAAATTCCTGCAATGGACTATTGACTCTAGGCTTAATGGGAGCATTATTTATTTCAGGCATCTCTCTTTGGCCTAAAGCCTCTTTAATTCTGTCAATGATGTCTTCAATTATATCCGACAACTTTTCGAGCATAGTTTTTTCACTGCTTGCTTCCGCAAACTCCTTTGATGAAAATATCTCATCTAGGCTGTCCTCCACCTTTTGTACCCTATCCTCGGACATAGCAAATGAATAACATGGAAAAATGCTCCCGGTTATTAAACATACAACAACAAATAATATTGTTCCGGCTATTTTTATATCATTAAACCTATATTTCATTAATGTCCCCCGCTAACATTTTATCTACTTTAACTTCAAGATCAAGACCTTCATTATTTACTTTCCAATTAATAAAAATATTTGTAGTCAGTGTGGCCAAAAAGGGGTAGAAAAGAGCATAACCCAACTGTACAAAAGCAGTAGCACCAAGCTGTACCTGCCTGTACAATTCTTCATCGACAAAAGATAATAATACTGTAATTCCTATTGATATGGAAGGTATGAAAAAATATATGAGTCCTCCTGTAAACAATGCAATAAATGAATTCCAAAACATCTTTTTTGATAGCTCCGAGCTTCTTGCAACCCCATCAGCTGCACCTCTATTTTCAATTATGATGGCTTGAATGCCAAATCCGAATTTGATGTAAAAAAAGCAAATACTTATTATAGTACCTAATGCCAAGGCAATAAATAATATTACTCCAAAAAATATGATAAATCCCTCAATAAAATGGCCAAAGCTATTAATAACATTTATCCCAATGGCAAATATAAATATAATCGCCCAGAGGAATATCATTGCTCCAATAAATGTACCGATTATGCCACCCGCCATAATTAAGTAGAACAAAGTCCTATATCCCATTATCTTAAGTATTTTTCTGAAACTGTCCTTTATAACTTCTTTTAATCCGAGACTCCTGCCATACACAACATCGTTATAAACAATTTTTGTTATGGCTGCTTGCAAAACGCCATTTATTGTTAAAAAGTAACATAAATACACAATAAACAAAGATAAACTGACCAGCAAAAAAGCCATTGCCAGTGAAAAATTTGCTCCATTTTGACTTGTCAGTCTGTTGAGATCTTCCGATATACTGCTTGACAGGAAAACATATAAAAAAGCAAAAGGAACATATAAAATAAGGGATAATATTGTAAGCTTTTTTATATTTCTTTTATAAACTTCAATTGAATAATCAACTATATCAACTGCCGACATCCTTTTTAGCACGGTTTCAATTTGTCTCATTTAGCCCTCTTTTCCTGAAATAATATCCTGAAATTAATATATATAAGACATTTTACTATTTTTTATAATGATACTCAATACTCTTAATTACAAAATCAATAAAAGGAAATTTAAGAACAATCAAAAAATAACTTCCCCTTACCGGTGTAAATTCACAAATTAAGCGGACTCACACCTGCAAGAGGAAGCTATTACTTCTATTGCTTATTTCAATTAAGACTAATGTTTTATTTTCGCCCGATTCCAAACCAGCCAATAATCATTCTGAAAAACAGACGAACAAAGGAAGCTTTTTTTACTTCTGCATCAGCAACAATATCTGCTTTAGCAACAACTTGACCATTATCCTCGAAGAATACCTCTCCTATTTTCTGACCGGGCGTAACAGGAGCCTCAATAGATTCAGCCATTTTCACATTTTGCTTTATTTGGTCTTTACTGCCTTTTTTAAGCATCAAGCTTACATCCGACTTCAAAATGCCTTTAACAGAATCGGCCACACCTTTTTTAACTTCTGCTGTGCCTAATTCTTCACCTTTATTTTTTATTTTAACTATTTGATAATTTGCATATCCATAATCCAAAAGCTTTTTAGCTTCATCAAATCTTGTGTTGGAATCCGGTTCACCCAAAACAACAGCTATAAGTTTCATACCGTTCCTTTCTGCCGATGCGGAAAGACAATAGCCTGCTTTTGTTGTGAACCCGGTCTTCAAGCCGGTTGCACCGTTATATGTGTGTATAAGCCTATTTGTATTATCCAATGAAAATTTTCCGTCTCTGAACTTATCCTGCCATATTGTTGTTATCTCAAGTATTTTAGGATGCTTTATAATAAGCTCAGCCGACATTTTTGCTATATCGGCAGCAGAGCTGTAATGTCCTTCATCTGTTAATCCATTGCAGTCTAAAAAGTAGGTATTATTCATTCCCAATTCTTTAGCTTTGTCATTCATTTCACTTACAAACACTTCTTCACTGCCGCTGATTTTCTCGGCTAAAGCCACAACCGCATCATTAGCTGAGTGTATTGCAACTGCCTTTAACATATCCAATACCGAAAACTCTTCTCCTGGCTCTAGATATACCTGTGACCCACCCATATTATATGCATGCTCCGACACAGGCACCATATCTTCATAAGTAATTTTACCCGAGTCAATAGCCTCCATAATAAGAAGCATTGACATGACCTTAGTAATACTTGCAATTGGAAGCTCTTGATGGCTATTTTTTTCAAACATTACCATTCCGGTATCAGCATCAACCAGTATTGCTGCTTTCGCTTTCAAATCCAGTGTCTTAGCAGTTTCTTCCTTCTTAGTCCCAGTATTTGCTGTTGTTTTTTCGGTATTGTTTTGAGGTGCTGCAATCACCGGCATTATTGCAGTGTTAGCAACCAGTGCTGCAATCAATATAAAAATAACACTCACTTTTTTAAACACTTAAATCCCCCCGATTTTTATTTTACAAGTAGGGTAGAACAATATATGTTTTGGAAATTAATGTCTTCTACACATTAATTTCTCACAACACCAATGAGATTCATCGTATTAAATTACTATGCTTTATTCATACAATATATTCTGTTATGACAGTTTTCTTTTATTATAAATTCTCATAGAAATAAGTTAAAGTGTAATTTGTCACTCAAAAACCATATAATACCTAGATTATACTTCCATTTAAGCTTATTATTCCCTAAAAGATATTTTTTTATAAACATATGTTATAAATTTATATAACAAATTTATAGAATAATAAAGAACTGCCTCAATTAAGCAGTTCTTTACAGTCTAGAAATAAAGAATGGGATATTTTACATCTCGGTCAACTTACCGGTGAAACTTTCTAATCCCGGATGAGTCTATATAGGCAAGTATTAAAGGTCTAGTCTCAGACTTTTCATATGAAATATTAACAGCATCGTTTAAAATACCGACAGCTTTATCTATGCTCTCATTATTATCGGTATAGAGCTTTGCAATTAAATCGCCTTTAGATACTTTGTCACATGTTTTTCTCTTAAGCTCTATTCCTGCTTTATAATCTATAATGCTATCCTTATTCTCCCTGCCTGCACCGAGTATCATTGATGCAACACCCAAGCTGTCCGTCTTTATACTTTTAATGTAACCGTCACATGGAGCCTTGTATTCATAAACATACTTACTTGATCCAAACAAGCTGTAATCATCTATGACTTCAGTGTTGCCTTTTTGCTTCTTAATAAGCTCGGCAAATTTTTTTAAGGCACTTCCATCTATAATTGATTTTTCTGCCATTTCCAAACATTTTTCATAGCTTCCCTTTCCCGCACCTTCCAACAATCGTGCAGCCAACTCTAAAGATAGCTTTCTAAGGTCTTGAGGCCCTCTTCCTTTTAACGTCTCAATAGCCTCAATCACTTCAAGAGAATTGCCCACAGCATATCCAAGGGGCAGATCCATATCGGTTATCAAAGCAGAAGTTCTCCTTCCAAGGCTCTCCCCTATCTCAATCATTGTTGAAGCAAGGGCTGAAGATTCTTCAAATGTCTTCATAAAAGCACCGCTGCCTGTTTTCACATCGAGCACTATGCAATCCGCACCTGAAGCTAGCTTCTTACTCATAATACTGCTGGCGATAAGTGAAATATTATTGACTGTTGCAGTAACATCCCTAAGTGCATAAAGCTTTTTGTCTGCAGGAGCAAGGTTTCCTGTCTGGCTCGCTATGGATAAACCGATTTCCCTTACATTTGTTAAAAATTCCTCCATACCGAGAGATGTATTAAATCCAGGGATCGATTCGAGTTTATCAATGGTACCGCCTGTATGTCCAAGGCCCTTCCCCGACATTTTAGCAACAGGTGCTCCACAGGCTGCAACAATAGGTGCAACCACCAAAGTTGTTTTGTCACCCACTCCGCCGGTACTATGCTTATCCACCTTAACACCGGGGATACTTGAAAGGTCCACCTTATCCCCCGAATCCGCCATTATATTTGTAAGATCTGCTGTCTCCCTTTTATCAAGGCCCTTAATAAAAATAGCCATCAATAATGCAGATGCTTGATAATCCGGTATAGTGCCCGAACAATAACCATCTATAAAATACTTAATTTCTTCAAATGACAGCTCATAGCCATCCCTTTTTTTCTCAATGATGTCATACATTCTCATTTTATTTTCCCCCTATAATATCCGCTAAAAAGCTTTCGCCCGGAACCTTGGCATTAAGTCCTAAATATTCGGATATTGTTGCAGCAATATCGGAAAATGTATTTCTCGTACCGAGATTTACATTGTTTTTAACACATTTGCCGTATACAAGCAGTGGCACATACTCCCTTGTATGGTCGGTTCCCCGGAATGTGGGATCACATCCATGGTCTGCAGTGATTATAAGTATGTCTTCGTCTTTTAATCTTCCCATAATATCAGGAAGCTTTTGGTCAAATTCTTTCAGTGCCTTAGCATAGCCTGCCGCATCGTTACGATGCCCGTATACCATATCAAAATCAACCAGATTGGTAAATATTATTCCTTCAAAGCTCTCATCCATATATTGCAGAGTCTTACTAACGCCATCCATATTATCATGAGTATGTACAGCATGGGTTATTCCCTGTCCTCCAAATATATCCTCTATTTTACCTACTGCTTTGACCATAAAACCTTCTTCCTTAGCATAATCGAGTACTGTTTTTCTTAATGGCTTTAATGAAAAATCCCTTCGCCTGTCTGTCCTTTTGAAACTACCGGGCACACCTGTAAAAGGTCTTGCTATGACTCTTCCTACAGCATGCTCACCAGTAAGAAGTGCTCTAGCTATACTGCATATTTCATATAACCTTTCAACAGGTACAACATCTTCATGGGCAGCAATTTGAAAAACGCTGTCCGCCGATGTATAAACAATGGGATACCCTGTTTCAACATGTTCTTTTCCAAGCATGTTTATAATCTCTGTTCCTGACGCAGCAAAGTTGCCGATTGTCTTTAATCCTATTCTTTTTTCAAACTCATCTATTATTTCTTTGGGAAAACCTGAAGGATAGACGGGAAATGCCTTATCAAGTATCAGGCCGGAAATTTCCCAATGCCCTGTTGTTGTATCCTTGCCGAATGACTTTTCAGCCATACGACCGTAACAGCCAAATGGAGACTCATATTTATTGTAACCCTTCATATTATCGATATTTCCAAGGCCGAGACTTTCTAAGTTAGGCAGTCTTAATCCTCCCATGACAGCCGATATATTACCCAATGTATTGCTTCCAACATCACCATAAACTGCTGCATCCGGTAATTCACCCATACCTACACTGTCTAATACAATAAGCACAATCCTTTTCATATTATAATTGCCTCCTTAAATAATGTAAAAAATAAAACCGCAAAGCAATTCCACAACCTCGGTCGCTGTCACAAAATTTTGAAAAAACGCCATAGCTTCCCAAACATTAAAAAGAACTATAAGAATACTTCTTATAGCTCATATAAATTTATATTATATTATACTATACTTTTAAATAGAAATCATTCATATGTTTAAATTTGAAAGAGCAAAACCGCCGCCTCAATAATTCAAACAAAAATGTTGCTGCATCCTTAAGCTCTTGGATGTGTCTTTTTATAGACTTCTTTTATTTTATTCTTTGCAATCTGAGCGTAGACTTGAGTAGAAGATATATCCGAGTGTCCGAGCATCTCTTGTATTGATCTTAGATCCGCACCGTTTTCCAGTAAATGTGCCGCAAAAGAATGTCGTAATGTATGTGGAGTAATATCCTTGTTAATTTTCGCTTGATTTTTGTACTGCTTAATTATTTTCCAAAATCCCTGTCTTGTGAGCCTTCCTCCGTTAATGTTGACAAACAATGCCTTCTCGTCGGGCTTTTGTATTAATAGATTTCTAGACTTGTTAAGGTATTCCACCAATGCATTTACTGCTATGGAGCCTATGGGTATTACCCTCTCACGCAAACCCTTGTTGCACTTTATAAATCCCATCTCAAGATTTACTTCGGATAGATTAAGATTAATGAGCTCCGATACTCTTATACCTGTTGCATAAAGAAGCTCAAGCATTGCTTTATCTCTATAACCCTTGAGGTCTACGCATTTTGGCTGATCAAGCAACAACTCTACCTCATGTGTTGATAAAATTTGAGGAAGCTTTTTTTCCACCTTAGGTGAGTCAAGATCAGCAGTTGGATCGGAATCTATCATTGAATTTTTATACAAGTACTGATATAAAGACCTTATTGAAGCAAGATTTCTTGAAATAGTAGAAACTGCTCTTCCTTTCTTCTGCAAATGCAAAAGATAAGTTATTACCGTAGTTTTATTGGTATTAGCTATATTAAGCAAGTTAATTTCTTTCAAATAGGATATGTACTGTTCAATATCTCTTCTGTATGACTGCAGAGTATTTAATGACAGTCTCTTATCCTTTTCCAAAAATAAAATAAATTTTTGAACTATCTCTTCCATTAAAGCTTCCCTTCTTTTCTTTAAAATAATTTAATTAATAAAAAACTTTTTGTTATCCGACTTATATTTAATACCATTAATCTTTTAATACTTTTATATATACATAAAAGTAATCCACATTATGACTATAATAACACAATTAGCCACAATTTATGTAAAAATTTATGTATTTTAAGAAAATTTTAAAAATTTTCATAAATAACCTACCATTTAGATTTTAATATATTTCGTAATTTTTTTAAAGCAATATTTGTTAATAATTTTAAAAAAACAATTTTATTAATTTAACTTTTATTTACATGTATTTCATATTTTCTAAAAATTGTACTGCTATATACACTTATATTGTAATTATTGACAGCTAAATCACGTTATAAACGTCAATTTGAAAATATCGGTGAAATAACTCTTATCAATACCGGTGATATATAGACCTCCATGAATATACCTCCTATCATTACTAAAGCAATAAAGGCTGTAGACAAGCAGTATGATATAAGGTTGCTCTTTAGGCTTTCTTTGGAAATTCTTTTGATAGATTTGTTTTTTATAATGCTTAGGGAAAACTTTATACCATTAACCCCTAAAACTATTATGCATGGCAGTATGATTATTTCTTTCAGCAACAGAGAGCTTACAATAAAAACAACCCCTTTTGCACCGAATGTTTGTATTAAAAGCCCTGAGCCAAATCCTGTCAAAAACCCTCTTATTCCAACAAAAACAAATATAAACGGTATACCTATTATGCATACGCCAAGAAGCCAAATAACGGTTATTTGTTTTATGTTTTCCAACAGAGAGACCTTGAACAATTCAGCATTATTTATATCCTGTTTATCAAACAACTCAATAAATCCTTTAAAATAGTTCTTTAGCTCCTCTCTTTGCATTACAGTTAATCCATTTACTGTAAAAGCACCTATCGTAACTCCAATTATAAAAGCAAGCATAAGCAATAAATAAATGCTTGAGTTTAATTTAATGTGTTTTATAAAAGCTCCTTTTGCATTAGAAAACAACTCTTCGCCTCCTTCTACAATTACATGGTATACCAATCCCTATACTTGATTTTATGCACCGAAAATCAAAAAAATTACAATACACTTATAATGTAAACTTTTTTACTTGAAATATTTTTATGACGTATTTAATTTTTTCAAATTTTTCAAAATAAAAAAGAACCCGTACTCTACAATCTGGTTTGTAGAAGGGTCCTTATTAAATACCATTAATATTTTACATCTCAATTTAGCAAATCATTATATTTTTATCTCTCCATTAATAATCTTATCAGCCATTAAAACACCGATAATCGTTTTGGCATCGGTTATCTCGTGGCTCAGTATCATATCAATAAGCTTTTTAACTTGATACTTTTCACAAGCCACAAATTCATCTTCATCTGAGTGTGCTTCTCCTTCCTTAAGCCCGCTGGCTATATATAAGTGAAGCACCTCATTACAGAAACCAGGAGCACTGTGAATGCTTATTAAATGCTTTACATTATCGGCAGACAAACCTGTTTCTTCACTTAATTCTCTTTCGGCACATACCTTTGGGTCTTCCCCATGATCCAGCTTTCCGGCAGGCAGCTCAAGGGTAATCCTTTCAATAGGCTTCCTGTATTGCCTTACCATATAAATTTCACCATTATCCGTAATGGGTATTACAACAGAAGCACCGGGGTGTAAAACCACGTCTCTTGTTGCTTTCTTTCCATCGGGTAAAACTACTTCTAATGTTTCAACATCAATAAAACTTCCCTTATATGTATGCTCCCTACCTATTGTTTTCTCCTCAAAATTCATAATCTCCACCTCGTTTATTTACTCTATTTTTGATTCTTCTTTATCTCATCTGTAGCCAGTTTGTCGCATCTATTGTTATACTCATTGTCAGAATGTCCCTTCACTTTAATCCAAGTGATTTTGTGGATTTGACTAAGCCTGTCCAATTCCTTCCATAGTTCAATATTTTTAACCTGTTCCTTGCTGGAGTTCACCCAACCGTTCTTTTTCCAGATTATTAGCCATTTCTTCTCAAACCCGTTAATGAGATAGGCACTATCACTATACAACTCAACCTCACATGGCTCTTTTAACCTTTTTAAGGCTTCTATTGCCGCCTTCAACTCCATTTTGTTATTGGTTGTATTCTCTTCATACCCGGAAATCTCCAATTCCCTTTCACCATACTTAAGTATTGCCCCCCAGCCGCCGTTTCCGGGATTTCCGGAGCAAGCACCGTCAGTATAAATAATCACTTTTTTCATTTAAACTCCTTATTATAAACAGCTTTAGATTTGGCATCATTGACATTTTTATTTTAGTCCTTTACATATTTTATGTTAGTCCTTTGAATATTTCTTTCCGATTTCTATCGCTTTTTTTGTACACTCGTTCATAGCATCAATAATTGCATATCTAAACCCGTTTCTCTCCAATGCACTTACAGCTTCAATAGTAGTTCCTGCCGGCGAACACACTTGATCTTTAAGCTCCCCGGGATGCTTACCTGTTTCAAGAACCATTTTTGCTGAACCTAACACTGCCTGAGAAGCCAGCTTGTAAGCAAGATTTCTGGGAATTCCCGAAAGTACTGCGGCATCGGCCATTGCCTCAATAAACATAAAAACATATGCCGGACTGCTGCCTGTAAGTGCCGTAACTTCACTCATGAGCTTTTCGTCCAACACTTCCACCTTGCCCATTGTTTCAAACAACGGACGAACCTTATTTAAATCATCCTCATTAATATTATTGTCAAATGAAATCAATGTCATACCTTCTCCAACAAGGGCAGGTGTGTTTGGCATTGTTCTAATAACCTTTTTATCGTTGCCTACAATTCCTTTATAAAAACTTATCGGTAAGCCAACAGCTATAGAAACAAGTATTTTGTCTTGGTTTAAGCTGTCCTTGCAAGCTTCCAGCACAGTATTTACCATGTTGGGCTTAACTGCAAGAATAATTATATCGGATATGTTAAAAACATCTTGAGATGTTCCCAATACATTTATACCTATTTCTTTTTGCAATAAACCGACTTTTTCTGCATCAACATCGTATATATATATGTTCTCAGGTTTAACTTTACCTGAGCCTGCTATACTTCTAATCATTGCAGAACCCATATTTCCGGCACCGATAAATCCCAATTTGATTGTCATATGCTCCCTCCTTAAGAAATTATAGATATATGCTTCTATTATTAATCGCAGACTTAAGCAAAATTTATCACAGTAATATTTTCAACATTCCTGAGAAATAATAAATTGCTTTATATGTCCTAATCACTTTACTATAATATCACATATTTTTCTAAAATCCAGATTTATTTGATAAGTTTTTTTAAAAAGATTATTATACCCATTGACATAAAATAAAACCTGTTTTATAATAATAATCGTCACTTGAAGGGGAGTAGCGCAATTGGTAGAGTAGCGGTCTCCAAAACCGTCGGCTGCGGGTTCGAGTCCTGTCTCCCCTGCCACATTTAAAGGAACCGGTTAATTGAAAACACCAGTTCTAACGACAATAAAAAAGCTGGAGGGAATTATACCTTCTAGCTTTTTTATTTTATTTACAATTTGTTATTTACATACATATTTTATAATGCTCCCCATTGTCAAGACAAATTTTTTAATTTTCTAAGTTAGGTTC
>DAOOVO010000045.1:0-32110 GCA_035370245.1 Pseudobacteroides sp.
AAATAACGAAATATATTTTTTATACTAAATGCGACAACTTGCTTGACAAACTCCGATAGTATTAACGTAGCTAAGGAAACGGAGAAATGAACGTGTTTATATTAGGATGATTTTGATGAACAAATCATTTATCGGCCGTTTGGCAATTATTTTTGGCAGTTTGGTTTTATCTTTACAATTATACGGATTGAAAATCATACAGGTTCTTATGAACTTTTGCCGTATACTTCTATATTTTTATGGTTTATTGCCATTTATTCAACAATCTTTACATATAAATATTTGTTTTTTAGTGGTTTATTTACAGGTGTTGCCGGTATTTACATTGGCGAAATGGATGATGCACCTGGTGCTGCACTAATTGGTATACTGTTGATGATGGTGCTGTTTACGCTTGGAGCAAGGACTGTTTGGCGCAGACGCTGATTGTATATAATTCAAATTTTACGTCGTATAAGTAACATATTAGGTAATAAAATTTTATACCATGAAAGGGTGTTATAGTGAATTTTTATAAAATAATTATCTATTTGTTTATGTTGCTGCCAATTTTTCATCTTATTTTAATTGGAATGATATTAAGAAAAAGCAGTGGTAAAATTTCAGTAAAACTAATTTCCATTTTTAAAATATTAACTGTTGAGATTATAATCTTTTTACTTTCCATAAATGTACCTATACCTGATGGTGGGATAATGTTTTATTTTATTTTTGCGCTTATTATTGGGATACCGGTATTAATTTATCAATTCAAATATTACAAGAATTTTTTATATGATAACCGGCAGTTTAAAATGACAATATCTTATTCAATTTGGGTGGTAGCAGTTATTATTGGCTTGATTTACTGGTTTGCTTATTATATTGCCAATCCATTGTTTGGATAGTTGTCGTAAGTTAATATAATAATCTATCTCTATGTAATATGTAAATTGCAGCCAGGCTGATATTGATGGAATATCAGCTATATTATTATATATAACATAAAATATTTGATTATTGTATTGACATTTTGGTCTATATAGTATAGACTTAACTTAAGGTCGATAAAATGTAGACTTAAGGAGGTCGCTTATGAATACATATAAACTTACGGAAAGCGAAGAAAAATTTGCTGATTTAATATGGATGAAGGAGCCTATTGGCTCAGGTGAACTTGTGAAGATATGTGAAAAAGAAATGAATTGGAAAAAGTCTACTACATATACAGTCTTGAAAAAACTGTGCGATAAAGGAATATTTAAAAATGAGAATGCTCTTGTTTCATCTTTGATAAAAAAGGATGAATATTACTCAAAACAAAGCATACGTTTCGTTGAGGATACCTTTGGAGGCTCATTGCCGAAATTTCTGACATCTTTTATTAGCGGTAAAAAATTAAGTGAACATCAAGCAGAGGAATTGAAAAGATTGATTGATGAGCACAAGGAGGCAGACTAGTGGAAAATTTATTCTTAACCGTTTTAAATATGAGCCTCAAGGCAAGCTATGTAATTATTTTTGTAATAGTGATTAGATTATTTTTGAAAAGATTCCCTAAGGTTTATTCCTATGCATTGTGGTTTGCAGTGCTGTTCAGACTGATATGTCCATTTTCCTTTGATAGTTTATTTAGCTTAATTCCTAAAAGTGTAAATATTCCGCAGGATATTGCTTACTCCCCAAAACCTGAAATTAACAGTGGCATAGCAGCGATTGACAGTGCAGTAAACAATGTATTGCCACCGCCCCTTAATGCGGCTGCAAGTGCTAACCCTATGCAAATATGGATTGCAATTGGAGAAGCAATCTGGCTTATCGGTATAGCGGTACTTATCATTTACAGTGTTTATGCAACTGTAAAGCTATATCGAAATTTAAGGTTTGCAAAACATTTAGAAGATAATATTTACATAATTAATGGATATAAAACACCATTTGTTTTTGGTATAGTTAATCCAAAGATTTATCTTCCTAACCATCTTACAGAAAGTGAAAAGTCCTATGTATTATTACACGAACAGACACATATCAAGAGATTAGACCACATTGTAAAATTAGCTTTCTTTATAGTTACATGTATACACTGGTTTAATCCTCTTGTGTGGATTGCTTTTTACTTAATGGGCGAAGATATGGAACTGTCATGTGATGAAAAGGTAGTAAAACAAATGGGAAACAGTATAAAAAAGGAATATTCATCTTCACTTCTCTCCATGTCTACAGGTAGGAGAATTTTAGGAGGAAGCCCTATAGCATTTGGCGAAAATAATACCGAAGGCAGGATTAAAAATATTCTTAATTACAAAAAGCCATCATTGTGGGTTTTAATCGTTGTTTCAATAGTTATTGTTATATTTATTATAGGATTAATAACCAATCCTAAGTCTGATGAAGCGACCACCTGGGATAGAAGACCAATGATTATGGTAAATGGTGAGTTATATTTGGATACAGGTAAAGAAATTCCTGTTGAAATTGATGAAAGTGCTATTATCGGAGAAATTTCTTCTTCGGTAGACCAATCGGAAAAACCGACAGAAGAAGGCCAAACAAACTTTGGAAATATAGGTGCAAAATATGCACATTTTGAAGATAATATTGTTGTTTTGATTAATAATGAATGGGTTCTTTTTGAGAAAGAAATTAATAGAATAAAAGAAGAAGATAAAAAAAGATTTTATATTATGACAGCAGATGACGGTGCTCCCATTGGTTGTGAATATGGAACTACACTTGAAGCAGGGCAAATTGACACACTTGAAATGCTATCTATGTTGGAAGAACTACAAGGTTTTGTGTTTGATGAAGAATATGTTTCTGAACAATATATTGAGTTTCAGTTTTTAGATGAAGAGCCAAAGGAAATTAATTTACAGTATATAGCAAAAGATGGGTTGCAAACCGAATACCCTATTGACAATGAAACATATAGAATAAAAGTGCCTGTTAATGTTGGTGTTCATAGTTTTTTTGCTGATATTACATGGGATAATCAAGAAAAAGAAACTGTATTTTTTGATATAACAATTAGAGCAAAGGAACATAAAAACTATGATAAAATAAGTACTTACTTGAAAGAGGAATCCATTAATGCTTTTTCTCAATATTACGAGATATTAGATTTTATTATCTCTGATTATCAGGAAGAAGTTGTGGATGGAAATGTAGAAGCTATATTTTCTTATAATATTATTCACAAAAATTATGACAGAGATCCGGATACTGTACAATACATAAAGGAAGCCAAAGAACGGGGCGACAAGTACTATCAAACCTATTATGATGAATATTTACAGCCTCAAAATATGAATTTTTATTTTAAGGCAGTTATTATAGATGAGAATGACAATATAAATCTATATACAAGGAATGTGGCAATAGAATCTGATGAATGGCACCAAGTAGAAATGTCTGATTTTGTTATAAATAAAATTACAGAAGAACACGAGTCAGAAAAGATAAATCCCAATGAGCCAATAGAGAACAGCATTGCTGAATACATTTCCTATAATTATGAGGACAGGTCAATATATATAGCCGGATTAAAAATTTTTGAAGAATTCGGCTCAGAAGAATTTGGCTTTTCCAATGAAGGTAGTGCCAGAATTATAAACGATGACAATGCGATTGAATTTCATCTAACCATAGGTACAGGACTTGTACCCGGTGCTGGCTCTATTACCGGCCCGGATGTGTATTTTAAGATGGATATAGGCACAAAGAAAATTGTTGAAAAAGAGTTTATTCCGGCTCCAAACTATGCTGAAGCGGCTAAGTTTAATCCTGAATATATCAACCCTGATTCCATTCAGTATAGTGAAAAAATTATTGAACTTAGTAATGAACGCATAGTTGAAATTGGAGAGTATTTAACTGAGTTTATTATGGAAATTGAATCAAAATTAGATTACTTTACATATGAAGATTAGCCACTCTTTACCGGCTTTTATGAATTGGCATTTAATGAAAATAAGTAGTATTATACGTCTTTAAAAGGAGATCAAATAATGAGAAAAAAGTTTATAGTTATTGCATTAATCTTGATTTTACTATGGGTTTTTGCATCTTGTACGAGACCAGAGAATAAAACAGAAATCTATTCTTTTAGCGGAGAAAATGAAAATATAGCAATAAACAATGGCTTAATTATTGTAACTGATGATTTGGAAAAATTTATTGGAGGCGATTTATCATTTAAAGGTAAAGAGCCATTAGATGTTAAGGATTATTTTGAAAAGTTCTTTTTTTACAAAGACGGTAATGAAGAAATTATTTTTAATAATGCTACTACAACAGTAGGTGCTACTGTAGGTCAACATATATCTTCAGAACTTGGTTCAATAAGTTCGGAAAACTTATTCTATAATAATGATTTGGAGTTAATAAAAGAGTCGCTAAAATTTTTAATAAGTGGAAAATTGATGAATGGCAAAGGCTTTGAATATGATTTGACTCTTGTTGTGAAAAAGGTTTATTAAACCAGTATAGCTAATAGTTTTGATTTTTATTAAACTTTACTGTTTCCACTTAGTAATTTGCTTTTAACAATTTCAATTTGCTCATCTGTGAAAGGTGTTTCTGCATCAATATGAATGATTTTATCAGTAAAAACTAATATATATTCACCGCTAAACAGTTTTCCATTTGCTTCTTCGTAATAGAAAGCATAGGCTTTTTCGGTGGAAAAAACAGCGTTGTCAAGGGTTTCAAGTTTT
Source organism: Pseudobacteroides sp. (assembly GCA_035370245.1). GTDB lineage: Bacteria > Bacillota > Clostridia > Acetivibrionales > DSM-2933 > Pseudobacteroides. The sequence goes on from DAOOVO010000045.1 coordinate 4,698, forward strand.
CTGTCTGACCAGTCATTAAGCTTTGTTAAATCGGATACAACAATATTCTTGACAAATTCAAATTTAGGCTCATATATACTATATTCAAGCTCCGGTGGAGCATTCTTCATTGGGGGACTGGTCTGAGAATAATGATTTCTATGAAGCAGAGGGGTGTTTTCTTCGTCTGCTTCATAAGAATAGTATTCAAAATCAATATGCCCATATAAATCCTCACAAGTAAGTGGGATTTTGTCGCTATAAAGGCGATATTCTCCAACGGTGGTGTATGGTTTATTCGACCTTTCTGAGAAACTAAACCGAGGAATAGAATAAAACATAAATCCAAGATACAAAACACCGGTTAGAATAAGAAGTGAAGTTGAGATTATTTTATTTGCGTTTGCAGAAAATTTGCGTCTTTTCAGCAATGTAATTGAGCCCCAAAAAACAAGAGCAAACAGTGGTAACTGCGCCACAGAAAGAGCAATTATGCCAAAAGCTGTGTTAGTTGACAGATGGATAAACATATACCCAATAAGTGAAAACAGGAATATAAGATAACCTATTTCAAAATATCTTCGGGTTTTACTAAAATTTTCAATGATAAAGCCACCCATATCAACAGATTTTTTGGATTTATTGTACCACATAAAGTAATTAATTAGAGTATATGATGAATAGAGAATAATGCTAATAAACATTAGCAAGGCAGCTAAATCTATATTGCTTGACAGAAAATCCGTGGGATTCCGCTTCAAGCTGTTAAGTCGTAAAAAAAGATTTAATGCAAAAACTAGAAGCATTAAAAGTTGTGATATCACAAAGCTTTTCTTCATACATTTGTGAATATTTTCAAGCTTTTCTTTCTCGTCCGTTTCAAATTCCGGAGGGTTCTCAAGGGAAGAACAAAATATTTGCATTTGATTATACTCGCAAACAAAATCCCATCCTGCTGCCTTTGCGTAGTCAAAATAGGTCTGCTGATTGTCGGTGGGGTGAGGATTAAAAACCGAGCCCTCGGCAAAATATGTGACGGTGTATTTAAGGTTTTGAGGTTCAGTTTTCTTAAATGTCCAAAAATAAGGTCCCATTTTTTCTAAAACAAGTCCTTTTTTCGCATAGAGCTCCAGCTTTTTTTCGATCTCTTTGTAGTAATTATAATTCATAAGCATGAGTCTTTTTGTATTTTTCATTTATATCACCTTTTTCATAAATCTTTCGTAATCCTCTGTAAGTTTGTGAAGCCGGGTATACTCTTTTCTTAACATTTCTCGACCCTTATCTGTAATAATGTAACTCTTTTTTCGGTTTTCTATATTAGTTAGCGTGATGAAACCTTGAGATACAAAGTTGTCAAGTAGTGTATACAGCGTTCCGGGACCTACCGTCACCCGCTGTTCGGTCATTTCTGATACCATCTTCATAATATCCACCCCACAACACTCACTTTGCAGACATAACAGTATGTAGAACATCTGCTCTGTTAATGTTTGATATTTCTCTCTCGGCATTTATATCACCTCCGCAAATATCGAATATCAATAATTCATATTTTTAGTATACATCGAATATCGATATTGTCAATAGCTTATATAGAATCCTAAATATATTTAAAAATTTAATTTTAAAATAGTGGGTATGGCTGAACTGCCATATGGGGAACATTTCTTGTTTTAATTCTACGAAGAAGATATTAGAAGAGAAATAATCTCTGATTATACTCAGGAGAACAAAAATGAGTGACCAAATATATTGTTATCCCAATTCGGATGTGCCTATTAATAAGTTTTAATTGATTCACAGCGTCTAAAGGTAGTATTATTTTCATGCACGGATAAATTAATGAGGAATCTGGTATGTGGTTTTATTATAATATTCAACTGCTGCAACAAAGTGACTTGATACTTCTATTGTATTTTTGTGGAACAAATTGGGTAACGAAATCGTCTATTTATAATGAATATTGCATGGAGGCAAGTATGAAAAGCAAAGTTTTTCTATTAATAGTTTTAGTTGTTATATTAAGCTCTTGTTCATTTCAAACCGATGAAAAGGTGAGTGATAAAAATGATTTAGATACTATTGGAGAATTAAATGATGAAAATACAGATGAAGAGCTGAATAATGTAATTACAGAAGAAGAACTGAATAGTAAAGAAAATCATGCAGATATTTTGGACAGAATAATTAATGATATAAAAAATAAATTAGAAATATATAAAGATATTAAATTAGCAGACATTAAAAAAATACAAGATACTTATTATGTAGTTGTAAAAGTAAATGAAGCTGAAATGACAGACCATGATTCTATGTTGTGGAAATACGACATGTTACCGGAATTGCTGCTTACAGGTAATGCAATTGATATATTATCGATGGACAATTATTATTTCGTAAGTTATCGTGAAAGCTTGCAATACGGCACTAAATACACTATTACCATGTATGACCACTATGATGAAAATTATGAAAAAGTTATTTATGAAGGGGGTTTTTCAAAATTCACTTTCAGCCCAAACAACGACTACATGTATATTCAAAATGATAATGAGGTAATAATACTCGATAAAGATTATGAAATTTTATTTAAAAATAAGTTGTATAACAATGCTGAAAATATAGAAGATGGTCACTATGTAGATATGCAATTTATCAGCTGGACAAAAGATAATAAAAAACTATGGGTTGCAACGGGTTATCATGCTTATGTAATGACATTCCATCTCATAGATATCGAAAATTCAACTCAAGATACATTTTTTACCGGTGAAAGCTACGGAGTATCAGAAATTGCTTTAGATCCTGATAACAGCTGCATTGTTTACAGTACAAAACCGGAATTTTATGAAAGCAGCGCATATGAAGAATTTAACAATAATCAAACAATAGTTTATCTGTATTTTCTTAATTTAGTAACCAATGAGAAAATTGAGATTTCCAAATCGGTAACAAGAGGCTTCAGACCTAAATGGGTCAACAATAAAATATTTGAATATAATCATCCTGACGGATTTATGAGATTAACCTTTAATATTGATAACTATTATTTAAATTCGGGTAAGGAGAACCCTGAAAATGAGGAAAATTTATGGCAGTATGTAGAAGGCATAACACCTTTTGTAAATAATAAAGATGGCAATTGGTATTATAATGAAACCACATACAAAATTAATCTTAAAATACCATCCATATATCATTTAGACTCTCCCGGGGTTTATTTTTACTGGAGGGAAGATGGTAAGGGCTGTTATATATCATTGACAAATTATATATATGAATTTGATAAGAATACATCTTTTGTTGAAAATGTAAAGAATATATATTTTCTTAATAATTCTTATATAAATGAAAACATATTTGATAATGTAATAATTGAAGAAGGAACTACTGATAATGGCTATAAATATGTTTATTTTGCGGATGATATTACTGATTATTCCAATGACAGGGTGCTATCCTATATATTTGTTCAGTTAGATGATTATGCAATATGCAGATTAGATTATGCTTTGTTTTCTGAGGATTTTGGAAAATTTGATGCTGATGTAATAATTAATTCGATTACCCATACATTAACAGAGGGACGTTTCAGGGATGAATTTTTCACTGTCTATAATGATGACGCAGTCAATTTAGTTAATTTTAAAGTTCCCTACTTTTATATCCAAAATTATCGCGGTGAATACTATTACGAAACTTCTGAAAAGAAAGGCAGCTTTTATCCTTTGGATTATTTCATAGATAATAAGGAAGAAATTACACTTTACATTCAAGATACCGATACTGAAATTGAATATATGGGAGAAATTACAGAAGGTTATACAAAAAATGGATATAAATATTCATACTATGTAGAAAAAGAAACAGTATCTTATCAGCCTTATGGAACAGAAAAATGGGAGGAAGTTACGCGATTTATAACAAATATATCCGTCAGATTAGATAAATATTCAGTACTAAAAATGAAATATGAACTATCAGAAGAAGATTTCAGTTTATTTGATGTAAATGAAATTTTAGATTCTGTACAACTCAAATAATGCTTATATAAATAACAAAAGGCTCCTAAATATATTTTTAAGGAATTTGAATTTTAAAGAAGATATAGGGGGTATCGGCTGAGTACCATGTGGGGAACATTTCTTATTTTAATTCGTCTGAATAGGTGACAGCTAGTTATGAATAAAGGAAAAAATTAATTATATAAAGGCAGGAAAAGCTATGAAAAAAATCTATCGCACTAAATTTAATGTATTTATTGTAGTGCTTATTTGCGTTTTTTTGTTTAACATAATTGTATATGCTAATTCAGCACCAATTTATATGCCGGACTATCCTTCAACAGGAATATTTTCGGTAGATGAAAACACTCCGATTGAAGTGTTAAAGGAAAATTTGCTGTTTGATTTTACCGAAGAAGATGACGATACCTATTCTCCAAAGGCCAAGGTCATTGCAACCTATGAAATGCAAAATTCTTCAAATGAGGATGTTTCAGTATATATGGCATTTCCTTTCATTGAAAGATTCAGCGAGTTTTCACCTGATGAAATTATTATCACTGCAAATGATGAAATTATTCCCTATGATACCTATTTAGGTGAAACAATTAACAATTCAATGAATCCTTTTCAGGAACCTGAAAATACTGACTTTAATATTGAGAAAATTATAAAATCTATTACAGATAAAAAGTATACCGCTAACAATTTTAAAGAAAATGAAAGAGGTAAGCTTTACAGGTTTAAGGTATCTTCTGCTGATGACAAAATAAATTTCGCCGTGAGCTTTGATTTTAATCATGAAAAAACCAAAATTATTTTAAATGGTTTTAATCGCTTTGAACGAAATGAAAATAATATCAGAGTTGCTTCCGGCACAAGAGAAGAAGAGACAAGAGAGATCTATGTATTAGGTGAAGATATTAGTTTTGATATTAAAGGTTATACAAGCGGAAATCTTGAGGAAGAAACCGATAAATTTGAATATGAAATAATAACAGAAGAAATAGATGTAGAAACATTCCTGAAAAATTATGCGGCTTATTATTTGAATAAATATGCTGATAACCTTGAGGAGATGGCAAAGGGACAAATATCAGAAATCCAGTTGTATAACCTTTACGCAGAGTCTTTGGATAAATACTTAGACAGGAATTTAGGAGTTTGTACCGAAGGTGATATTATGTCTGAAACCTGGGTGCCACGCATAATTACATTAGTCTATTCTGTGAATTTTCCCCAGAATTCTAAAAAGGAAATAAGTGTGAGCTACAAAACGAATGGAACGATGGATAGGCGGGAAACGGCAGAACCTCAATTTACATATGATTATATTTTAAATCCGGCAAGCAATTGGAAAGGATTTAAAAACTTAAATATTAAAATCATAACTCCGGAGGAAGCTCCTTATATTGTTAACAGCAGCATTGAATTAAATAAAGAGGATAATAATGTTTATACTGCTTATTCAGAAGAATTACCGGAGGAAGACTTTTCCTTCACGCTTTACTCAAAGGAAAAAGTCACATTATCAGACAGAATTGAAGGATATTTAAACAGAACTTTCGGGTATTTCACACCTATAGTAATAGGTTTTGTGTTATTAATTGCTGTTATTGTAATTCTTCTTATTGTTAAAACAAGAAAAAGAAAATAAAAATATTTAATTTCATAAAATATTATCGTTGACAAAATTGGTTTATCGTAGTAAACTTATCGCAATAGGTCTATTACAGTAAACCAATGGAGGTATCAGATGGAGGAATTTAGACTTTTTGATGCGGAATACAAGTTTCTAGATATAATTTGGGAGTCTGAGCCCATAAATTCCACTGAATTAGCTAAGGTTTGTTTTAACAGGTTAGGCTGGAAAAAGTCTACAACTTTTACTATGATAAGAAAGTTATGCGGCAGGGGCATCTTAAAAAATGAAAATGCTACGGTGACATCTCTTATAAAACGTGAGCAGGTGCAAAAATATGAAAGCGAAGCACTTTTGGAAAAAACCTTTGACAACTCTTTACCGGCCTTTATGGCTGCATTCCTGCAGGGTAAAAAACTTTCCAAGAAGGAAGCTGAAGAATTGAAGAAAATGATAGAGGAGGCTTCTAAATGAGCAGATTGTTCTTGACTGTATTAAATATGAGCATAACAGGCAGTTTTGTTGCTTTGGCAGTTATGATTGCAAGGCTTCTTTTGAAAAGAGCACCGAAGGTTTTTTCTTACGCACTTTGGGCTTTGGTATTTTTTCGCTTAATATGTCCGTTTTCATTTGAAAGTGCAGTAAGTTTAATGCCTGCCGACAAGGAATACATACCTCAGGAGATTGTATACACGCAAAATCCTGCCATAAATACAGGTATAAAAATGATTGATATAACAGTGAATAATTCTATTGAAGAATTATTACCGCCGGTAAATCAAACAGCAAGTGTAAACCAGGCCGGAGTTTTAACGGAAATAGCTGCAATAATTTGGCTGGCGGGAATTGCAGTACTTTTATGCTATGGATTCATTACATATTTCAGATTAAAACAAAAACTTTCAACTGCAACTTTAGTGCGGGATAATATTTACGAGACGGACCGCATAAACACTGCTTTTGTAATGGGTTTTATCAGGCCAAAAATCATTATTCCTATAAATTTATCGGAAAATGAATTTGATTATATTATTAAGCATGAGGAGACACACATCAGGCGTATCGACTATATAATCAAGCCTCTTGCATTTTTGGTTCTTATCATTCACTGGTTCAATCCTCTTATATGGCTTTCATATTTCTTGATGACAAGGGATATGGAAATGTCATGTGACGAGAGCGTTATGAAAAATACCGGGGAAGATATTCGAGTAAATTATTCAAGCTCTCTTTTTGCTTTTTCCGCTAAGCAAAGCGGACTATTAAGTCCATTGGCTTTCGGGGAAGGAAATGTAAAAAGCAGAATAAAAAATGTTCTTAATTATAAGCAGCCATCTTTTTGGATTATACTTTCGGCGGTTATTATTATTTCCATTGTCTTGATATTATTTGGAACAGATCCGCAGAAAGCATCAGGGGAGTCAGTAGAAAATAGTCAAAAGCAGGTTATAGATCCTGAACTAATATATAAAAATGAAACCCTTGGATTTTCTATATATTTTCCGGAGGAATGGAAAGACAAATATATAATAGAGGAATCAGATAATCATATTTCTGTATTCGATAAACAAATATATGACACCGGTCAAGGAGGATTCCTTTTTACCATAAACCGTACAATAGGCGAAATGATTACACAAAAGGACATGAATATGGAACCGGTACCTACAAAAATTATTTTGCAGGGCAACGGATATACTTATTTCTACCGTCTTCCCACAGACATAAATTATCCGGTGAATGACGAAGAACTAGCCAGGCATTATCAAGAAATGAGCAGTCAAATAGATTATGCACTTCAGGGAATTTCTTTGTTGGGGGAACAAAGGCCGAAGGCAGTAAATGAAGGTTTCAAAGTGGTGGGATCAAGTTATTTTACTGCTGAAATACCTGATGAATGGGATATAAAACCCTTTGAGCATCTGCCGGTTTGGGATATATATGAGGGAGAGAATCCGGTTGGTATGATTCAAATGCTGCCATATAAAACAGAGGAAAACACAAAAGATATTTATGGCAATTCAATAATAGAGTACCTCTATGATGAGGAAGCACAACGTAAAATGAGTATTACTCTGTTCAGCGGGTATGCGGATGGAAGTGTAATGGAAAAGATTAAAAGGAGCTTTAAATTTGCAGGCGGGCCCTTTAATGTTATCGACCTGGAATCTGCAGCAAATTTATATATAGCCGGAGGATGCAAAAAAGTATTCGGGACTATTGATTCCTTTATAGTTGAAAAAGGCAGGCCGGTGGCTGTCACTGTAAATGTGATGAAATTTATACCTGATGGTCCTGATGGCAATAATCCTAACGGATTCAGGATTGAGGATTTAAAATATACCGAAACCTATATAATTGAGCATGGAGTCAATGTAGCAGCCCTTGCACCACCGAATTATAACTCATATGAAATGTATTACATGCCGCTATTAGATGAAAATTTTGTTAATAATTACGATTACAAAAATTTATTCTTTGATTTTATCCTAGGAAATGACGGGAAATTATTAGTTGTATTAGGACATTATATACCCTAGATCAGCTTGACCATAGCAATAAACAATGGCTTAATTATTGTAACTGATGGTATGGAAAAATTTACTGGAGGCGATTTATCATTTAAAGGTGAAGAGCCGTCAGATGTTAAGGATTATTTTGAGAAGTTCTTTTTTTACAAAGACGGTAATGAAGACAGAGTGGCTGATATAGATTAATTCCATATCAGTCATTTTTATATTAAATTAAATTTTTTTGGTTTGAGTAAGAATTCGGGTTTGAGGAACAAATATGATAAATTTACGTCTTATATGTATATCAATTTGTTTGTTACAGGAGGAAAAGGCATGAAAAAATCAAGGTTTAAGAAATTTGCTCTTGTAGGATTGACTTGTACAATCATATCTACAAGTGCCATATTTGCTTTAACGGACAATTTTGATGCAAACACAAAAATAAGGATGCAGATAAACAATGAATGGGTGGATGCACAAAATCTTTATATTGAAAATGACCGTACAATGGTTCCATTGGACGGTTTCATAGAAGAATTAGGTTTGAAGACTGACAGTGATTTAGCAACAAACAAGGTAAAAATATATGACGAGGATTTAATAATTATTTTAACAATTGGTAACAATATCGCCACGGTTGCAAAGATCATAAGCGGTGAAATAATTGAGGAAACTTATAACCTGGATGCAGCACCTAGAATAATAAATAATCAAGTATTTGTTCCCATACGCTTTATAGCAGAAACTTTAGGGATGCAGGTAAGCTGGGACGATGCATTGCGGGCAGTTAAAATAGAAACCTTATCCGATATAAGCATTGAGAGACCTATGGATTTTGAAGTTTTGGATTATCAGGCATTTATGGATAATGAATTGCTGAAAAATTTCTATGAAAATAATTATATGACAAAGGGAATTTATTCATTGGCTGACGGAGAATGGATGTATGTATTGATAGCTGCAGGGGAGAAACCGACAGGAGGATATGATTTGACCATAGACAGTATAACGGAAGTAACAAAGGGTACTGCATATATTCATGCGACTTTGACTTCTCCCGAGGAAGGCAGCATGGTGACCCAGGTGTTAACTTATCCTGCTCTTATAGTAAGGTTCAACAAGGGCGACATTACTGATATTTTATGGGATTTATCAGGTGATGTTTCTGAACCTGAAACAGATGAACAAGAAAATTTACTGATAGTTAATTTGGTCAAGAGTTTTGGAGAAAAACTAAAAATGGTTTCTCTGTTGGCACCTGAAGACATGGTTAAAGACAGTATAAAAGAATACTACGGGGAATTTGTTTCACCGGAACTTCTTGAAAAGTGGCTGAATGATCCGGCAAAGGCTCCCGGGCGAACAATTTCCAGCCCGTGGCCGGAACGCATAGATGTTTTATCGGTTGAAAAATTATCAGATGATGAATATGAAGTAAAAGGAAACATAATTAAAGTAACAAGTGTTGAATTGGCAGAAGGAGGCATAGCTGCCAGCAGGCCTGCAAAATTTTTAGTAAGAAATATAGATGGAAAATGGCTGATAGATGATATAAAATTAGGGGATTATATCGACCTTGTATATGACAATAAAGATTACGGGTTTTATTTTACATTACCCAAAAGCTGGATAGGATACAGTGTAATTGAAGGTAAGTGGGAAGGCCTATCATTAACAGAATCAAAAGAAAACCAATCCGGTCCTATAATTTATATAAGGCATCCTGAGTGGACCGAAAAAACCCCCAGACAGGATATTCCCGTAATGGTATTTACCCAGGACCAGTGGAAATCCCTCAATAATATGGAATTCAGCGTGGGTGCGGCACCCATCGGCCCAAGCAAATTAGGAGAAAATACAACCTATGTATTTGCCTTGCCTGCAAGATACAATTATGAATTTATGACCGGATTTGAAGAAGTTGAGGAGATATTGGAAAATAACCCCCTTCAGGCATATGAAGTTAACTGATTCTTTATAATTTCGGGGACAGACTTAAATAAGGTCTGTCCCCGGTATTAGAATGATAGAATGCTATTCGATAGGTTCCAGGCTTGCTTGAAAATGACGAAGTATTTTAGGTTCCCAAGTGATCCTGTATCCTTTAACACTGGCTGCTCTTTCTTTTATTGCTATTAAAGCTTCCGCCATTATATCGAAATGAGCTTGAGTATATACTCTTCTTGGAACTGCCAGCCTTGTAAATTCAAATTCAGATTTTAACTGTTCTCCTGTATCAGGATCGTTTCCTAACATATATGAACCTATATCGCAAGATCTGATTCCTGCTTCTTTGTATAATTCAATTGCTAAAGCTTGTGCCGGGAATTCATAATAAGGAATATGCGGGAACATAGCCTTTGCATCTATGAATAATCCGTGTCCGCCAACCGGCGCTTGATATGCTATACCTGCATTGTCTAATTTTGCTGCTAAGTATTCCAATTGTCCTATCCTATATCGTAAGAAATCTTCATCAAGACCTTCATATAGACCAATTGCCATTGCTTCCAAATCTCTGCCGGATAATCCGCCGTATGTTGTAAATCCTTCAAATGAAATACAATTGGCTTTCACTTTTTGGTAAAACTCTTGATTGTCTTCCTTGATTCCTATCAAACCGCCCATATTAATTATTGCATCCTTCTTAGCACTCATTGTAAAGAAATCCGCATAGCTGAACATTTCTCTTGTTATATCTTTTATTGACCAGTCTTTGAATTCTTCTTCCCTTTGCTTAACAAAGTATGCATTTTCAGCAAATCTGGCAGCATCGATATCTAATGGAATATTATATTTCTTACATACAGCCGATACATCTCTCATGTTCTGAACTGATACAGGCTGTCCGCCGGCTGAGTTATTGGTTATAGTCATTACAACTACACCTACATTTTCTCTTCCAAGCTCGTTAATAAGTTTTTCTAACTTTTCAACATCCATATTTCCTTTAAAGGGAGCCCTTAAAGCAGGATCCTTAGCTTCTTCCACTACACAATCAATTGCTCTTGCACCGGCAATTTCCACATGAGCCCTGGTTGTATCAAAGAACATATTTGCAATGGCGTATTTACCTTTGGATAACAAAATCGGGAAAAACACTTTTTCTGCAGCGCGTCCTTGATGAACCGGCTGAATGATTTTGTATCCGAATATGTCCTGGCCGGCTTCAATAAGCTTGTAATAACTAGTTCCGCCGGCATATGATTCATCTCCGAGCATAACTCCCGCCCATTGGTACGAGCTCATAGCATTTGTACCGCTGTCTGTCAATAAATCGATGTAAACGTCTTCCGCTTTAAGATTGAACACATTATAATTTGCTTCTTTAATCTTTTTTTCCCTCTCTTCACGAGATAACATTTTGAGTGGTTCTACCATCTTAATTCTAAACGGCTCTGCTACATATTTAACATCCATATTGTTTTCTCCTTTTCAAATATTAGAAAACTCTTAATTACAATTTATCATTTTAATATAATTTTTGCAATATAGAATTGAGTTAATTCACGGTTAGCATTCATAAAAAATTGGGGACATTCCTTATGACACTAGTCCTATCCCCTTGTCATCTCGTCTTGTCTTCATAATTGTGTGTTGAAATATTTCCGGCAAGTAATATAATGAAAAAAGGAAGCCCCATAGACTGTGCTAAATCGGTGGGAGTGCTCTTAGCCCACATAATTTAAGACACTACCTGAATTATTGAATATTTTAAATCCCGGATAAAAAATTATATAATAAAGGAATATAATGAAAAATACAAAAAAATTATTTATCATCATCCTGTGTTTAATTATATTAGTTTTTGCAGGATGCAGTAAAAACACTGAAGATAGTGCCCAGGAAACTGCAAAAGATTTTGTTATGGATTTATACACCGTAAATGATATAGAAATTGAGAATTATAAATCCTTATTAAGTTTAAACCCTTTAGAAGCAATGGATTTATATGATGAAGTACAAATTAATGATGAGGTATTAAAATCATTAATGACTGATAATGCATATGAAAGAATGCTTAAGAACAGGGAAAATTTAAAATTCACTGAGATTTGCTACAGAAAGAATTATACCATGCAAGCTTCCGAAATCAAATTAGCAGAACTTAATACTAATACAGAAGCAAGTGAAGCGGTTTATAATTTTGAAGTACAAATAAATCTGATTTCCGGTGATGGCAATGAGTCTGCATCAATAGCGAAAGGAACCATAGAGCTTGCAAAAATAGACAACAGTTGGAAAGTTGCGGGATATAGATATATACTTCCGGACTTGTTAAGAGATTTATAGTTGATTGAAGTTGAAATATTTAATACAGGGAGAATAAAGCAGCCATGTATTTGAGAAGACTTTGTATTTATGGTTTACTGGCAATTTTGTTTATAACCGGATGTAAAAATGTCGTCTTAGAAAATTCAACTGACTCACCTTCAATAATATTTGATAATAATGAACCTGTCGTTAACAAGCTTGTTAACAAAGAAGGAATGATTATCAAAGACAGATACTTGCCGCCGGAAGGATATACCAGGGTAGAATATGAAGTAGGGAGTTTTGCAGAATTTTTAAGGAATCAAAAGCTCAAACCCTATGGGGAAAAGGTTTTGTATTATGACGGAAGAAAGAAGCCTTCCGGGGGTATCTACGACAGCGTCTTCGATGTGGATATCGGTAACAGAGACCTCCATCAATGTGCAGATGCTATCATGCTTTTAAGGGCGGAATACCTTTATTTGCAAGGACGATATGATGAAATCAATTTCAACTTTGTGTCCGGCTTTAGGGCAGAGTATAGGAAGTGGATGGAAGGCTACAGGATCAGGGTCAATGGCAATGATGCGGAATACTATAAGGCTGCAGAACCCTCAAATACATATGAAGATTTCAGAAAATACATGGACATGGTTTTTGCATACTCCGGAACTCTCTCTTTGGAGAAGGAGTTAAAGAGCGTAAGCATTGATAACATGAACGCAGGTGATGTCTTTATAGTTGGCGGCAGCCCGGGTCATGCCGTAATAATCGTTGACATGGCAGTTAATTCCCATGGCGAGAAAATATTCTTGCTGGCCCAGTCCTACATGCCTGCCCAGCAAACCCAGATTCTGATAAATCCCATGGATGAGGATATAAGTCCCTGGTATTCATTAAAGGGAAAAGAAAAATTAATTACTCCCCAATGGACATTTGATTTGGATATGTTAAAAAGCTGGAATGACTAACAAACTAAATGGAGTATTTATACGAGGAGAATTTTGATGAACAAATCATTTATAGGCCGTTTGGCAATTATTTTTGGCAGTTTGGTTTTATCTTTACAATTATACGGATTGAAAATCATACAAGCTCTTGATATGCAAAAAGGCTCCTGGAAGACTAATCCTATGGATTATGCAGGAGAAGCCCCAGTATCTTTTGCATTGTTAATAACTATAGCTGTTATTTTTTATGGAATTTTTCATGTGCTTGATATTGATAAAATAAAAAAATATTTTAAGTATTAAGAATGATACAATAAGATATAAGAAAAACACCGGATAAATGAAAAAACATTTGACTGTGAGCAGCATCAAAGCGTATTGTTAAGATAGACTATGGTTATCATGGAGATAAATTATGAACTTTTACCGTATATTCCTATATCTTTTGGGTTTATTGCCTATTATGCAATTAATCCTATAATTTTTAATTTACATAAGAGATAATTTAAAAATATCTCATAAAATGGTAAATATATTTATATTATTAAGTATTCAGATTGTAATTTTTACGCTCTCTCAATTTTTTATTATCCCTGATGGCGGCATATTTTTATATTATATAGTTATAGATTTTATTGGTATTTTAACTATAGCATTAAGCTGGAATCTATTGAATAAATCAGGCAATGATAAAGAATTTATTTATAATAACTTAATATATTATAAAATTTGGCTGATAGCCATTGTCACAGGCATGATTTTATGGATAATGATTTATTCGGGTACAATAATTCAAATGTTATAAAATTTGAACAATAGTCATAATTTTAACAAATATACCAAAATTCGACAAATTTCCCAACCTGCTTAATATATAATATTAAAAGCACTGCTAAATTTTTTATTGCACTTAAATTAACATAACATATCCATGTTGGAGTTATTTTATGAGCAAAAATGATGCTTTTAAGCAAGAAGCAGGTTTTTATCGGATTTTATTTGAAAATATACCGATAGCAATTCAAATCAACCAGCTGATCTTTAATGAAACAGGAGAACCGGTTGATTATTTGCTTTTAGACGTTAATCATGCAGTTGAAAAACATATGGGATTCAACCGGGAAGAGATTGTTGGAAAAAGAATTAAAGAAATATATTCTGTTGTCGAAAAAGAATGGTTTACACGGTATGGCCAGGCAGTTAAAGCAGGAAAAGCTGACAGGTTTGAGATGTACAGTGAAGCACTTGGCCGGTGGTATGATGTACAAGTGATTCCGCTGGAAGGTCCGGATAAGTTTGGGATTTTTTATCAGGATATAACAGAATTAAAAAATAAAGAAGCATCAGAGAAAAAAGCTCTCATCGACCGTAAAATAATTGAAATAGAAAAAGAACATTATATGAGACTAGCGAAAGAAAAAGCTGCCTGGCTTCAAACCATAATGGATTTAATACCTGCCGGTGTCTGGATAGCGGATCCTGACGGAAAAGTGATTATGGTGAATAAAGAAGCAATTAATATGTACCGGGGCAATTCTTCAATTTCAGATGTTCCAAAAGAATATAATTCTTATAAAATATTTCTGCCAGATAGTGATGAACGTATATTTTTTGAGCCATACCCGCCTAAAGAATCTGTGATTGGTATGGTTTTAGATTTTGAACGGTTTGACGGTACGAGAGGTACCATGGTTGCTTCAACCGAAGCTATCAGTGACAAGGCCGGGAAAATTATCAATTATGTGGCTGTTGCAATGGATATTACTACCCTAAGACAAGCTGAAAAGGCTCTTGAAAAAAGCGAAAAAAATGCATTGGATTTGGTGGAAAAGCTTCGCCAGGTTGACCAAAACAAGAATGCTTTTATCAACAGGCTTTCCCATGAATTGAGAAATCCCCTTGCGTCAATTATGATGGCGCTGGAACTGATTGAAAAGACACCCTCCGGCAGTCAACAAGCTTTAAAGGCCCTTGATATTGTCAAACGTCAAAGCAAACTCCTTAAAAATTTAGTTGATGACCTTCTGGATGTAACCCGGATTACCCAGAATAAGGTTTGCTTAAAAAAGGATGTTTTAGAAATCAATAATCTTGTAGAAAAGGTTATTCAGGACTATCAGCCTCAATTCATTGAAAAAAATGTAAAATTAGAGTTTAAGTCCAGCTTGCCGATATATATGAAGGCAGATTATTCTCGTTTGACTCAAGCTATCGGCAACCTGCTCCATAATGCAGCCAAATTTACAAATGAGGATGATTTGGTTATTGTTTCCGTAGCACAGGATGCAGATTGCAGTGAAGCTGTAATCACCGTTGAGGATACCGGACAAGGCATGGACCCCAAGGATCAGCTGAATTTATTTAAACCTTTCATGCAGGCAGATAAACCCCTGGGTTTAAGACATGAAGGTCTTGGGCTTGGCTTGTCCATTGTTAAAGGAATTGTTGAGCATCACGGCGGCAGGGTTGAAGCATTCAGCGAAGGACTGGGAAGAGGCGCTAAGTTCACTATAAGGCTGCCACTTTAAAATATATTGTAAATCGGATTATTGGAGGGTATATTATATGTCAGAAGATTTGCTGAACATTTTAATTATTGAAGATAATAAAGATTTGGCTGATATTATGTGTGAGCTGCTTGCCTTATCAGGCCATAGAGTTTCAGTGGCTGACAACGGAACAGAGGGTATAGCTAAGGCAAGGGAACTTAGGCCGGACGCTATAATATGCGACATAGGTCTTCCGGATATGAGCGGGTATGAATTTGCTAAAATAATCAGGCAGGATAATGAACTAAAAAATACATATCTTATCGCTTCTACCGGTTATGCTCAGCAAGAAGATGTGGAGCGGTCAAGGGTAACAGGTTTCAACCGGCATTTGGCTAAACCTGTAAGCTTTGACACTTTGGAGACGATCCTCAAATGTGTAATGAAGAATGCTTACAGTGCCGGATGATAATCATTCTAAGTAGTGGAGAAAAGGTGATAGATTGATAAATATTTCTGATAAAATAAGGGATAAATTAAATGAGCTCCCCATGAAGCCGGGTGTCTATAAAATGATCGATAACAAAGGCAATGTGATTTATGTGGGGAAAAGCAAGATGCTGAACAAAAGGGTAAAAACATATTTTACTCATAATCCCGAGTGGGACAAGATTAAAAGAATGGTTCAATTGATTGATAATATTGAATTTATTGTGACAGATACTCATTTGGAGGCCCGCCTTTTGGAATGTTCTTTAATAAAGGAGTTAAAACCTGTGTTTAATTCCCAAATGAAGCATGACAGGGGATATGTCTATTTAAAGCTTGAAAACTATAATAAACACAGGGCCTTGTCAGTGGTGGAATCGAGAGAAGAAAACTCTTTCGGTCCATTCAGGAAAAGGTATTATTTAAATGAAACCGTCAAGAGCTTAAGGTATTTATACCCGATTGTTAAAAAGGATGATTCATATTTTTTTGAATATCACATCTTTCCGGTGACTATAGGTGAGTTTGAATTTAATGAAAACAGGAATTCTTTATATGAAATATTGACGAATGATTCGGAAGCCCGTATCTTTATCAATGAATTGGAAAAGAAGATGAAAAATGAAGCTGCTTTACATAATTTTGAAAGGGCTTCTTTATTCAAAGACATTTTGAATAATGTGAATTATCTTGTTAATTCACTAAATAGATACAAGGAACTCTTGAAAAGGGATATAGTTTTATCGGTTCCCATTGATGAGGGCTTAAAATTATTTTATATTTCTAAGGGTCTGATAATGAAGAAAGAAGTTTTTAAAGCGCCAAAACAAGATGATATTGAAAAGTTCCGTGAAGCTGCCTTAACATCTCGTGACGCCTATTATATCAGTATGGACGAAAAATCGCTTATTGATTATAAGGATATTATTTGTTCCGAAATCATTACTTTGCCTGATAGCATGGTATCATATATATAAATCCTTAGAAGAAACAAGGCTATCATTTAATGGTTCTGCTATCTTCCTTCCTTGAAACAGGGTACAATGAAGAATTGTCCCTGACAATCAATACCCGCATAAAAAACATCTTTTATGTCTTTGTATCCAAGCCTTTTAATTTCGTATAGCACCCTGTCTATGTCCAAGTTAAGTTCTGTCATGACACTTTCAATTATCTTACCATTATTAATAATCTGCACAGGCAGATTTTATTTTTTTGTAGGTTTTATTATCCTGAGCGACAGTCAAGGATCTCATGTCAAAGCAGCTATCACTTAAATTAAGGTTTGGAATATTATAAAGATAAAGAACAGGAGGTTATTATGAGTCAAATAATATATACGGTGCAGCCCGGAGATACCCTGTACAATATTGCCCGCATGTATGGAAGTTCCCTACAGGCAATCATAGATGCAAATAACATCACAAATCCTGACCTTATCTATCCCGGTTCTGTCATATTGATACCCGTTGAAGAGGAATATTTGGAAACCCCTCCCGGAAGCTTGATATATACCGTACAACCCGGGGATACTCTGTATATTATTTCGCTTTTATTCAAGGTAAGCATTAGGAGAATCTTAGAATTAAACAACATTCCCGACCCTTCCTTGATTTTTCCCGGTATGAAAATTATACTGCCTCAAGAAGCTCTTAATCCCTTTGAGCCTTTAGTGCAGGGCATAATAAGGTATACAGTCCTGCCCGGAGATACAATATATAAAATTGCCGCAAGATTTGGAACACCTACCCAGTCCATTTTAGACAGCAATCCGGGTCTGGACCCCCGAAGGCTTGTTCCGGGAATGGTCATTACAATTACAATTCCTGAGAATGCTGTTGCTATATACAGGGGGAACCCAAACAGGAGGATGGTTGCCTTGACATTTGATGCAACCTATGGTGACAATCAAACCTATGAATTGCTTGAAATATTAAGGAATAATAATATTAAGGCAACATTTTTCCTGTCGGGAATCTGGCTGATCAACTATCCCCAATTAGCCAGGGCTATAGCAGCAGAAGGTCATGAGATAGGAAACCACTCCTATACTCATCCTCATATGCCCATGATATCAATGCAGGAAGTTATCAACCAAGTTGCTCGAACTGAAGCCCTGATCAGGAATATCACAGGCCAGGATCCCTATTTGTTCAGGCCCCCCTTTGGCGAATACACCCAGGCCCTTCTAAACCAATTAGCTTCTCTTGGTTATGTAACCATTATGTGGACCATAGACTCCCTGGATTGGAAAAACCCGGGAGCTGATGCAGTAATTGCAAGGGTTGTAAATAATGCAGAGCCGGGAGCAATTATCCTGATGCATCAATCGGCACCTGACACGCTTCAAGGCCTTCAGTCAATGATAGACCAATTGAGAGACCAAGGTTATGAGTTTGGCACAGTCACCCAGGTTATCAGCCCTCTATAAAAACAGCCCTTCGCTTTTTCGAAGGGCATTTATCTGTTATTCATGATGACATACCTATATGAACAATAACAAGCTTAAAGCCATAATACCCATACCGGACATCAGGCCGGCTATTGAAAGGTGGTGGTCACCGTACTTATGGGCCGAAGGAAGCAGTTCATCCAAAGATATATAAACCATTATGCCGGCAACTATTCCAAAGACTATGCCAAATACGGTCTCGTTCAGGAAAGGCATTAAGAGCAGATAACCAATAAGAGCTCCGATCGGTTCTGCAAGTCCTGAAAGAAAAGAGTAGTAGAATGCTTTTTTCCTGTCTCCCGTGGCATAATAAACTGGGGCAGATATGGATATTCCCTCGGGGATGTTGTGAATGGCTATAGCAACGGTTATGGGTATGGCTATAGTAGGTTGTTGAAGGGCGGAAATGAATGTTGCAAGACCTTCGGGGAAATTATGTATACCTACTGCCAATGCCGTGAATATTCCGGTTCTCATGAGGTTGTCCTCTATTTGAACCTTTTCTTCCTTTAAATCTTCGACCTTGTGCAGGTGGTGGGGATTTTCTTCATTGGGTATAACCTTGTCAATAAGAGCTATAAGAAACATTCCGCCGAAAAATGATGCAACTGTTACCCATGAACCTGCTTTTAAGCCAAGTTCTGCTATCAAAGATTTCTGAGCCTGGGCGAAAATCTCGATCATGGAGACATAAATCATTACGCCTGCCGAAAAGCCCAGGCTGAAGGCTAAAAATTTAGTATTTGTTTTTTTTGCAAAAAAGGCGATTGCACTGCCGATGCCCGTGCTTAGCCCTGCTAACAGGGTTAATCCGAATGCTAATAGAATATTATTGTTCATAAGCACCTCCTTGGACTATTATATACCCATTTTTACTTTCTTACAATCTTATTAAGATGTTAATTTTCGTTGATTCATGAATCAAACATTGTTATAATGGATGTTAGGTGATTTGAAAGAATCAGTATTAATGAGATAAAGGACGTGAACATGAAAACATTTATTAATGAGTGGGTAATACCTGCTATAATTGCTGTTGTTATTGTGTTGTTTTTAAACAAGTTTGTTTTTATTTTGGTGACTGTTCCGACAGGGTCCATGGAAACGACAATCATGCCTGGAGACAGGTTATATGTCAACAAGCTCTTTGACATAAAGGATGCAAAAAGAGGCGACATCCTTGTATTTCAGTCGGATGAACTAAATGAGAAGCTGGTGAAAAGGCTTATCGGACTTCCGGGTGAAACCGTTGAAATAAATGAAGAAGGCCAGGTGTTTATTAACGGTGAAAAACTTTATGAACCCTATGCCAGACAAGCAAGAGGAGAGGCAAGAACATTTACGGTTCCTGAAGGCACATACTTTTTCCTTGGGGATAACAGGCCTATATCCGTGGATGCAAGATACTGGACCAATCCCTATATACCGGAGGAAAAGATTATCGGAAAAGCAGCCTTCAGGTTTTTCCCCCTTAACCGCATAGGAAAATTGGAATGAGGTTTTGTTAAAAAAGTATTATTTATGGTACGTTTCCCCCGAATTTATTTTAAAGGCCCTGTAGATTTGTTCCAGGAGGATGACTTTGAATAATTGATGGGGGAAGGTCATTTTGGAAAATGAAAGCTTAAAGTCGGCCCTGTTTATTACTTCCATAGAAAGTCCGTTGCTCCCGCCTATGATGAAGCTTATATCGGAAATGCCCTGATCAGCCAGGACCTTTATTTTATCGGCAAAGGCTTCGGAGCTGAGCTCAAGACCCTTTATGTCCAAAACAATTACATAAGAATTCTTGGGAATCTTGTTAAGTATTTTTTGCCCTTCCTTAATTTTTACCCGGTCTATTTCCGCAGGAGAAAAGCACTCATCGGCTCTTTCATCCGGTACAACTTCTTCTGTGAGTTTGCAATACCTGGAGAGCCGCTTAGCATACTCTTTCACTGCTTCCGCATAAAACTTTTCTTTTATTTTACCCACGGATATTATTGTTATCTTCATCTGGGTCCCCTCGCATATATCATATATTTCTCATTATATCAACAATTTACCGGCTTACAAGCTTTTTATGCGTAAACGTTTGCAGATTTTTATTGCTTTTTATTTTGCCCTGTGTTATAATTTTAATACTTTTTTAGTAAGATTTAATTTTGTGTTTAATCGGTGAGGTGCATATGATGGGTAAATTGACAAGGATCCTGGGTTTAATAATCTGTATTGCAATAATGGGAACTCAAGTTTTTGCTATTAGCAATGATAGTAATACAAGAGATGTTAAGGGTGACCTGGAAAAAGACTACGGAATAAGCATCATCTTGCCTGAAGAATCAGATTGCGGGGATTTCAGCGAATGTCTTACAACCTTGGAAAAATGCATCAAGAGGTTTCCTGCCGGTATGATTAAAGAAATTACCGATTTTTATCTGCAAAAGGGAATTGCCGTAAATGTAATTTTTGATAAGACTGAAATCATAAGAGACTTGTTCTCACAATCCCCGGAAGATGAAAACTCGGTTAATATATACATAAAGACTTTGGAAAGCAGCCTGTATTCCGGACCCTGCTATGCGTCAGAACAAGCCGTAATGCATGTATTGAGTCAGTTCGTTTGCAATTATATTCTTGATAATCATGACTCATCAAAATTAAGAGGAGAATTTAACAGGTTAAATGCAGGTTATGAATACGGATCCTGGGATGATGATTACGAAAAGGTATATATAAACAAGCATTCCGCAACTAATTTCCAGGAGGAAATTGCAGATTTAATATGGTACGCAGAAGTGAATCCTTCCTTTGTCCGTTCCCTGGATAAGGACACCGGTGCGGCTATTCATGAAAAAATTAAGCTGCTTGCCAAGGAATTTGATGTGATTTTTGATTCAATCACCGAGAACACAAAATTATGGCTGGATGCAATCCCCCAGGCTCCCCAGGCCTGGGCAAGGGATATTATAGCTCAAATGAAAGCCAACCTCCTTATACCGGACGAATTTGACGGCTTATATGAAGCTTATATCAAGAGGGAAGATTTTTATGAATTAATTTTAAATATGATAGGTAAATACTATGATTTGGGAGCTTGCGAAGAATACGTGGCTTTGGACCCCCTTAAGGGTGAAATATACGTAAGTGACGGAATAACCTATACCAATTATTATGATTATTTGACCAAGAGCTCGGATACCTTGTATCAAGCCATGCAAATTGGAATTTTAAATACCGATTCCATTAATGAGTCCCAGGATTATATGACCAGGCTTGAAATTGCCAAAACCCTGGTATATATAGGCAATGAATTAGGGATGGATATATCAGATTACAAGATTTTGGCTTATGACGATATAGTCGATGTTTCAGAAAATGATAAACCATATATATACATAGCTGCAAGCAAGGGCTTGCTTAAAGGAGACGGCAGAAACTTTAAACCATACGATTACTGTACCTACCAGGAAGCCTATGTGATTTTGTACAGGTTGTATAAAAGCCTGTAACATTATATATATGGTAACCGTTAGAGGTGTTTATTATGTTTGACTTGAGAAGTATTGTCCTGGGCCTTGTGGAGCTGTTAAAAAAATATACCTGCATAAATCTCATTGTCTATGAAGAAGCAAGTGAGGAGGATTACAAAAACGGCATACTGCTTCTTCCTTTAATAGGGATTGTTCTTGGTTTTGTTGCCTTTATTATTGGTTCCTTCCGTTATATGTATGACGGTTTTTTTATAAGTTCTGTCCTTCTTTTATATTACTGTATAGTAACAAAAACAGCCAATATAAAGGATGTATACAGGACTTTAAATTTTTATATAAAACCTTCCAACCAAACGGAAAATTTATCCGGAATCCTTGGAACGGTAATGGTCTTATTGATGTATTTTTCTCTCTTTCGCCTTGTGCCGGCGACCTCCTTGATGATCATGCCGGCTGCAGGTTTTTCAAGTTTAATAATACTCAGCAAGGTTATAACAAGGGATAAAGAAAATACTTTGATACTTAAATATTGCGGAAAATATCATATAGTTGCCGCCTTTGCGATACCGTTTTTATTTGCGGCCCTGGTAAACTACAGGCTCATAATTTCCTTATCCCTCACCTTTATGACCCTTGCACACGGCGTAAGCCTTTTGGATAAAAGGGTGAAAAAGGTTCCTACATCAATTGAAGGGTTCATAATAGAAATATCCCAGGTGTTATTTTTGATATTTACTTATATAATAAGGCTGTAATCCTGTCATTTCAGGCAGGTCAGTCCCTGATTGACAAAATATTTTTATGGTAGTATAATCAAAAAAATTGAGCTTAACGGGTTTCAATTGGAGAGACTCGTTTTTTATAATAGATGGAGGAAAAAATGGAAGGTAAAAAGATAATATTCAGCGGTATGCAGCCATCCGGTTCATTGACTTTGGGAAATTACCTGGGAGCCCTGAAAAATTGGGTAGCTCTTCAGGATGACTACGACTGCTTTTATTGCGTTGTCGATATGCATGCCATAACTGTTCCAAAAGAGCCCAAGGATTTAAGAAAGAACACCTATGAAGTTCTTGCCAATTACATAGCCGCAGGCCTAGACCCGGACCGGGTAACACTTTTTATACAGTCTCATGTATCAGCCCATGCGGAACTTTCATGGATATTGAACTGTTTTACTTACTATGGGGAGCTTGGAAGGATGACCCAGTTCAAGGACAAGTCTAAGAAGCAGGATTCCAATACCATAACTGCGGGACTTTTTACCTACCCGGTTTTAATGGCGGCAGACATACTCTTATATCAGGCTGATTTGGTACCTGTAGGGGAAGACCAAAGACAGCACCTGGAAATAACAAGGGATATTGCACAAAGGTTTAATAATCGCTTCGGTGAGACCTTTAATATACCTGAACCATATATTTCAACTGATGTGGCGAAAATCATGAGCCTGCAGGATCCTGAAAGCAAAATGTCCAAATCGGATTCAAACGAAAATTCATATATCCTATTGACCGATAAACCGGATGTCATAATGAAAAAGTTTAAACGGTCAGTTACCGATTCTGTTGGAGTCGTAAATTATTCCGACGACCAGCCCGGCATAAAAAATCTTATAAATATTTACTCAAAAATCACAAACATGAAGCCCGATACCATAGTTTCAAATTATGAAGGCAAGGGCTATGCCCGGCTAAAAGAGGATGTTGCCCAGGTGGTTATTGAAGAGCTTAAGCCCATACAGGAAAAAATAGATTATTTGCTGAGTAACAAGGATTATCTTGAAAGTGTGTTCAGGATGGGAGCTCAAAAGGCCGAGAAAACAGCAATAAAAACCTTGAGAAAGGTACAGAAGAAAGTTGGATTTATACAAAAATAAATATTTGTAATTTGGAGGAAGAATGCTTGTAATAAAAAATGGTTACATTAAAACCATGGACGGGGAAGATATTGAAAAAGGTCAAATTATCATAGATAACAAAAAAATTATAGCTATAGGCAGGGACCTGGATATCCCTCAGGATGCGGATGTAATTGATGCCGAGGGTCTCCTGGTAACACCGGGCTTAGTGGAAGCCCACTGCCATATAGGCATGTTTGAAGAAGGAATCGGTTTTGAAGGGGATGACGGAAATGAATCGGTGGACCCAATTACTCCCCACTTAAGGGCAATTGACGGAATTAATCCCATGGACCAGGGGTTTCAGGATGCTCTTGAAGGAGGAGTGACCACGGCTGTCACGGGACCCGGAAGTGCCAACGTTATCGGCGGGACCTTTGCGGCAATTAAAACCTACGGCAGGAGAATTGACGATATGATCATCAAGGACCCTGTTGCCATGAAGGTTGCATTTGGCGAAAATCCCAAGAGGGTATATGAAGACCAGCACAAATCTCCCATTACCAGGATGGCTGTAGCTGCCTTGTTGAGAGAAACCCTTTTTGAGGCAAAAAATTACATGGAAGATTTGGATGCTTCCAAGGAAGACCCAGACCGAAAGCCGGATTTTGATATGAAGCTCCATGCCCTGCTGCCGGTGCTGAGGAAGGAAATACCCATAAAAGCCCATGTCCACAGGGCGGATGATGTTTTTACGGCTCTTAGAATTGCCAGGGAGTTTGATTTGGATATAACCCTGGACCACTGTACGGAAGGCCACCTGATAGTTGAAGAGCTGAAAGAAGCAGGCAAACCATGCCTGATCGGTCCTACTTTCGGCGCAAGGGTTAAGGTGGAAATGAGGAATAAAAGCTTTGAAACACCAAAGATACTCTCAGATGCCGGAATCAAGATTGCCATCATAACGGATTCAAACGTAATACCCATCCAGCACATAACAATGTGTGCCGGCATGGCGGTTAAGGCAGGGCTTTCAGAAGAAGAGGCCTGGAAGGCTATAACTATATATCCGGCAGAAATAACAGGAATCAATGACAGGGTAGGAAGCCTGAAGGTGGGAAAAGATGCGGATATAGCAATCTTTAAAGGGAATCCTCTCCTGGATATAGATGCTAAAACGGTTATGACCATCATTGACGGTAAAGTGGTATATAAGGGATAAGCGAAGGGGACGAGGAGTTCCCTTTTTTTTATGATAATTTTTTTTAGTGCTTGCAAAAAAATCTTGCATTATGACGATAAAAAGCATACACTATGCTGTGGAAAAAAGAGGTGCAAAAAATCATGAAGAAAAAAATAATAAACATAGCGGTAATTGCCCACGTTGATGCAGGAAAATCCACCTTAGTGGATGCATTTTTAAAGCAGAGCGGCGTTTTCAGAGAAAATCAGGAAGTAGTTGACCAGGTTATGGACTCCAATGACCTGGAGAGGGAAAGAGGAATAACCATATATTCCAAAAACTGCTCTGTCATGTATAAGGATATAAAAATTAATATAGTAGACACACCGGGCCATGCCGACTTTTCATCGGAAGTTGAAAGAATCATGAAGACGGTGGATACGGTTATTCTTTTGGTGGATTCCATTGAAGGTCCCATGCCTCAAACCCGGTTTGTCCTGCAAAAATCCCTGGAGATAGGATTAAGGCCCATCCTGCTCATAAATAAAATAGATAAGAAGAACCACAGGGCAGAAGAAGTTGTCGAAATGGTCTTTGACTTGTTTGTGGAATTGAATGCCAATGATGACCAGCTGGACTTTCCCATCCTGTACGGCATAGCAAAAAAAGGCATAGTCCAGTATGAACTGGATGAAGAAAGCGACAGCATAGCCCCACTTTTTGAAACAATCATCAATCATGTAGAGCCCTATCCCGACAGGGACCATGAAAGCCTGCAGATGCAGGTGTCAACTCTTGCCTATGATGATTATATAGGCAGGTTGGGAATAGGAAGGGTGACTGCAGGAACAATCAGGGAAGGTCAGACGGTTTCCGTTGCCAAGCATGACGGCAGTGTTGAAAAACAAAGAATATCCAACATTTTTGTTTATGAAGGCTTAAAAAGGACCCAGGTAAAGGAAGCCTGCAGCGGGGATATAGTCGTAGTGTCGGGTATTCCAAATATATCGATAGGTGATACCATTTGCAGGGAAGACAAGGTCATACCCATGGAAACCATAAAAATCGAAGAACCTACCATGTCCATGAACTTTTTGATAAATACTTCGCCTTTTGCCGGTATGTCAGGAAAATATGTTACAACCAGGCATTTAAAGTCAAGGCTTGAAAGAGAGCTGGAAGTTAACGTAGGGCTGAGGGTTGAGCCCCTGGAAGGGGCAATTGACGGATACAAGGTATCAGGCAGAGGTGAGCTTCACTTGTCAATACTCCTTGAGAATATGAGAAGGGAAGGGTATGAGGTTTCCGTATCAAGACCGGAGGTTATCCTTAAGAAAATAGACGGAGTTATAATGGAGCCTGTTGAAAGGGTTGTTGTAAATGTTCCTGAAATTTATTCAGGCTCAGTAATATCAAAGCTTAATTTAAGAAAGGGCATAATGGTTTCCATGGTGCCGGTGGGCAATTTTGTAAGAATCGAGTACATGGTTCCGACCAGGGGCCTTTTGGGTTACCGCTCGGAATTGATGAATGATTCCCACGGTGAAGGAACCTTGGTGAGAATATTTGACCATTATGAAAAATACAAGGGGGAAATACCCCAAAGGACCAACGGGGTTTTGATATCCAGCGAGGAAGGGGAGGCAGTGGCATATGCTTTGAGCAATTTGGAAAGTAGGGGCATACTCTTTGTTTCTCCCGGAGACAAGGTATACGAAGGAATGATAATAGGAATGAATTCCCGGGGAGATGATATTACCGTAAATCCCTGCAAAACCAAAAAGCAATCAAATATAAGGTCTTCTGCCTCCGATGATGCCATCCAGCTGTCCCCGCCCAAAGTCATGACTTTGGAGGCTGCCCTGGAATTCATAAATGATGATGAACTGGTTGAGGTAACACCGGATGCCATAAGGCTCAGAAAAAAATACCTGACCGAACTTGAAAGAAGAAAGCAGGCTAATAAGAAAATTTGATAAATCATAATATTTATGATAGAATTAATATAAACAAAAACTAGGGTCTTTGTATGTCATTGCTATGAATACACCATAGAGACATCCTGAGGGCTTCAGCCTGAAGGATCCCATGAGCTCACATAGTGTCATTGTTATGAATACTACCCTAACGAAGGGTACATTA
>DAOOVO010000046.1:0-31824 GCA_035370245.1 Pseudobacteroides sp.
TGTCAAGGTACATCTATTGTAAAAAAAGAGTTTATGCAGTGGAATCAAACTTATATTATTCAATGCAACCTGAGTAAAATCTCCCGTTGTATAGCTTTTCTTGATTTCTTTTAATTGTAGCATATTATTATCTCCTTTATTCTATTGTTGCAGCGAGAGGTGAACAATATCATACCAATCTGCTGATATAAAAGTACATTTCAAATAATGTCCCCAATATGAACTTAGAGTAAATAAAAACAAAAGAATTAACCGCCGAAAGTAATTTGTGCTATTATTTAACGGATTATCCTGCATAAATAAACATACAATACAAAGTAATTTATGGATGAAATTCATTTAAAAGTCAGGTGGGAGAAGGAACTGAATGTAACCTATACAATCAACTGTAATTTTTAGTTTTAATACTTATGTATATTTTATATTTCTACACAAAAACAAAAAATCCTTCCATTAAAATTTTAAATGAGATATATGTCAATATAGACAGTTTTAATTCTAAATGGGATAATAGGAAGTGGATTTGATCAATGTTCATATTTAGTTCATATTTATATAGTAAAATTAGATTAAAGAATTTATCGGGGTCAATAATAATTAATCAAAGATTAAAAGGAGCAGATGTAATATGGAGAGTAAGAAAAATATGAATTTGAAACAAATAAAAACAGACCTGACTCGATTTTTTATGTCTTATAAATTTGCATTGGATGAGGTTAATACAAAGATTGATATATTGAGGCAAGAGTTTCGCTATATTCATGATTATAATCCTATTGAGCATGTTAAATCTCGCCTAAAGACTCCTGAAAGCATTGTAAAAAAAGTTCATAGAAAAGGGTACGAATTGTCATTGGCTTCAATAAAGGAAAATATCCGAGATATTGCGGGTATTCGGATCACTTGTTCCTTTATTTCAGATATATATGAATTAAAAGACATGCTGGAAAATCAAAAAAACATCAAGATAGTTGAATGCAAGGATTATATAAAGAATCCCAAGCCTAATGGTTATAAGAGCTTGCATTTGATACTTCAAATACCTATTTTTATGTCAGACAGAGCAGATGATGTCTATGTTGAAGTTCAAATAAGAACAATTGCGATGGACTTTTGGGCAAGCTTAGAGCATAAAATTTACTATAAATACGATAAAGAAATTCCGGAAGGCTTGAAGGAAGAGCTTAAGATAGCGGCAGAAACGGTATCGCAGCTTGATAGGAAAATGGAAAGCATTCATAAAGAGATCAGTCACTATAAAAAGAAGGACGAATCGATTGATGAATTGGAGGAAGTATTTATTGATAATGAAAGATTCAATATTCCTCACGACTTTTTAACAAAGTTTATACAACCATGGGGGTAATATTTTACATTAGATGATATTTATGTTATGCTGTGCAATATAATTGAGGTAAAGTTTAGAAAAAGGAGAAATAGGAATGGAGTTTATTGAAATCATAAAAGCGATTATTATAGGAATCATAGAAGGTATTACTGAGTGGTTGCCTATCAGCAGCACAGGACATATGATTTTGGCGGATGAATTTATTAAGCTGAATGTGAATGACGCTTTTAAGGAAATGTTTTTGGTTGTAATTCAACTTGGTGCAATTTTAGCTGTTGTTCTATTGTATTTTAACAAGTTAAACCCATTTTCAACCAAAAAGACTGTGCAGGAAAAGAAAGATACAGTATCAATCTGGTTCAAGGTATTAATTGGTGTAGTCCCTGCCGGCGTATTGGGTGTAATATTTGATGATTGGCTTGATGAGCATTTTTATAATTATGTTACAGTTTCAATCACATTGATAATATACGGAATACTTTTTATTGTCATTGAAAACAGAAATAAAAAAAGAAGGCCTACAGTTACGGATTTTTCAGATTTATCATATAAAACATCATTTGGAATAGGTGTATTTCAAGTGCTGAGCTTAATACCGGGAACTTCACGTTCTGGAGCAACTATTCTCGGAGGTATATTGTTGGGATCCTCTCGCCATATTGCTGCGGAGTACTCGTTCTTTATGTCTATTCCTATAATGTTTGGTGCTAGTGCATTAAAGATTGTAAAATTCGGATTTGATTATACCGGAATGGAAATAGCTATATTATTAACCGGAATGATAGTGGCTTTTGTTGTTTCTGTAATAGCAATCAAGTTTTTATTGCGGTATATCAGAAACAACGATTTTAAAGCTTTTGGCTGGTATAGAATCGTTCTGGGTATCCTCATTGTATTGTATTTCTTAGCTGTAAAATAACTCTCAAAAATTAATTATTCTATACATGTTCAAAATCGCCCGCCTCTCATCGTATAACGAAGATAAGCGGGTGTTTTACTAATGTTTGTGAAATATCTATTTAAGCAAATACTTATAATATGACATATAGTTGTCAGATTAAGAATGATATACTGATTTCATAACAATATTATAAATCGGTCTTGCATTGTGCAAGGATGGAGGATAACCATGGACAAACTGGATTATAAGAAGGCTTTTAAGGATTTATACCTGCCTAAAAATGACCCTGGCATTATAGAAGTACCTTCAATGAAATTTGCATGTATCGACGGCAAAGGAGATCCTAATGGCGATGAGTTTGCATTAGCAACTGCTGCACTTTACAGCTTTAGTTATTCGGTAAAAATGTCTTATAAAAGCAAGGAAGTTCCCAAAGGATATTATGATTATACTGTTTTTCCGCTTGAAGGTGTGTGGGACCTGGTTGATAAAACCAAGCCGATAACCGATAAAAGCAACTATGCATACTCCATAATGATACGTCAGCCGGAATTTTTAGATGATGAATTGTTTGAGAGGTTTATTATTGAAACGAAAAATAAAAAGCCCAATGATTATCTTGATAAAATTAATCTTGTTACCATAACCGAGGGAATGTGCTGTCAGATGCTTCATTTAGGAAGCTATGATGATGAACCTGCAAGCTTTGAAAAAATGGATCGTTATTGTAGGGACAATGGATATGAGAGAATCTCGTTAAAGCATCGGGAAATATATCTTTCGGACCCTCGCAAGACCGAAGCCGGTAAGCTCAAAACTGTGCTGAGGTTCAAAGTAAGGAACGATAATCATTCTCTGGAAAAAGAGGTTTAAGATGGAATTCATAAAGGCTAAAACAATAGTATCGGGTTATTTTGAGGGCAATTCATGGTTTGGAAACAATTACAACATGAATATATATAAAGGCTGCTGCCATGGCTGCATTTACTGTGACAGCAGAAGTGAATGCTATAGAGTGGATAATTTTGATGTGGTAAGAGCGAAAGAAAATGCTCTTGCCATAATTGAGCGTGACCTTAAATCAAAGCGTAAAAAGGGTGTTGTTGGAACGGGAGCTATGAGTGATCCGTACAATCCCTTTGAAAAAGAATATAAACTTACAAGAGGTGCTTTAAAGCTTATTAATCGCTATGGGTTTGGTGTTTCCATTGCCACCAAAAGCGATTTAATTATCAGGGATATTGACATTTTAAAGGATATATCAAAGCATTCTCCAGTGTTGATAAAAATTACGATTACAGCGGCTGATGATGTTTTGTGCAAGAAGGTTGAGCCTCATGTAGCCTCTTCATCCCAAAGATTTGAAGCCATAAGAAAGCTTACCGAGGAAGGTATTTTTGCAGGAGTATTGATGATGCCCATACTTCCTTTTATAGAAGATACTGATGACAATATTAGTGGTATTATTGAGCTTGCACAAAAGAGCGGGGCAAAATTTATTTTTCCCGATTTCGGTGTAACATTAAGGCAGAATCAAAGGGATTGGTATTATAAAAAGCTGGATGAACTGTTCCCTTCGGTCAAAGAAAAATATATAAGATATTATGGGAATTCATATGAATGCCGTTCTTCTAGGGCAAAGGAGCTGTGGAGTTTGTTTCAGGAAAGGTGTAATAAATATGGAATTCTATACAAGATGAATGATATAATAATGGAATATAAGAAGCCTTACCGGATGGACCAAATCTCATTATTTTCATAGTAAGCTTATTACAAAGGATTATGAAATGCTTGTTGTAGCTGAAAAATAGGAAGGGGAAATATACTATGTCTAAAGTTGAAGAAAAGCTTGCAAAATCATTGACTGCAGAAACTACAGAATTGATTCCGTATTTGCCCTATTTATTGCAGGACTTGTGGGAATTGGGCTCATCACCTAAGGACATTGCCGATATGATTTCAAAGCATATACATGTATCGGACAAGACGAGAGTGCTTGATTTGGCATGCGGTAAAGGGGCTGTAAGTGTCCATTTGGCCAGGGTGTTGGGATGTAAAATAAAGGGGATTGATATTATTCCCGAGTTTATTGAATTTTCCAATAAAAAAGCAAAAGAATACGGTGTAGAAAACTTGTGCTGTTTTAATGTTGGAGATATAAATGAGTCTGTTAAAGTGGAAAAGGATTATGATATTGTTATACTCGGTGCTGTTGGAGATGTACTTGGAAATCCCGAAGAAACAATTCAAAAGCTAAAAGGCACAGTTAAAAAAGGCGGATACATATTTATT
This sequence comes from Pseudobacteroides sp., assembly GCA_035370245.1. GTDB lineage: Bacteria > Bacillota > Clostridia > Acetivibrionales > DSM-2933 > Pseudobacteroides. The sequence goes on from DAOOVO010000046.1 coordinate 4,542, forward strand.
GATGATGCTTATGGAAAAGACGATTCCGATGACAGCTATTATACAAAAGAGAAATGGCTTATGTGTTTTCAAAATGCAGGAGTCAAGCTGCTTGATGAAAGGTTTAACGATGATGACGAGCTCAAAAGCACCAATGATGAGCAGCAAGCATTTATTATAAAGCGAGCCAACGAGCTTAAAGAAAAGCATCCTGATAAAGCATATTTGTTTGAAAACTATATAAAGAGCCAGCAGGCAGAATGTGATGAATTGGAGAATGAAATAGAAGGCGTTACGATGCTTTTACAGCTAATATAAAATTGTAAATATAAATACAGTTAATGTAAATGTGGTAAACATAAGTGTAATTAAATAGACTAAGCATGGAGAAGTACATATGAATGAAAATATTATACGATGTGCATGGTGTACCAACGATGAAATATATCAAAAATATCATGATTTGGAGTGGGGAAGGCCCCTTCACGACGATACCAGACTTTTTGAAATGCTTGTTCTTGAGGGCATGCAAGCAGGTCTAAGCTGGCTCACTGTTTTGAAAAAGAGGGAAGCTTTCAGAAAGGCATTTGATAACTTTGATATAGAAAAGATAATTGAATATGATGATAGTAAATTTCAAGCTCTTATGCAAAATAAAGATATTATCAGAAACAGATTGAAAATTGAATCAGTCAAACAAAATGCAATATGCTTTAAAAAGGTACAGAGCGTGTATGGAAGCTTCGATAACTTTATATGGAGCTATGTCGGACATGTTCCCATTGTTAATTCCTGGGACAAATTATCCGATGTTCCTGCTTCTACAAACCTTTCCGATAAAATAAGCAAAGACATGAAAAAACTGGGGTTTAAGTTTGTCGGTTCTACCATTATTTATGCTTATATGCAATCTATCGGTATGGTTAATGACCATACAACAGACTGTTTTTTGTATAATAATATGAGCGGTTAAAATTCATAACGTATTGATTTTATTTTATAAGTACGATTAGTCTTGTTGACTTCTGCCGTTATCACATCCCCGGGCTTCTTGAGCATTAAAGCTCTTCCCAGAGAAGAAATATAGGACAAATCCTTTTTTGAGTTGGAATTATCGTATGGGCAAACGATTTTGAAAGATTGTGTATTTAAACCGTTAGCATCCTCCAACTCTACAGTGCTTCCAATAATCACATAGGGCAGGTAATTAAGTTGTTTTAATTTCTCACGTGTTGGCTTGTCTGCAATTTGAGCTGCTTTAATCAATTCTTCAAGCTTTATCAGATAAGTATTTAAAAAACTGCTAAAATCATCACGTAAAGCCGATGGTTCGCTATAAAGTTCATTAACTATTTTATCTTTTTGCTCCTCAAAATCAACAAGATGACTTATAATAGCCCTATATACATATGTGGTAAGTTCAATGCTCGTATACATAAAAAAATAACACCTCGTTTTCAAATAAATATTGTAATGGGTGAAAGGCATTTCCCCCTGTGCCTGTAAGGGAAATGCCTGAAATCATTCACTTTACCCATTTGAGAGTTTGCTTGCTGTAACTGCTTTTATATCAGGGACAGTTATTTTGTTTATAATATAGTGCAGTTCGCCTGCGGGAACTTGTATATTTACAGGTTCATTTAATCTTTTGAACAACAGGGACTTACCTAATGGTGAAAGGCAAGATGCACAGTCAATATTAGTCTCCTGTCTTTTTTCATATGGCAGCACAATATGATATTGTAAATCTTCATTGTAGTCAAAATCATGTACATCAACAATACTGCCGATGATTACAAACGGACAGGTGTTGCTGCCTCCTTTACCTACTCTTGTTGTACTTAAATAATTGTCTATATTATCCAGGTATTCATTAAAAAATTCATTGAAACTAATACTTTCCTGTGTTTCTTCAACGAAGAGCTCTTTAATAAGCATCTCTTTTTTTCTGGCAATTTCGACTGAATGCTGGGTTAAATAATCATACATTTCCCTTGATAACAAGCCTTTACACATTTACATCTCCCTCTTTTTCTTAGTGTTATTAAATGGAAAATATCTAAATAATAGAACAAGGCATCCCGCAAATAAATTGCGGAACGCCTTTATTATACATCATAACATAAATGTAAATGAGTGTCAACCATGTATCCATTTACCATTTAATTGCTTGCTAAATATTAAATGGATACTATAGAATTAAATGTAATCACTTGGAAAGGTGTAATTAAAGCTTATATTTGCATATGTTTGGTAATGGCGATTGATACATGCAAATTAAACTGTTATAATTGGTATTGAATTGGGAGTCCAGTGTTAATATGGCATATAAAAAAGCAGGTTGGTGATCATATGCAAAAAACAAGACCAAAACTCAAAATTCCTTTAACACTTCCGGAAATCGTTATTGAAGGCGTATGTGTTTTATCATTATTGGGAGCAGCTTTATTTATGCTGATAAATTATAATGACCTACCTTATAGAATACCCAGTCACTTTGGGTTTTCCGGAAAGGTAGACGGATGGGGTGGAAAAGGCGTTTTGTTTGTTTTGCTCATTGCGAATATAGGTTTGTATGCTTTATTAGCCGTATTGGGGAAATTTCCTCATACATTCAATTATTTATGTGAGATCACAGAGGAAAATGCCAAATTCCAGTATACCAATGCAAGAACTCTGATAAGACTTATTAAAATGGAAATATCGTTGATTCTTACCTATTTACTATGTATTTCTATATTGGTAGCAAAGGGAAAAGCAGAAGGGGTAGGCATTGCATTTTTGCCTATAGTTCTAATGGCACTTTTCGGAACACTGGCTTTTTTCATTATTAGGATGATAAGGAACAAATAGCTCATTAAAAGCTATAATGAATCCTGTCTCATTATAGCTTTTACTATTCTATGTAATAGAAATTTCTTCAAATTATCATTGAAAAATGGTAAAATTAGCTTGATATTAATAATATCTATAATTTTACAAATTTTAAAAAGGAGAATGATAAGATGAAGAAAAAACTATCACTTTTACTGGCCATTGTTATGGTTTTTACCATGATTATGTCGCCGATGCATTCAAATGCGGCTAATCCGCCTGAGGGGTACAGAAAGCTTTTGGATGTACAAATATTCAAAGATGCTGCTGTTGGTGGTTGGACCGGAAGCGGAGCAGGTGAAATCGAAACAGTAAATAGCACCTTGCCTCTCGATACTGAAGTAACATATAACAATTTACCATCACTGAGACTTAATATTTCAAAACCTGTCAATTCAGGCTGGTGGGTATCACTATTAACTCTTAGGGGATGGAACTCCCACGACATATCACAATATATTGAAAACGGTTTTCTAGAATTCAATATAATAGGTAAAGAAGGCGGAGAGGATTTTGTAATAGGCTTCAGGGATAAGGTTTATGAACGTGCAGCAGGCCTTGAAGTCGATGTGAAGATTGCGGTATCAAAATATGCAGAAATAACTACAGAGTGGCAGCATGTGAAAATACCTTTAAAAGATATTGCTGCTCTTAACCCAAAGTTTGATCCGTCCTCGGTTACATGCCTTGTTATAGACAAGGTTAATATAGACCCATTTACAGTTTGGTTCAATGATATTAAAATTACTTCTCCCGATAATGAAAAGGCAGCACCTGCCATTAAAGTCAATCAGCTGGGCTTCTTACCCGAAAGTGAAAAGTATGCTCTTATTACAGGATTTCCGGAAGAGCTTACAGTGTCCGAAGATACGGAATTTCAGGTAAAGAAAGTATCGGATGATACTGTTGTATACAAGAACAATTTAACTCTGGTTTCAGAATTTGAAGCTGTGGATTCCGGTGAAAAAATATTTAAAGCCGATTTCAGCCAATTCAATACACCGGGTGAATATTATATAACTGTTTCGGATTCAAGCATTGACGCATCACTCAAGTTTAAAATAGGACAAGACATATACAAAGAGCTTATTACCGATTCAGCAAGATATTTCTACTATCAGCGTCAGGGAATTGAGCTTTCGGAGCCTTATGCCGAGGGATATCCACGAGAAGATAAAACTCCTCAGGATTCTATAGCATCCTTTGCATCGGGCAAAAAAGCACCCATAGATGTTTCAAAGGGCTGGTATGATGCCGGTGACTTTGGTAAATATGTGAATGCAGGGGCTTCGGGTCTTTCAGATCTTTTCTGGGCTTATGAAACATTCCCTTCACAGTTTACAGACAATCAGTTTAACATACCGGAAAGCGGAAACGGCATACCCGACATTCTTGATGAGTGCAGGTGGGAGCTGGAATGGATGCTTAAGATGCAAGATGCTTCAAGCGGAGGCTTCTATCCAAGAGTTCAGTCCGATGATGATGAAAATGTCAAAGCAAGAATAATAAGGGATCAAAACGGTTGTACAACTGATGATACTGCTTGTGCAGCAGCTGTTTTGGCACAGGCCTACCTCTTATATAAGGATTATGATGAAAAGTTTGCTAACCAGTGTCTTGATTCTGCTAAAAAAGCATGGGAATTTCTAGAAAATAATCCCAAAAACATAATATCTCCGCCCGGTCCTTATAATGTAAGCGATGACAGCAGCGACAGACTCTGGGCTGCAGCATCCTTGTACAGAACAACTTCTGATGAAAAGTACCACTCATATTTTAAAAACAACTACACAAAATTTGAATCTAAGTTCACAAATTCATACGGATATGGTCATACTTGGGGAGATATGTGGTACACAGCATATATGTGTTACCTTAAAGCAGATTCAAAAGATGCCCAGGTTGAGAGTTGGATTAATACTCAATATGATAAATGGCTTAATAAAATATTAACAAGATATAACAACAACCCATGGAAAAATACCATTGTTCCGGGAAATTATTTCTGGGGTATAAATATGCAGGTTATGAATACTCCAATGGATGCCATAATCGGTGCAAAGCTGCTGGGTAAATCAAATGAATCGATAAATGCCATGGGATTTGGTTCATTAAACTGGCTTCTTGGCACAAATCCACTTAGATTTAGCTTTGTTTCAGGTTATGGGGAAGATTCTGCAAAGAATGTTTTCAGCAATATATATAACAAAGACGGTAAAGCCGGAATTCCTGACGGTTATGTTCCGGGCGGACCTAACGCCTATGAAGGTGCCGGATTATCAAGGTTTGCTGCAAAATGTTACACAAGAAGCTCAAACGATTGGGTAGCAAATGAGCACACAGTTTACTGGAACTCGGCATTGGTGTTTATGTCGGCATTTGCCAATAATGCTGCTCCGGCTGCAGATAAGATTTCAATTTCAGGCTATGTTAAATCAAGTGTAGAATCAAATAACAGTAAAATAAATGAAGGTTTTAAAATTGAATTGAAATCCAGCGGCGGTTATAGCTTTACCGCAACATCAGATGCAAATGGATTCTTCAAATTGGAAAATGTAAATAGGATAAGAGGATTTTATGACATTAGCATATCAAAACCCGGATATCTTACAAAAAATATAAAGGATTTATTGGGAAGCCAAGATCATGTTATCGGAAGTGCTTCTTCACCGGTTGTAATACTGGCTGGAGATATTCCAAATTCAGACGGTATACAAGATGGTGCAATAAATATGCTGGATGTTGTGGAGATTGCAAAAGCATTCAATACGGTAAAGGGCGATGAACAATATAATCCTGTTTGTGATTTTGATATGGATGGCTCCATAAACATTAATGATGTAATAAAAATAGCAGTTAATTTTGGAGCTGTATCAGAATAAGCAATATTAAATATATTATTAATCATAGATGTTGCAGTATAAAAACATGTAAGAAACCCACAGAGGGATGTCATATGAATGAAGCATCACCTTTGTGGGTTTTTAATTCAATATGATATTGGACTTTAGAAGTTCTAATTGTTTACCCTAACCATTTTTTCGTCACTGTCCCAATTCACTTCGGCACCTAAGCTCTCAGAAATGAATCTGACAGGTACAAATGTTCTTCCGCTTATTATTTGAGCAGGTACATCCAAAGTAGTATTTTTCCCGCTTACTACAGCATTTTTACTGTTTACCTTCAGTACGATTGTTTTTGAATCCTTTGTTCCTGTGATTGTCTGTGTGTTTGCATCCCACTTTACTTGAGCACCTAGAGCTTCAAAAATAGCCCTTAGAGGAACTAAAACCCTGCCATTAACCATTTTTGGCGGAGCATCCAGTATTAATTGTGTTCCGTTTACATTGACTCCAATAGTATTTGCTCCGGTTCCATGCACCAGATCACTTCCGGTACAAATAAGAGTGTCTCCAACTTTAATTACTTTTGAGACTTCTTTGCTTAATGTATATTTTGGGGATATAATCGTCCAGTTGATACCATCATTTGAAATTATAATATGTGGGAAATAGTCGTATTCACCGTAGCCTAAATATTGACTGCCTGTCCATTCTAATTTACACAGATTTTTGGGAAAACTCATATTGCTATTTGTCCAATTAAGCCCATCGGAAGATGTTATTATGAATGATTTATAGTTTTTAAAACCTCCAGCTACAAATCTTTTGCCATCCCAGATAATAGTTGCCATGCTTTCATTTTCTTTTTTGGGATGCTCCTTCCATTTAACTCCATCAGTTGAAGTCACATTATATGTACCTACTGCACAAATAACTTTACCGGAATATGCAACAGATACTAATTTGTTTTCACCTTCTGTCACTGTATCCGTCCAATTGATACCGTCAGTTGAGGTTATTATAAGGCCGTATTTTCCGGTATTGGTTTGACCTACTCCAACCAGCTTATTTCCAGCCCATATCATATCATAGATATCACCTTTAGCTTTACAATTGGCTTCAGTCCAGGTCATTCCGTCGGGGGAGGTCAAAATCACAGCGTTTTCTGTTTTTGCATTGCTAAAAATTTCGCTGGTTGATCCTTTTCCATATGCTACAAACTGTTTTCCTGTCCAAACAATTCCTTGGGGATAATGCAATTTATTTGTATAATTTATTGTCCATGTCAGCCCATCCGGGGATGTAAGCATAGTTCCATCTTCAGCAGGTGATGCAAATAAACTGCCGGACCACGCAATTCCCTTTGTATCACCAAAAGGAAACATTCTTGTTGTCCAGTCTACTCCATCAGGAGATGTCATTATTATACTACTGCGAAGGATTGAACTAAATACTACAACATACTGGTTTCCTGCCCAAACTATTGCTTTTGGAGAATTCACATCGGAGCTGATTTTATGTGGAGTCCAATTTACCCCGTCATCTGATGTAATTGTATGGAGTGTAAGATTATTACAAAAAGCTAAAAATGTTTTTCCTGACCATGTAATGCAATCTATTTCGTCGTTTACATTTACAGTGCGTTTTGTCCAGGATAATCCATCAGGTGATGTTAATATCAGACCACCCTTACTGCTTAATATACCTGATTGAATACCACCAACAGCGACAAATTGAGAACCGGACCAAACAATATCATTTAATGTTCCCTTAATGTCCAAAGTTTTTTCCACCCAATTCGTACCATCTTGTGATGTGCAATAATAAAGAGGATTATCACCAAAACTTGTAGGTGTTTGACCTATGGCAACCAACTGATTGCCCGACCACGCTATTCCCGTAAAGTTTGCTTTAGAGCCGGAGTTCTTTGGTGTCCATGTGATTCCGTCACTGGATGTAATAATAGTTCCTTCAGTTCCTACAGCAACGAACTGGTTTCCTGCCCAGACAACATCAGTGAGATCATAGCTTGAGCCGGAAGCCCGTTTTGTCCATACAGCACCATCCTTTGATGTAAGGATAGTTTGATTTTTACCCACAACAACATACATATTTCCTGACCATGCTGCTCCAAATAAAGGGTTATTTGTTCCTGTTATTCTGTTAGTCCAATGAATTCCGTCAGTTGAGGTTAAAATGGCACCATAGTTATCCGTGCTGGATCTGGAGCCTTCTCCAACAGCAACAATCAAATCTTTGCCATAAATGACGTCGTTTAGTCCTTTAATGCCTGGATCCTGTACTGCCGTCCATTTTACACTATTATCTGCAAAAACAATTGCTGAAGATATTATAGTAGTACAGAGAACCAAGAAGAATGAAATACCTTTTTTTACCATCCTAATAATTCCTCCAATTGTGTTTTTAATATTCAGGATTTATTCCATCCTCCGTTCTATATTTTACATAAAATATATCGGCTTTTCAATGTTTAGCCAAAAGTAGATGAATTAAATAGGTATATCATGATCATGTTGTTGTTGAGTTGTATTATTATGTAAACTTGCTTTATCTAACCTTAAGCTTCTAAATTGAAGTGGGCAACATTTTGGCAAGATACGAATTGATAATTTCAGCAGGTTTATGCCCTTTCTGGTCGTATCCAAGCATCATATTGACGTGCCAATATCCCGGAACAATATTTAATTCAGCGTTTTTACAACCTTTTTTAACTAATTCGGTATGTAGATTAATTGAGTTTGAACGTGGAACAAGCCAATCATCTCCTCCGTGTAATATCAAACAAGGAGGTTCATTTCCTGTAACATGCAAAATAGGTGAGCAATCATTTTTATCACTATTACCCAACATGGCATTAATTGAAAGGTTTAAAATTTCGGGTATATAATTTTCCGGTAAATTAAAATCAAAAACGCCGCTTACTGGAATCCAGCATTTAACTTTTTTTATGTCTATGTTATATTTCTTATGCCACTTTTCACTTATCACAAGAAGAGCAGCTAAATGTGCACCGGCAGAGTGACCAATGACGGCTATATTATCCGGGTCGCCGCCATAATCTTTAATATTATCAAGCGTCCACTTAAAGGCCATTGAACAATCTTCTATCTGGCTTGGATGATTAACGTTAGGAGCTAGTCTATAATTGGTTGATACAACAGTATATCCATTTTTTATCCATTCTTGTGCAAAGAATCTTGTATTACTTTTGTCTTCGCTGGTCCAACCACCACCATGAATAAAGAAAATTACAGGCCTTAGCTTATCGTCATCACTTTTTAGATGATGTATATCAAGTTTCTGCATCGGGTCCTCACCATATGGAATATCAAGATAATCCTGCCTATTGGGGTCATGTATATCATAAAGATATGTATATGATTCACTGCACTGCCCGTAAAACGTCCAATCCTTCTCCTGCATAGAACTTAGTGGTTCACTTGAATCTACGAATTGTTCGTATCTAATTTCATCACTCATCTGTATCTCCTCCTGTTATCTTATAATTTTGTTATTTATCTTATCATAACAAAACTGGCTTTTCTATACAGTGACAGAATTAGTTATGCTTATGACGGTGTTCTATTCATTGAAAATTCATATGGTTTTTGATAATGTATATTTGGATTGAAGTAAAATGAGGTGGTAAGCCCATGGGATTGGAAAAGATTGATCAATATATAAGAAGTGCAAAGCTTCGAAATGATAAAATAACATCCTTTGACAGATATCCCTTTTGTCTTCCTATAGTTAAGAACTTGAAAGAAATGAAGTTCCATCCAAATGTTACCTTTATTGTTGGGGAAAACGGAAGCGGCAAGTCAACTATACTTGAAGCTATTGCTGTAGCATATGGATTTAATCCTGAAGGAGGCACTAAAAATTTTAATTTTTCCACAACAAGTACCCATTCCGATTTATATGATTTTATCAGAATTGTCAAGGGAGTGAAAAGACCAAGAAACGGTTTTTTCCTTAGGGCGGAAAGCTTGTACAATGTGGCATCAAATATTGACGAGTTGGATAAAGATTTTTGTGGCCCCAAAATAATTGATTCATATGGAGGACGTTCTTTGCACGAACAGTCTCATGGTGAATCCTTTCTTGCCATTTTTATGAACAAGTTCTCGGGAAATGGATTATATATATTGGACGAACCTGAAGCAGCCCTGTCTCCTACCAGGCAAATGACATTGATTAGCAGAATGCATGAATTGGTAGAAATGGGATCCCAGTTTATAATTGCTACTCACTCTCCGATAATTATGGCATATCCCAATTCTTTAATATATGAAATCAAGGAAGATTTAAAGGTCGTAAAATATGAAGAAACCGAGCATTATCAGGTTACTAAAGCATTTCTCAACAATACTCAAAAGATGATTGATATACTATTGGATTGAAGGTGGATTTTCTATCCTATTTTCTTAGCAAGCCAGGTCAAGAAAAAAAGAGACTGAAATGATATTCTATAGACAAGGAGGTGATAGCATGGAACGATGGGAATTGGTTGAGGCAGTGCAGCGAATGCAGGACTATATTAATGACAATATAAACTCACCGATAACATTAAGTCAGTTGGCTAAAGTGGCGGGATATTCACAGTGGTATTGTGCAAGGATCTTTAAAGAGCTTATCGGTAAGACACCATTTGAATATATCAGAGCTTTGAGGTTAAGCAAAGCTGCCTTACAGTTGCGGGACAATCAGGTAAAGGTCATAGATGTGGCTTTTGATTTTGTTTTTGACTCCCATGAAGGCTTTACAAGAGCTTTCATTAAACAGTTTGGTGTATCTCCGAAAAAATACAGTGATAGCCCTGAACCTATACAACTGTTTATGCCCAATCGTATTCGTGATTATTACCTTACTCTGCATAAAGGAGAGATGAAAATGTCTGAGAAAAAAGAGACAAGCACAGTTTTTGTGCAGGTGGTTGAGAGGCCTGCGAGGAAATTGATACTGAAAAGGGGAATCAAAGCCACTCACTATTTTGAGTATTGTGAAGAGGTAGGCTGTGATGTCTGGGGTATGTTGTGCAGCATAAAGGAGGCTATGTATGAGCCTGTAGGCATGTGGCTGCCGGATAATATGATTAGGAAAGGAACATCCAAATATGTTCAAGGAGTGGAAGTACCTCAGGATTATGCTGGTAAAATACCTGAAGGCTTTGAAATCATTGATTTGCCGCCTTGTAAAGTAATGGTTTTCCAGGGCGAACCATATGATGACGAAAAATTTGAAGAAGCAATTACAGATATATGGGAAGTGATGAAAAAATACAATCCTCAGATTTACGGTTTTGAATGGGCGGACGATTTGGCTCCAAGGTTTCAGCTATCACCTCAAGGCTACAGGGGCTATATAGAAGGAAGACCGGTCAGGGAGATAAATAAATAAAAATTTTATATATAAATATAAAAATTGTATTAATTAAATGGAACAAAATTGAAAGCTTCCTCGTCAGATATTATGAAATACATATTTGACGAGGAGGAATAATATGAAAATATATAAAGCTTTGCTATGGGTGACGTCTCCTGTTATAAACGATAATGGAATTTTTCGTGAAAAATAAAGAGTAGTTATAAAATTCAAAAAGCTTATGCGGCATTTTGCATAAGCTTTTTGAATTTATTATGTTAAAATTTAGAGCTCAGAAATATAATTATTCAAACACAATTGGCACCTGTTTAGTTTTGAATTCCGTATGCTCTTCATTCCATGTAATTATATCTATTATTGTACCTTCCGTACCGACATTTACATCTACTATTTCTTCCATTTCGCTTACTTCTTTAACTGCTTTTAATTCATTGGTTTTAATGTTATACAAGTATAAATTTCCTCCTCTGCTAACTGTTCCTTTACCATAGCCTATAATTACAAGGAGCCTATCATTATCGAGCCACTTAACAACCTTTGCAGAGTCTTCCTTCTTGATGTCAACCTGAATTGCCTTTTTGGCTGTTTCGTTATCGGTGTCAAAAATATAGACATTACCGTTTAATTCAAATTCGTAGGGAGAAATGTATGCAATATTTTTTTTATCAGGCGATAAAACAGGCGAAGATGCGAACTCGTCTTTATTAATATCGTTTAGCAGAGTAAGTTTTTCCCCTGATTTAAACAATATGGACTTGTATTCGCTATAATATATTTGTTTGTCGTTTGGCAATTCATAGAGCTTGTTGTAAGTATTGCTATCGAAATCCAATACATTGCTTTCATTATCTTCCTCAGGTATACCGGAAGGCACCTTGGTACTAAGGGATGGTTGTTCTACTTGGATATCGGGACTTTCCTTAGTTTCACCTTTGTTATCATAGCATCCTGAAAATGATATAATCAGTGCTATTGCTAAAACCAATAATCTCTTCAAAGAATATTCACCTCTCGTTGTTGATGAATTTACATTTATCTATTGCAAAATTCCGTTAAAGCGTTGGTTATTTTGCTCTGTTAAATGTATGATTATTAACGTATTTAATATGGCTTTGTTTATTTTATCATCTTTTTATATAAAGTTCCATGGCTGCAGTTTTATTTTAGTCATCCTTGGTCTCAATTATTAATTTGGGATCATGCTTGCGAGCCATATCATGCCTTTTTTTACGGGTTTCCACCGAGTCAAATATAATTGAAAAGTCATAATTTTCAGGATAAAGTTCCTTTGCAGAAACATGGAGTTTTAGTCTTTTATGGTTTACCAAAATCTTGGTATTCTTTATCTGAACCCCAACATCCCCCTTTTCATTGGCTTTTTGATATACAATTCCTATTATTTTCTGGGGATAGACCATTACACTGTCGCCTAAATTGAATGTATTGATTTGAGAGCGTTTAGGAGTCTTTTTTGTATCATTTTTCGGAACTATCTTATCCGGGGTTTTTGTTTGCTCCATTTCCCTAGATGGTGTAACAGTATCCTTTGGATTTCTCATCAAAGCCATAGATGCCGTAGTACCATATGCAGCCATGCTTGCTCTTTCAATCATTTTGAGGGGAAGTCCCAAACGCCTTGCTATATAAAGGGCACAGCTTTCGCCAGCCTCGCCGATTTCCAATTTATATAAAGGCAATAGACTTTCAATGTCAAATGCCATTCTTGCATTAACAAGGCCAGGCGTAGATTTGGCAAAGTCCTTTATCTCAGGATAATGGGTGGTTGCCACGAAAAGGCAATTTTTGCCTGCAAGCTCTTCCAATATAGCTATAGCCAGCCCCATACCCTCCGCAGGATCGGTGCCCGAACCTAACTCATCAAGGAGAACCATGGACTGATCGCTTGCTGTCTTGAGTATTTGAATGATATTAGTCATATGGGATGAAAAGGTAGAAAGGTTTTCTGTTATGCTCTGCCCGTCTCCAATATCACACAATATATGATTATTCATTGTAAAGTATCCGCCATCTGCAGGAACATGAAGTCCGCACTGTACCATTAGGGATAACAGCCCGATGGTTTTCAGTGCAACGGTTTTTCCACCGGTGTTGGGGCCGGTAATGATAACGCCTCTATAATCTCCGCCTATATGAAAATCAAGAGGAACTACATTTTCAGCCTTTAGCAGGGGATGGCGTCCGGATTTGATTTCAATTCTCCTTTCAGTGCCGATAGGCAGAGGGGATGCCTTCATAGATATACTGAGTTTTGCCTTGGCGAATATGAAATCAAGACTTTCCATCGCCTCCATATTTATATTGATGAGAGGTAAATGCTTCTCCACAAGAGCAGTTAACACATAGAGTATACGCCGTACTTCATTTTCTTCTTCAATACGCAGTATTCCTATTTCCTCCTGGAGTTTTCCAATTGCTGAGGGCTCGATGAAATAAGTACTTCCGCTTTGGGATATATCAATAACTGAGCCTTTAATCTGGTTCTTGTATTCTTTTTTTACAGGTAAGGTATAATGCCCGTTGCGAATAGATACAAAGCTTTCTGAAAACCAATTTTTATTATTCCTAAGGAGCGAATCAAGCTTGGATTTGACCTGTATTTCGGCATTTATAATCTTCCTCCTGATATCGGCAAGCAGGGAAGAGGCATTGTCAACCACCTGGGAGCCTCGTATGCTCCTATTTATTTCATCTTCAACATCTGAGAGGTCATAAATGGAATTGCCGTATGAAGCTACTGCTGTATATGAAGCTTCTGCTTTTTTCAGATATGCTTTCAATCGCCTGCAGGATGTGAAAAATTGTGCTATGCTGCTTAGTTGTTCCGGCATTAGAAGCGTTCCCTTGCCTAATAGTGTCAAATGTTTTTCAAGTTCGTCCATTGCTGAAAGTGGTGGGGTTCCAAATTGTTCCATAATGAGCTTTGCCTCGGTTGTTTCATTCAAATGCCTGGATACTTCGCTCTCAGACAGATAAGGCTCAAGTTTTTTGATTCTATTTTTGGCTTTATCGCTTAATGCACATTCTTCAAGAATATCAAGTACTTTATCAAATTCCAATATTTTAAAATATTTTTCATTCATTGTTTAAGTTCCTCCATAATACCGACATTAATAAAATAAACCCGCAAAAGACATACCTTGCCTTATTAAAGGCAGAATGCTCCTGCGGGTATAGAAACCAAACAATTGTATTTATCGTATATTTTTCCGAATAATAAAAATAGCCCGACAAACACACCTTGCCGTGCCACACATTTACAATCATCGTATCATAACAAATACAATCGAAAAATGATTATTGAAGCAGTCTGTAAGGTAATGCCTTTTAAGGACATAATCAGTCCTTCCAACTATATTTAGTTGAAAATCACCATTACAGAGCTTACCGACATCAAAACCATCCTTTCGTTTGTAAGTTATATACACATATATAAATTACCATATACAATGTAAAAAGTCAATGATACTATAAACTTATAATACATTTTTCCGATATTCTATATATGAAGTAATTTATTTATGATAGGAGCTAACAAAGATGAAGACTGTAACGAAAAACTTTAGGGATGATTTGTATACTTATGCAGGATTGGAAAATTTTACAGAAAATATAGTATTGCAGGAATTGTATGATTTTGCTGAAAATACCGAAAATACAAGAGGTAAAGGCTTCTGTGACTGTTGGATTTGTTTGGCTGATGTTGCTGCTATTGTTCTAAACGATCTTAAGCCTAATTACCTTTCGAATTTTATAGATAAGAATGAAAAAAGTGAGTATTTTACCAAACTGAGAACTGAAGTTAAGGAGAGGATAGTCGAGGCCTTTAAAATGGTTAAAAAGAATCCTCATCATGTCCAGGATAAATGACAAAATAGAGAGTTTAATAACTCTCTATGTATCTGAATTAAACAAGTCGGTACTTAGGTACTTTTCACCTCTATCGGCAAAGACTACAACCACAAAGCCTTCATCTATTTCCTTTATGCATTCAAGGGCTGCGAGCATTGCTGCACCGCTGCTCATGCCTACAAAGATTCCTTCGTTCATAACAATTGATCTGCACATGGAAAAGGCAGCCTCCGATTCAATCATTACAGTTCGATCGATTTTTGTTGGATCATAAATTTCGGGAACTATTGCTTCCTTCATATTTTTTAGACCCTGTATATAATGACCCTGAACAGGATGTGCTTCAATTACCTGTATATCGGGGTTTTTGGCTTTTAATCCCATTCCTACACCCATTATGGTTCCTGAGGTGCCAAGGGCAGATACAAAATGTGTAATTTTTCCCTGTGTGCCCTCCCATATTTCGTTTGCAGTAGTAAGGTAGTGTGCCATTTTATTGTATTCATTTGAAAACTGGTTTGGCATAAAGTATTTGTCGGGATGCGTACGGATAAGATCATGTGCTTTTCTAATGGCTCCATCTGTTCCCTGGGAAGCATCAGTTAGTGTAATTTTTCCGCCAAAGGCTTCAATCATTTTTCGGCGTTCAACTGAAACTGCTTCACTCATTATTATTTCAACCGTATAACCTTTAACTGCACCTATCATTGCCAGGCCTATTCCAGTGTTACCGGAGGTAGGCTCAATAATTGTTTTATCTTTAGTCAGCATACCGCATTCTTCAGCCTGCTCAATCATTTTTAATGCTATGCGGTCCTTTATGCTTCCTGTAGGGTTAAATCCTTCCAGCTTTGCATATAGTGGAATATGAGGCTTGGGATTTAATTTATTTATCTTTACAAGCGGCGTATTACCAATGGTATCAAGAATGTTATCATACATGTACATCATCCTTCCAATCTGCTACCAATACTATATCATGTATTGATGCCCTCTACAATATATGAAAGGAACTAAATTAAAATGCTCTCCTTTCCATTGGTTAATTTTCCGAAAAGGAGAGCATTAGTTTATGGTTGAAAGAAAGAATAAGTGTACTCTTTTAGTTGATGGTCGGCGGCTGAGTCACTTTATAGCCTGACAGTTGGAAACCGTCCCAGTCAAATATCATTGTTCCTGTGACTGAATTTGTCAAGCTTGGTGAGTCTTCAAGAGTTATTCTGGTTGTTGTAGACTTCAATACTTTAAATCCAATAACTGCCAACGAACCGGTGTTTTCAGGTACGCCTGAATTTTTGTAGGAAACCAAATTCATATACGTTCTTCCAAATGTAAGTGTACCCTTTGTAAGATCATTTAATGCCATATCTGTTCCGCTGTATCTTTTCTGCAATAGTGTTCCATAGTCTGGGGCTGATGAACTGTCATACGGAGTACCATCGAGGTATACAGGCTGCAGCACTGATGGATCATATTTAATATTTACTTGATATCCCGATACTACGTCAAATTCCTTAACATTTAATGTTGCAATAATTATATCTCCAACAGATGCAGTTGTTTTATCAAGTGTAATATATACTTCGCCTTTTGCCGGTACAGGTGTGGGTGTAGGTGTTGCTGATTTGATCGGAGTAGGAGCTTTAGTTGGTGTTGCCGATTTAGTTGGAGTAGATGTAGGTGCTTTAGTAGGTGTAGCAATGATTCCGGGGTTGATAGTTTGAGCTTGAGTAACAGTATATCCGTAAAGCTGATTGCCGTTCCAATCGAAAATCATCGTTCCGGTAACAGGGTTTGTAAGATTTGATGAATTCTCCAAAACAATTCTCGTGGAAACTACCGTTAATACTTTGAATCCTATAACGGCCAGTGAACCGGTATTTTCTTTTACTCCTGAAGCTCTGTATGAATCCAATAACATGTATGTTCTTCCAAAAGCAAGTATACCCTTTGCAATGTCGTTAGAAGCTATATCTGTTCCGCTGTATCTATTCTGCAATAATGTTCCGCATTCCGGAGATGAAGAATTGTCATACGGAGTTCCGTCAAGGTATACAGGCTGTAAAACTGTGGGATCGTACTTTAAATTTACCTGATATCCGGCTACAACATCAAATCCTTTTATGTTTAGTGTAGCTTTAATAATATCGCCGACATCAGCAGTTGTTTTGTCAAGAGTAACATAGACTTCGGCTTCCGGTGGAACTGATGATACAGCAGTAGGAGTAGGCACAGCTGACGTGGTAGGAGTAAAAGTTGCTGATTTAGTAGATGTAGCGGGATTTCTGATATCTATGACAGCAGCCTGAGTAACAGTATATCCACTAAGCTGGTTGCCGTCCCAATCGAAAATCATTGTTCCGGTAACAGGGTTTGTAAGACTTGGTGTGTTTTCCAATGTAATTCTGGTAGAAGCTGCTTTTAATGCTTTGAATCTTATAACAGCCAATGAACCTGTATTTTCTTTAAGCCCTGTAGCTCTGTATGTCTCCAATGCCATGTATGTTCTTCCAAAAGTAAGTATACCTTTTGCGATATCGTTAGAAGCCATGTCAGTTACGCTGTATCTCTTCTGCAATAATGTTCCGTATTCCGGAGATGAAGAATTGTCATATGGAGTTCCGTCAAGATATATAGGCTGTAGAACTGTCGGGTCGTATTTTATGTTTGCCTGATATCCTGCTATAACATCGAATCCTTTTACATTGATTGTTGCTTCTATAACATCTCCCACATAGGCAGTTGTTTTGTCAATTGTTACAAATACTTCACCTTTTGAAGTGGTTTTGACCGGTGTTGGTGTATTAGATACCGTTTGTTTGGTAGGAGTTGGTGCTGATTTTGTAGGAGTTGGTGCCGGTTTAGTAGGAGTCGGTACAAATTTAGTTGGTGTTGGTGCTTTTGTTGCAGTAGGTGGATTGGAAACAACACCGCCCGGTACTGAACCTGCAATTAAAGTTCCCGATTCAAATACTGCGATATATGGGTTTTCAATATACTGTGATGTAGCATATGTATAAGAGTGGTCATTGGATTGGTCAAAGTTTGACCAGTTACTTCTTGCAACTCTTATTTGTATTGTTACCTCTGATTGTTTGGGCCATTGTGCTCCGGCAGTTGAAATGGTACCTGAAGACGGTTTTATTTCAACATACTTGTCGGCCTTAGGTGCTGCCGGCGAAAAATCATAAAATGCTGCAGAAATGGTTCCCATGCTGACATAGTCGGTAAAATATTTTAATTCCTTGTTGCTGTCCTGTGTGAAGTAATATCTTATAGTCAGCTTGGAAAGATCGATATCGGTTGTCCCTGTATTTCTCAGCTTTATGTTGATATAAAGTTGATTTGAGTTGGCACTTGCTCCATTATTGTTGTAAAATACCTTCAAACTGCTAGGAACAGCTGCAGACAAAGTATTTGAGAAAAGGCTGACAAAAAGCATCAATGAAGTTAATAAGATTGCTATAAATTTTTTGTGTTTCATGAATGGATTCCCCCCTATATTTACTTACTTATATAATTCTTTAAAAAAGCATTAAAAACATTAAAAACATTAAAAACATTAAAAACATTAAAAACATTAATACCTCCTTCACATTGATTTTGATAATTGTACCCTTTTGAAGTACATAAACAACTAAAATAAATTTATACATGGAGAATAGGTTATTGTTATAAAGATATTTTATTAAAATGTATAAACGTAAGTGGAAATCAATGTGAGAATAATACAGATGTAAGACTTGACGCCCTTTTTTATTGAACCAAGGATTGTCAAACTTTTAGGAAAATATTTATTTTTTAAAAAAATAGAGATATTACTTCGGCTATGATTACAACAAAAACTTGAAAAATCACCTTCAATGATATAATTATAGTTAACTTGCAGAGCATTGTCAATACTTAGCAATAGATTTAAATACATATACATTAAGTTGTTAGCTTTTGAGGCTATTAACAGTAATATATTTTATTATTAAAGAGCATACTTAAGTATAGCAAAATATTGCATAGCGGAGGTGCTTTTTAATGGATGGAAATGTAGAGCTTTTGAATTATATTCACCAGAATGCTGAAATGGGTGAGGATACTATTAAGCAATTGCTTGGGATTGCAAGAAATGACGAGTTTAAAGATATGCTGAGGTCTCAATTGGATGAATACAAGCTGATAAACGATATGGCCAATGATAAGCTCAAGGAGCTTGGCAAAAGTCCTAAGGATTTAGGGGCTATAACAAAAGCAAGAACTTATATGGCAATAAACCTAAAAACCATGACAAACAAATCGCCTTCGAATATATCACAAATGATGATACAAGGCAGCACAATGGGAATTATCGATATCACAAAAAAGATGAAGGAGTATTCAGATGCGGACAAGGAAGTAATGGATCTGGCCCAAAGGCTTCTTACATTTGAACAAAGGAATGTTGACGAGTGTAAAAAATATCTTCACTAATTGACATTTCAGTGGACATATCAATGGGGCATTTCAAAAAGTTGTGTATAAATATTTTTTGTATAACACCTATTAGACTTTTTGAAATGCCTTTATTCACCATATGTGGTATAATTCTTATGTGAATTATCGGACTAATGTGAATAATCAAAATATGATGAGGTGGCAAAAATGATATGTCAGAAGGCATACAGTGTTAATATAAGTGATGTTGATTTTACAAAATCATTGAAATTAAGTGCCCTGTTCAATTATTTCCAGGATATTGCATGCGTTGGTGCGGAAAGCCTTGGAATAGGGATTGATACATTGATAGAGAAATATAATGTTACATGGGTTATAACGCGTTTTAGAATAAATATATTCAGAAATCCTGTTCTTAATGAGAAAATCACCATAGAGACATGGCATCACGGTCATAAAAGATTAGAGTTCGAAAGAGATTTCCGTGTGCTGGATTCTGATGGAAATGTAATCGCGTCAGCTGCTTCCGCGTGGATAATTCTTGACATTAAAACGAGAGAAATCAGAAGGCCTGAATTGATAACATATGATCCTTCCACAATAAGAGATGAACGTGCCATTGACGGTAAGTTCGGAAGGTTAAGGGCTGTTGGAGAATTGGAGGCCGTATACAAAAAAAGAATAGGCTACAGTGATATAGACTTAAACGGTCATATAAACAATTCAAAATATGTGGATTATGCCATGGACTGCTTTTGTACGGATAGATTTAGTGAGCATAGTGTTAAATCATTCGCCATAGACTATATAAGTGAGGCCTTGCCGGAGGATATGCTGGTACTTTATAAAGATATATCGTCGAATACAAGCCTGTCATATATAGAAGGAATTAATGAAAAAAGTGGAAAGGTAGTATTCAGGTCGCAAATTGAGTTCGAAACCAAATCATAAATAATAGTATTCTTAAATTCCACGCCTTTTAAGAAAAGTTATCAAATCAATGTATATTTTATTGAAATGTACAACTATATTAAGTTATGCAAAGTTAGCTTGTCTTTTTTTGCAAAGTTAACTTGACGCATTTTGCAAAGTTTGCTATACTAAAAATGCAAAGTTAACTTGCTAATTTGTTGCTATAAATTTAAATTAGGAGGAAGGAGGCAATATGAAAAACAATATTAAAGCCTTAAGAAAGGAACATAAGCTATCTCAGGAAGAGTTAGCACTGGCAGTTGGGACTACCCGGCAAACCATTACATCAATTGAAGTAGGCAAATATACAGCTTCATTGCCTCTTGCTTATAAAATAGCAAAATATTTTGGAAAGACAATTGAAGAGGTTTTTGACTTTTCGGATTTGGAGGGTATCTAATATGGAAGATTATAGAAAGATTTTGAGGAAACGCAAAATTTTGTGCCTGGTTTTTGGAATATTGCTTTTACCTTTGGCAATTGCAACGCTGTATTTATTCTATAGCATGGATTCAGCAATAAAGGGAAGTGATACTGTTGAATTTTTTGGTGGCGTACTAAACGGTTTACGTGCGGGTCTTGGTATTACAATAGTAATGCTATTGTTCGTGAAAGCAATTCAATATCATAAAGCATTAAAGAATGATACTGAAATCAAAAATCTGTATATTGAAGAACATGACGAGAGGAACATTGCTTTAAATGAGAAATCCAGTAAAATCAGCTTTAATGTAATTTTTCTTGCAATATTCATTTCATGTGTAATTACCGGTTTCATTAATTCTACTGTCAGCCTGACTTTATTGGCGGTTCTGTTTTTTGTAACCTTAACCAAAGTAGTTATTTACATAATGTATTCAAGAAAAATGTGATTAATGAGTATGCAACAAAGAGGCTGCAGCAAAACATATATTAACCGCTCTGAAGGGTAAATACAGTTTTGCCGCAGCCTCATAAACAGGAAGGTATAAGCTAATTACATGACATCAGGCGAGAAGTATATTCTTTGCTGATATTTCTGTGCACCGACTGATCCGTTATGACCGAAGTAATCGATATAGTTTACAGCATTGTTGTCAAAGTTTACTTCAGTGTAAAATAGTTTTGGTGAGACTTTTACAACAGTACCTGATTTTGCAGAATACTTAACTTTAATAACTATTTTTTTAACTGGCTCTAGTGAAAACGATATATTTCCATTTTCATCTATGTTTATCTTCTGGGACATAAGCTTATATGTGCCGACACCATTACTGTTTTGGCTTACCTTATGTAGCACCAATCCGTTTATATTTGCACTTACCTGGTATCTTCCTTTGTATGGGCCTGAATCTAATTTGGTAATTGTAAAGTAATCATACGGTGCGGCAACCGATACTACTGTGACTCCTGCGGGGAAGATTTCGTTAAATGAAGCCATTGTAAATTGCAAGTTATCTGCGTATTCAAAATATTCAACATCATTGTCTATACTTGTAGCAGCTGAGTTTGTAACAGTTAGTATAGTATCAGGTGAGACATTGGCATAGTAGTGTCTGGAACCGGATACTATATTTGAACCGCTTTCAATGGCTATGTTTTCCAGTTGTTCAACTATACCCGATGTACTGATAAAGTATATATTCTGATAGTTACTTCTCATCATACCGCCGATATATTGTGCATAACCTACTGCGGTTCCCAATAAAGGTGCTGGAGGTGGAAGGTCAACTGCTACATACTGTGCATCACCATCGGATATATATGGATTATTTGTGGAAGGATCATCTATTGTTCTTACATTTGCTTCACCGTCTGCAAAGATTACAACAAACTTTGATGCGTTAATATCAGGTGAATTATCAAGCACATAATATGCTCTTCTCATGGCATCACCTATATTTCTAATAGGAGTGCTTGTTCCATCGAGGTATTCGCCCTGAGGCTTAATTCTGTCAATATACGATTTCAAAAATGCCACATTAGCCGGGCGTGCTAAAGAGAACAATGCGTTATTGTATGAGTCCATGGCGACAATAGCAGTTTTTGCATAGTTGACAATACCGATTCTGGTATCTGTTCCGGCAAATTTATCGATAAATGCCTTAGCTGCTTCTTTTTGTTTATCCAAACGGCTGACAAACATATCTTTTATTCCTTCAACCAACTCAGAGTGAGCCTGATCCACTACTTTTGTATTGAATGAGCTGATATTAATTTTTTTTGCTATAATCCTTCCATATATGGTGAAATTTGTACCGCTCAAAGTTACGGTACCGTTAGGAGCATATATTAGGCCGTAGAAGGCACCATTATTACAGTTGATTGAAATAGCATCAGAGCCGCTGATAACACTATTATAAGCAGAGTAAATACACAATGCACCGCCGGAATTTTGAGTAACACCTGTTCCGCTTAATGTCACTTTTCCTTTTGCTGCGATGAAACCGTTACCGGAATAAGAGTTTGCTGAAATGTTCAGATTACCTTCTGTGTATATCGGTTTGTCTATGTCAAATGTCTGTCCGGAAATTGTAATATTTTCCGAAGATACATACCCACCGCTTGCTTGAGCTTTGTTTTTTAATGTTTCAAGAGGGAGAAGAGCCATATCATCTATTACAGATACTTGAGCTCCGGGATTCTTTGTGGCATTTGTTAAGTTGCAACCTTCAAGACTAAGTGTGTTTGCTGAAATTGTACCGTTCATGAAATTTTGATAACCTGCATATATATGGTTTACAGCTTCAACATTGCCATTGAGAGTGAATTCGTTGCTGGCTCCATAAATTCCGATTTTTCCATTTGAATGGACATTTCCTTCGACTGTAAATTTGGTTGCACTAATTAACAGATTATCGGAACTTTGATCCACCAACCCTGCAAAAAGAGTATAATCGAAAATTCTTGGATCAAATGGAGTTGATTCGCTGGCAGTAGCTAGGGTTGCTGAAGCATCCAATGCCAATATGATTTCTTTGTTTTTCTCCTTTGCTTGGATTTGCACATCGCTTACTAATGCGTATTCCAAATTTTGGGTATCAAATGGCTTTAAAGTGGGAAGTGCATTTGTAGGTATTACACGTTTGATATTCAACAAATTCAAATCTTTCGGAACATCAGGTACTAAATTGGGTACAACAATATCCGGTGGTTCAGGAGAAGGCAGTTCATCATCATTTATAGGTGTAGGTGTGGGTGTGGCTGTAGCCGGTATGCTTGTACTGGTAGGTTTTGGAGTCTGACTGCTGATTGCATTGGGGGTATTTGTTTGTGTAGGAATAGGAGTATTGGTGGCTGTAGGTGTTGATGTATTGATTGGATTATTGACGGTGTTACTATTGCCAAATACTTTAAACTCATTTATGCTGGCCCATGAACCGGCTCCTAATCCTGTTATCGTAATTCTAACATAACGTACTCCGTTTGCAGTAAAATCGTCCTTTTGTGAATCTTTTTTGTCTGTATTATTGGTTCTGTCAACCTTCATAACCCATTGAATGGAGTTTGACGATACATCAATTTTATATTGGTTTACCGTATTGGCACTTTTCTTCCAATGTACTTCTGTTCCGGATATATTATAGAATCCGCCCAAATCTACTTGTAGATAGTGGCCTATATCGGCGTTTGCGGCACACCATCTTGTGCCCATATCTCCATCAACTGCATAGCTTGCAAAGAAACAGTTTGCTATAGAGCCTGGTGGAGGAAGTGGGTTAAACATGGGATTCGGGTTAAACATGAACCACGGATTTAAATTGAATATTGCACCCAAATCAACATATTGAGAATCCGATATTACCATTTTATTCAATGCTATATTTTCTTTCTTTGGTTCTGGTGGTTTTGGTGGCTGTGGTGGTGCTTTAGTTGGCTCAGGAGTGATTGTAGGAGTACTTGCAGGTATATTTGTATGTGTATTTGTAGGAGTGCTTACAGGTGTTTTTGTTGGTGTTTTTGTTGGCGTATTTGTTGGTGTTTTTGTTGGCGTATTGGTAGGAGTATTGTTTGAACTAAATATAAACCAATCAATATTTACCGGGCCGGAAAACACAAGATATACGTCATAGGTACCACTAGGAATTGAAACATTGCATGTTTTTTCTGAATAATTATCCCAGCCGTTTGTTGATGCAACAGAGAGGGTACCTACAGGATTGGCAGTTGAGCTGTTTAATTTTATGTCAATATTGGCTGTAGATGAATTGCCGTTTGCAGTTAATGCTTTAAATGATACAGCATTACTTCCAAAGTTGACGTTTCTATATAAAAGATAGTTTCCGTTTTCAATATAACCTACAGCCGTTCCACCGTTGACACTGCTTACATTCTGTATGCTGGTTACATTGGAACTATAATAGTTTTCAGCCTCTATCCTTGAAAATGCATTAATCGGAGCAGAAGATGGAGGCGGTGTTTTAGTTGCAGTAGGAGTCGGTGATTTAGTAGGAGTTGATGTATTGTTGGGATTATTGTTTTGTGTGTTAGTAGGAGTAGGTGACTTAGTTGGAGTATAAGTAGGAGTAGGTGACTTGGTTGGAGTATAAGTAGGGGTTGGAGTATTAGTAGGAATAGGAGTTTTGGTTGCTGTTGGAGGTGGTGCTCCTGATGATACGAATGAAAACCAGTCAATATTCATGTATCCTGAGAAAACCAGACAGATATCTTGTACACCTGTGACAGTGGTGTTTAAATTACAGTAGTTTTCCCAATAAATATTCCAGTTGCCTGTATTTCCTAATATCAAAGTGCCTATTGTAGTACCGTTTGGATCATTCAACTTTATGTCAATTCTACCTTGTGACTGAGAGTTATATGCAGCACTTATCTTGAAGGATGTTGCACCGCTTCCGAAGTCAATTTTTCTGTATATCAAATAGTCGTAAGGCGAAATGTATGCCATAACATATTGATTGTATCCCAAATCAAATCTTTGCATGGTTGAAGAGCCTAGAACGTTAAAGTTCTCTGCCTCTATTCTTGAAAAGGCATTTCTTGTATCTTGCTGCGAATAAGGGGAGGGAGTTGGTGTTGGAGAATTTGTATTGTAAGGATAAGAAGTTGATACTATATTTGACGAACCTCCCGGAATTGAACCCCAAACAAGATTATTTCCTATATGTGCCGTTACTTTTGTCCAATTAACATAGTTTGTAGCATAATTGTTAAAGGAATAGTCATTATTTTGATTATAAGAACTATCAATTTGTGTCTTCAAAAACCTTGTTTGGATAACTATTGAACTTCCTGGTTCAAAAGGTGCTGAAGTGTTAAAACCGATTTCTAAATAATGGTCGGCGTCTGACTGTGGATTAGGCATTTTTACAAACTTTCCGGTAATACTGCTTATTGGTAGCGTCGACCAGTCACAATAAAATTGCTGTTGCCCCTCTTCATCCATGGTATAGTAATACCTTAATTTAATATCGGAATAACTAATCGCATTTGTACCGGTATTGGTAATCTTGAATTGAGGATATATTTGAGATATTGGACTGGCTTTATTGCTGTTGAAAAACTGCACCTGCAGAGAATTTGTTTCTGCATATGCATAGTTGTTAAATAGTGGTGTAAAATTTAAAGGTGATGCAAGCTGAACAAAGAAGAAATTTAGGCATAAAAGCCAAGTAAGATGCTTACTTCTTTTTAACATCGTTAATTCCTCCTAAGACCATGATTTTTGGCTTTACCAGTTATATTCAACATAAAAAATGGTAGTATCAATAAGTAAAGAGTATAATAAAACAAATTAAATATCTGAAGTAACAACCGGATATTTTAATGAATTTAAGACAATTATGCATTAATTGACCAAGGAAATTATCAAAATCTCCTAAATGAAAAACAAGTTGTACAAAAATCGGAATGTTAAGAAAAGTAAATCTCCTAAACTAATTGAAAAACAATCTTTTTGATATTATAGAAGTGAAATAATTCCAATAAAAAATTATATATCTAAATTAATTATAACACTTTATTATGTCAATGTAAATAGGAATTGAAGTTATGGAATCTTGGAATCGTGTGAAGCTTAGGTATAATGAATATATTGTATTTGAAATATATCAAATTTATGATTTTGTAAGATAAGAAAGATAAAAAATATTGCAAAGAAAAAACAAAAAATCCAAATTGACAACGATTAAGAAATTTGATAACATATCAAAAAAACGTTAAGTATATTAAATATGTTATTAATATTGATAAATGCGTTGATAGGGAATAAACGCTGCATCGTGGTGCTATAGAGAGCTGTTGTTTGCTGGAAAACAGTGCACAGAGCAGATTGTGAACTCACCCTTGAGCAGTTAGCTTAAAGCTTTATGAGATATTATGGTATATAAAGCGAGTAAGTGAGAACGGGTATCTCGCCGTTATACGAGAAGACATTAGTTATGATGTCTCAGAGTGGGTATTTTTATACCAATAAGAGTGGTACCACGGAAGTTAATGCTTTCGTCTCTAGCAATATGTTAGTGACGGAAGCTTTTTTAATATTCAGGAAGTGATTGAATTTTCAAGCAATATTTCAATCATTTCTTATAAAATATGAAAAATGTGCGGACCGGATTAATAAACGGGCCCAGAAACTTTTAGGAGGAATTTTTATATGAAACTTGCGTTTTCAACCCTAGGTTGTCCCGACTTTAGTTGGAATGACATCTATTCCATGGCAAAGGATATTGGCTTTGATGGAATAGAAATCCGTGGACTCGGCAATGAGATTTTTGCTGTAAAGGCACAGCCTTTCACTGAAGCCCAGCTTCCACAGACTGTTAAAAAGCTTTCTGAGTTGCGTCTTGAAATTCCATGTCTTTCTTCCGGATGCTGCTTGAAGTATGCTGAGAATGCTGACAAAAACCATGAAGAGATTATGAATTGATTCCACTGCAATAACTCCTGTTAAAAACAGGTAATATCGATCTTTGAAA
>DAOOVO010000047.1:0-31197 GCA_035370245.1 Pseudobacteroides sp.
AGAGCTGAAAGTTAGACTTAATCTTGTCAATACACTTAGTTATTTTACGCTTACCTTTAAGGTTATAAAGATTAGTTAAGAATGATTTATAAATATAAGTACTAATTAACAAAAAATAATGGATTGAATTAACGTTTTTGATTTTTGATAAAAGTTAGAAATTAAATCTATTTTTTATTGTATTTTTAAAGTCTATTAAATTAGAGTGTTTCATGGATAAAATTATATTTATTACATAATCTAAACAAAAAAAGATAAAAAAGCAGGGGATTTGAAAATAAATGTAGAATAACAACACAATAATATCCTAAATGTATCAAAATATCAAAAGAATTCCAAAACACATTTAAAAGTCTCAATACAACAAAAGATTATATCAAAAGAATGTCTTCAACAGTAAACATCTTATGAGTCTCAAGGGGTGCATAAATTATGAGAATGTAATAAATTTTGTGTATTGAAAGATTAAGTGATCTCCTTCTTGGCAAGAATTAGTAATAATTATTGTTAAGAAGGAGAATTTTATGTCAACACTACCTGTTGTTGCCGAGATTATGTCGCATTTGGATTATGACTGGCTGTGGTTTGAAATGGAGCATACCGTAATGAGTGAAGAAAGTTTGCTCTCCATGCTTCAAGCAACAAATGGCACAAATGTTACTACAGTAGTGCGTGTTCCCTGGAACGATAAAACAATGATTAAACGATTATTGGATACGGGAGTGGATGGAATTATTATTCCTTTGGTAAGGACAAAGGCAGATGCTGAGGATGCCATACGTGCCATAAAATATCCTCCGTTGGGTGAGCACGGTGGGGGATTGACCCGTGCACAGTGTTACGGACTTCATATGGATGAGTATATGAGCACTGCAAATGATGAAGTGATGACAATTCTTATGGTTGAGCATATCGATGCAGTGGAAAATATTGAAGAAATATTGAGTGTACCGGGTGTTGACAGCGTAATGGTGGGTGCTTTGGACCTTTCGGGAAGCATGGGTATACTGGGTCAAATGAGTGATCCGAGGCTTGAGGAAGCAATTCAAAAAGTTCTTAAAGCATGCCAGAAAGCTGGTACTTTTTGCGGAATTATAGCATTGGACCCAAATCAGGCAAAGGCAAGGATTTACAAATATCATAATCGGAATGGATGTTGTTTACCTCAGCTCGGCAGCTAAAAGTACTCTTGAAGTGGTGAAGAAATAAAATACTCCAAAACAGTTAAGAAATGAATAAGAGAGGCGGTTTACAAATGAAGCTTAAAAGTAAAAAAATCGCAATACTATTGGAAAGTGACTTTTATGAAAACGAGATATTTTATTACAAGCTTCGCTTTGAGGAAGAAGGTGCTGAGGTTCATTTTCTAACACGTCTTTGGGAATGGAAAGAATCACATTCATGGGACATGAGTTCAGGGCTCCTATGGAGTGCAGTGAAAGCTTCGAAAACATGGATGATAAAACATTAAAAAGCTTTTCAGCCATAATTGTTCCCGCAGGTATGGTTTCCGACCGGCTGAGGTATACCGAAAATATCGATTTTTTACCTCCTGCCGCAGCGTTCATGCAAAGGGCGTTTGCAGAAAAAAGTATAATAAAAGGTATTATATGCCATGGGAGCTATATATGTAGAGCAGGATGTTGTGGTGGATGAAGATCTTGTAACGGCAAGGACAGGCGGACACTGCAACCTGTTTGCGAAGAAAATTATTGAGATGATAAGCAATAATGCGTAAATGAAATTAAGAGGACATTCCTTAAAAGGTTTGTCCTCTTATGTACATCTATATCAATCCTGCTGCTATTTTAACATTTTCCTGGTGTTTATCGTCGACTTTACCGTCATTGTGTCTCGTGCTGTTTGCAAAATGGAGATCGATAACACCATCAATGCCATTGCCCTTTACCCAGTCCAAATTGTATCCCGGCGGATATCCGTCACTTCTCCATGTAGTATATATGCCGCCTGCTACCTTATCGTCTCCAGCATGGGGCAAACTTGAGGCACTTGCAGCGATTTTTCTGCCGTTTATTTTTACAATAACGGGACGCCTGGTCCAACTGAAGCTGCCGCCCCATATTTCCTTCATTTTTTCAGTATCGGCAAGTGTCAGTGTTTCAATGTCTGCGTGGTTAGAGCCTGTTGTACGCTTTGCAAAGAATGATTTTCCGGTATAAAAGTCAACAATTTCAATAACGCTCTGGGTAGGTACCACATATTGGGCTTCTGTCCACCAGTCCAGATATTCTCCGTACTTTTCACCGGGAGTTGATTTTACAGGTATGTTATGGACAGGTATTTTGAGTACAACTCCAATGTTCAGTATTGTTGACTCCTTCATGTTATTGGCTGATAACAATTCAGGCAGAGGTATACCG
Source organism: Pseudobacteroides sp. (assembly GCA_035370245.1). Classification (GTDB taxonomy): domain Bacteria; phylum Bacillota; class Clostridia; order Acetivibrionales; family DSM-2933; genus Pseudobacteroides. The sequence continues at coordinate 2,382 of DAOOVO010000047.1, forward strand.
AATTTATCGGCAATATTCCAGAGAGTATCGCCTGATTTTACCGTATAGCTTGTATATGTTATATAGGGCTTGTTTGGTGTGGGACTTGGTGTAGATGTAGGATTCGGTGTAGGACTTGGCGTAGATGTAGGGCTAGGTGTAGATGTAGGACTAGGTGTATGTGTAGGACTAGGTACGGACGTAGGTTGCGGTGTCGATTGTGGGGATGACACGGCAGACTGTGGAATTTGCAATTTTTGCCCTATATATAATATGGTGTTTTCATTGGCACCGTTTATCTTCATAAGCTCAGTCATGCTCACGCCATACTTTTGGCTTAATTTATAGAAAGTATCTCCAGCCTGAACTATATGGACTTTTGTTTGCGAAGTTTGTGAAGGTTTTGGAGTTTGTGACGGCTGCGGAGTTTGTGTCGGTTGTGATGCGGCCGGGATGATGACTTTGTCGCCAATATTCAGCATTGATTTTTCGTTGGCATTATTGGCGGCAAGCAGCTTTTGAAAATCTACTCCGTAATTCTTACTGATAATCCAATATGTTTCTCCCGATTTGACAGTATGGGTAATCTTATTTTCAATAGGTATTATAATTTTATTTCCTGGATATATGATTGTGCTTGCAGTAGCATTATTGGCTTTAAAAAGGCTGTCCATGGATATTCCGTACTTTTGACTTATTAAATAGAAAGTATCTCCAGGTTGTACTGTATAGCTGATACTCTGAGCATTTGCAATATATGTACTTCCGGTAATGATGCTTATACTCAGAGCACTTGCGATCATAAATTTCTTAAAATACATTGTTCACTTCCTCCTAAATGAAAGTTTGCATTATATATTTCGACATAAATAATTAAATACCTTTATGAAATTTGTGGTATATATATTAAAAGAGTTGAAATTAAATATAGTCAATATAGTTTAAAGATTTTAAGAAGTGCGTATTGCTAAAATATGGGGGCTGAAATGTTTCAAAGAAAAAGGCTATTGGTCCATAGCCTCTCCTTTTATATCATATAGATTATAAGTAATACATTTTGAAGCTCTTCTAACACGTGATGTCTTCTTCTCTTTAGTGGATGAATCTGAAGCTGCTGCTTTGCTTCTGGAAGATTGCTTTGGTGAAGAAGGCTTTGACATGGTTCTAAATGTGCAGTGTTTATTTGTACAACTGCCTGAAATCATTAATGAACCGCATTTGCAAAACTCTGACAATTAAATCACTCCTTTATATTAATATACCATAAAATCAAAAATATCATAATAGATAAGAGTAAAAATTTTTTATTTATTTTTATCTCCATAAATAAATTTACCTGTACGGTTTTTTAAAAAATGTTAAAAAAAGTTCTTTTATCATACGATTCAATAATATATAATATAATAGAACATATTTTTCAATTATTATAATTTGTTTCAATAGATTTCTGGTTTATAGTCTTAAAGTTTAGCAGATCAATTGTAATTTTGTTTCAATGTTTCATTATTGCCTGGCTTTATTAAAGCCGAGCCGGGTACTATTAAATTAAATGGTGGGTCAAAAAGGCATTTCGGTAAGTTTAATTAATATAAGTGATTTGGTTAAATAAGGAGACTATATGTTTAAAAAGAAGATTCTTATTGTGGATGATACCGAGTTAATAGTAAGAATAATAACCGATATTTTAGTGCCTGCCGGCTACGATGTTATATCGGCAAACAGTGGTGAAGAAGGCATTGAGATGGTGAGAAGAGAAAAACCCGATCTGGTGCTTCTAGACATTATTATGTGCGGCATGGATGGTTTGGAGGTCTGCAAGATTCTAAGAGCGGATGAAAGCAATAACTTAATGCCTATAATAATACTCACCGCTGAGGATGATGAAGAGCAGAAATTGCAGGGACTTGAACTTGGAGCGGATGATTATATAAAGAAACCTTTTAACCCAAGGGAGCTTGTTGCAAGAGTAAGAAATACGCTTATAAGGATAGACAGAAACAGATGGGCCAACCCTCTCACAGGCCTTAGAGGCAATCTTGAAATTCAGTCTGAAATAACCAGAAGAATATTCAGTAAAGATTCATTTATTGTGGTTTATGCAGATCTTGACAATTTTAAAGCATATAATGACGTTTATGGTTTTGCCAGTGGTGATAGGGCCATAAAACTGACCGCCGATATAATTCTAGATTGTATACATGCTTTTGGAACTCCGACGGATTTTGTCGGACATGTTGGCGGTGATGACTTTATACTGATTATTTCTCCACAATATGCAGATTTAATATGTGAAAGTATAATAAAAAGGTTTGATAAAAAAATTGTTGAACTTTACAATATGGAAGACAGGAATCAGGGGTTTATTTCAACGGCAAACAGGCATGGACAGATGAGAGAGTATCCTATAATGTCAATATCTCTTGCTGCCGTTTCAAATGAGAATCGGAATCTTACAAGCCATGTGCAGGTTGCAGAAATAGCAGCAGAATTGAAAAAAAAGGCAAAATTAATTACAGGAAGTGCATATATCAGGGATGGAAAAAGAATTCAATAGAATTTTTTATGGAAATGTATAAGAAAACATTATCAAAAACAAGGATGGTTTCTTATGTATAAAAACCTTGATTTATACAGGCTTCTTCAAGTTCAAGACAACGCGGAGCCTGAGGTAATAGCCGGTGCATACAGAAGACTTTCGAAAAAGTATCACCCTGATTTAAACAAAGATAAGGGTTCTGAAGAAAAAATGATGCAAATCAATTACGCATATAGTATTTTATCGGATACTAATAAAAGAAAGCAGTATGACCGTTATATAAAGACACATCAAACTGAAAAAAGCTCTATATCCTATCTTATGAACTATCCTAAGGAACAGAGAAGAGAAATTTTAAAGGCTCTAAAGACATTAAAGGGCTATTTTGCATGTCTTTCTATAGGCAATTTTTATGATGCCTACGATAGAATAAGCTTTTATGATAAAAAAAGAATAACCCTTTCGGACTTTGTTAATTGGCAGAACGTAGTCTCTCAATACTTTGAGATTGTAGAAGTTCAAGTACAGTACAGCTGTTATTATGATAAAAAGATTGTTTTCGGACAGGAAATTTGTAAAGTATTTGAATTTTCTGTTATAATACATGAAAAAGATATTTTAAAAGACCGTATCAATATTGTAAATATAAATAGACTGGTACATTTAAACCGGGATAAGTACGAGGTTATATTAGGCTATGAGGATTTAAAGCAGGAGACAAAAAAGCTTTTAACCACCATAGAAAGCGAGAAAGTCCAATATGAATCATTATTTAGTGACAATGCTGACTTGGACAGGTATTTAAGAGAGTATATTGATAATGAGCATCAAAAGAACAATAAATCAAGGCTATTTTCAATTATTTCTGTGAGCTTTGCTGATGATGCATATATAAATAAAAGTATGGATGAGATTATTTCTTTAATTACAGGTATATTGAGAAGCTCGGATAAATTCATTCCGGTAAGTTCGGGAAGGGCAGTCATACTATTGCCCGATACCGGATCTGACGGTGCTTGTAAGGCTATCGCAAAGATAAGTGATGCTTTAAGCGAATATGCTGATTATAAGGGTTGGAATTCCGGCTGGTATAAGATAAAAATGTTAAAATGAGCCAGACTGCATAAAAGGATAAAGATATGGAATATATTAGCGGAGTTGTTGAAAGAATTACATTTTCTAATGAGGAAAACGGTTTTTGTGTGATTAAAATTAAATCAAAGGGATATCCGGAACTTATAACTGTAGTGGGAAATCTGGCAGCGGTGAATGTGGGAGCTGTTTTAAGGGTAAAGGGCGAGTGGAAATATGACAGCAAATACGGTAAACAGTTCAGTGCAGTTGACTACAGAGAATCGGTTCCTGCAACTTTAGCGGGTATAGAGAAGTATTTGGGAAGCGGCCTTATAAAGGGTATAGGGCCTGTTTATGCCAGAAGAATTATCAATTATTTCAAGGAGGAAACCCTTAAAGTAATAGAAGAGACACCGGATTATCTTATAAATGTTGAAGGAATCGGGCAAAAAAGGGTTGAAACCATTAAAAAGGCCTGGAAAGAGCAAAAGGAAATAAAAAACGTAATGCTCTTTTTACAAAGCAATGGAGTGTCAACGGCTTATGCGGTTAAAATATATAAAACATATGGCAATGAAAGCATTAATGTGGTCAAATCCAATCCATACAGGCTTGCAGATGATATATGGGGGATTGGATTTAAGACAGCGGATAAAATTGCACAGAATATGGGAATCGGCAAGGATTCCTATGAGAGGTGCCGGTCAGGTATAATATATACTTTAAACGAGTTGGCAAATGACGGTCATTGCTTTGCCACAAAGGAGCAGATCATACTTAAGGCTTCGGAAATTTTAGAGGTGGATGAAGGACTGATCGGTAATACAATATCTGCCATGTTGATGGATAAAACGGTTATAAGCGATGAAGAAGATGCTATTTACCTGCCTCCCTTTTATCACAGTGAGGTTGGAGTTGCAAGGAGAATAAGGGATATTACGGCGTCTAAAAGTAGTCTTCCAAGCAGTAATATAGAAAGGGTTATAGATGAGATACAATCGGAATACGGTATTACATATGACGAGGTTCAGATAGATGCCATAAAGGAAGCTGTCAACTCCAAGTTCATGGTGCTGACGGGCGGACCCGGTACGGGGAAAACAACTACAACATTGGCAATAATTAAGGTTTTTCAAAGATTGGGAGCTTTATGCTTATTGGCGGCTCCAACAGGAAGAGCCTCCAAAAGGCTGTCCGAAGCTACCGGAATGGAGGCTAAGACTATCCATAGACTGCTGGAGTATAAGCCTCCCGAGGGCTATAAAAAGAATGCCGATAATCCTTTGGAATGCGATGTGCTCATTATAGATGAGTCTTCGATGGTAGACATAATATTGATGTACAATCTTTTGAAAGCTGTAAAGGATGAAACGGTAGTCATACTGGTAGGTGATGTAAACCAACTGCCGTCGGTTGGAGCGGGAAATGTACTGAGAGATATTATCGATTCGGGCACTGTAAATGTGGTATGCCTTACAAGAATATTCAGGCAGGCACAGGGAAGTGCCATAATAACAAACGCCCACCGTATTAACAAGGGTGAAATGCCCAATTTAAGAACGGGAAAGAATAGCGACTTTTTCTTTGTTGAAGAGGATGAGCCTTTAAAGATTACCGAGACTATTAAAAACCTCTGCACAAAAAGACTTCCTCAGTATTATAAGATTGATCCTGTGAACGATATACAGGTTCTATGTCCCATGCAAAGGGGAGAAGCCGGAGCACACAACTTAAATGTTGTTTTGCAGCAGGCATTAAATCCCTCGAACATTTCCATTAAGCATGGCGGTACAACATTTCGCTTAAATGATAAGGTTATGCAGATAAAAAACAATTATGACAAAAATGTGTTTAATGGAGATATGGGAACAATAACGAAAATTGACCTGGAAGACAAGGTCTTGCTGATTAATTTTGACGGTGTTGACGTGGAATATGACGTTACGGAGCTTGATGAGGTGGTTCTTGCGTATGCCACAACAGTTCATAAGAGCCAGGGAAGTGAGTACAGGGTTGTGGTTGCACCCTTTACAATGCAGCATTATATGATGCTTCAAAGAAACCTGTTATATACATGTGTGACCCGTGCAAAGAAGGTTTTTGTGTTGGTTGGATCAAAAAAAGCAATAGGTATAGCAGTTTCAAATAATAAAATCCAGCAAAGGAACACTTTGCTGGCTAAAAGGCTTTCCAATTAAGAATTGTCCTAATATTATTTCTTAATCCGATACATAGGGCACTGTGATATAAAATGTAGTTCCGTTATCACCATTGCTTTCAAACCAGATATCTCCGCCAAACCTTCCCTTAATTGTCGAATATGACATATAAAGACCTATGCCGGTACCGTTTTTACCCTTGGTAGTAACCATTTCCCTGAAAAGCCTGCTCTTTACCTCAACAGGTATTCCTCTTCCATTGTCCTTTACGATAAATTTTATATTTTTGCCTTCCTTTTGAACAATGAAATCTACCGAGCCGTAATCATCCTGATAGGATTCGCATGCATTCTGAATGATGTTGGCTAATACTTGAACAAGGCTGTTTATATCTCCCTGTATTTGAAGGCTTCTATCTACCTGAATAAGCGGTATGACCAGAGATTTATCAGGCATATTGTGATTTATTTTTAAATTAAGTGTTTTTATGAGTTCGTCAATTGTGAAGTTTTCTGTTGTTGACTCGTTCAGCTTAACTGCCTGAAGCTTTACATTGCTTATTATATTGGACATATACGAGCATTGAGGAGATATTTTATTTATGCAATCAATTATTTCATTAGCTATCTCAATATGATCTTCATCTGTTACATCAGTGTCTCCAATGGAATCCTTATACTCATTTGCAAGGCTTTTCAAAGTGTCAATAAGGCATGCTATGGACATAATCGGGGAATTAAGGTTATGTGCTATTCCACCAATCATTTGACCGAGAGATGCCAGCCTTTCTTTCTCAAGTATTATTTCCTGCTGTTCATTGATGGATTTTATGTTATCTTTTGTAAGTTCCTGTATTTTATTAAACGCAATAATGAGCTCACCCATTTCGTCATTTGAGGCAATTGGTATTTTTTTGTCAAGGTCTACCTTGTTGCCCTCGGCTATCTTGGATAGATTTTCTGCAACAAGTGAAATATCACTTGTAATAGATCTTGAGAAATAGTAAATAACAATTATGCATAGCAGCAATAATGCCAAAAAGCAGCCAATGAAATAGTTAACCGTTTTGGGTGAAGCCACATTATATTTTATGCCTGCAATAATAGTACCGTTATTTGTGGGGATTTTTTTAAATACACCCTGGGTTTCAGTTGTTATGCCGTAAAACCTTCCCTGCATTTCTGTTTTGGACTTGTTTATATAGTGCATATTAACATTGTCCAAATCTTCATTGTTGGATGTAAATACTTTGTTGTCATCAGTAATGAGGAAGGTGGAGAAATTATTTTCACTGTATTCTATATCGAAAAGTTTCTGTTTGATGGTATCATAGCTTGTATTGCTGTCGATATCGTTTAAGGAATGTTCCAGTTTGTTCATGAATAATTGAGAATAAATATTGCCTTTTTCTTCTATAAGTCTGGAGTAACCTATCATTGATGTAAACAATACGGTTGAAATAAAAATTGGAACTATTTGAATGAATATTTTTCTCTTTACACCAAACCTTATGCCTTGAAGTCCATGGCCGTCATATGTTTCTATAAGTACCTGTTTGAATATCCAATTTGACAATATATATGAAAATACAGAAAACAAAGACATAATAGAAAAGACCAGAAACGGTATTCTGACATAAATAGTACTTCTATTGGTTAATCTAAATAATGATACCATTGTAACTACAGTCATTGTTGCAACAAAAATTTGGATGGTATATATTCTATAAGGTGCACTTAAGCATTTAAGACGTATTTGTTCTATTTTTTTATGATCTTTATTATTTACAGCGTCTTTCCAGTTGTGCAAATCCCTTAATACTGCCAAAAGGATAATACTTATAAGAACAGAGCCAAGTATTGAAGAAAGAAATTGTCTCAAGACGATGGAAGAGCCTATGGACTTGCCGGCGTCAGCATACCCTGGAGGATAATTTAGCACAACCGGCAATAATCGGGTCATAATAATTACTGATAAAAAGCATAAAACATTATAAATAAGTACTATCCATAAACGGCTGTGATTCATTACATGTCTGTGTAATCTGGATCTAAAACCTTTAATGCTGTTTTCTTCATTTACTTTTTTTCTGCCTTTATTCATATTGGTCTCCTATTAGCAATTATTGTACTTCTTTTATCGGCAGAAAAAAATTTTTTTTTAGAGGATTGTTTACATAATTTATTGATTCTTGAAATTAATATTAATTTCTACAATCTCGGTTCTATTTAGAAATCTTATGGGAGGCCCCCATGTACCCAAACCGGATGAAACAATAAGATGGAAATCATTTTTTTTGAGATAACCCCAATCATTTTCAAAAATAGCATTTGTAATAAAATTCAATGGGAAAAACTGACCTCTGTGTGTATGGCCCGAAAGCTGCAAATCTATACCTTCACCAATAGGTTCCTTTAAATTTGAAGGTTGGTGCTCCAAAAGAATCAGGGGTTTAGATTTGTCCAGGCCTGCAATGAGGCTGGAAAGATCTTTACGAGGCGTTTTGAGGTGGGAATTTGAGCCCATATCCTCTCTGCCTATGATATATATGGAGTCTTCAATGCTGGCAAAATCGTCCTTAAGTAATTTAATTCCCGAATCCCTGAAAACTTCTGCGATTTCTTCACTGCTTCCTCCATAATACTCATGGTTTCCGAGACAATAATATACTCCGTATTTTGATTTTATTTGTTTTAAGCTCTCAAGCATGTTTTGATTTAAAAAAGGCTTTATGTCATCATCTATTAAATCCCCTGCAATAAAAACAATTTCAGGATTTTTTTCATTTATGAGACGAACCATCTTATCAAGTTGGTTTTTTCTCACCAGCGTGCCAAGGTGGACATCAGATATCAATACTGCATGAAGTTTTTTTATTTTACCGCCATCCTTATTGATGGTTAATTCATACTTGACTGTTACAGGGTTTCTAGCCTGCCAGGTTCCGATGATAAGAATTATTAACACCAGTGCTGAGACAGATAGAATTACATAGTTGGACATCTGGCTGGTTTTTAAATGGGACGGTATGAATGAAAGCCATTTGTCAAAAAGTAAAACAAATTTAATGGCCAGTATGAAAATTATGAAATAAACCATTGCAGCTATCCAGTATGCTCCAACCAGGTTGAAAATATAGGATATGGGTTCGGGTAAAATATTGGAGACAAACCTTGATATTATGTAAGAGAAAGCTATAAGTAAGAAAAATGGCCAGAAAACCTTTGGAGTAATGAGCGGGAAGATACTGTTGATAAGCTGAAATCCTTTAAGACCTATATAGTAGTTAATACCGCTGTATAGTCCTAAAATCAATACGACTGCAATAACAAATATCAAATTCATCATATATACCTTCCTTATACTAAATATTAAATTTGGAATTGATTTGATTGGTAACTGCATTAAATACGTTATTACTCTATATTCTATATCCAAAAATGTTAATGTTCAAGTGAATAATTAATGTTATAAACACTCCACAATTTTCTTTATATAAAAAAACATTCCTTATTAAGCTTATTATCGATTTGACCGATAATAAATATGGACATTCACCTAAAATGTTATTAATGGCTTTAAATACAAGGTTAAGGAGAATACATATGATTCGAGGACTTTATACCTCCGGTTGGAGTCTTATGGCAAATAGTAAAAAAATGGATGTTATATCCAACAATCTAGCTAATGCAGATACCAATGGCTACAAAGAGGATATTGCAGTTTTAGAAACATTTCCTGAAAAGCTGACAAGAAGAATTAATGATACACAAAGCCGTTCCAATCCTTCAGGGAGGATAGGAAATATGAGGCTTGGAAGTGATGTCAGCGAAATTTTTACAAACTATTCACAGGGTAAGATCCAGAGTACAGGAAATAATTTGGATTTTGCCATTCAAAATTCCAATTCTGCTTTTTTTACAATCGGAAGACCTGACGAAAATGGGAATATTCAGGAATACTACAGCAGGGACGGTGCTTTTGTTATCAATTCATTAAACCAGCTTGTTACAAAGGATGGTTTTTATGTAATGGGGCAAAATGGACCGATTACTTTAGATGGTGATAACTTTACCGTGCAAAGTGACGGTACAATTGTTCAGGATGGTGTAGTTGTTGATAAGTTTAGGATAACTGAATTTACAGATACAAGGTCCTTGCAAAAAGCAGGCAATAATCTGGTTCAGAGAGATCCGACTTCTGAGGAACGACCTTTTACAGGGGCAATATCCCAGGGCTATTTAGAGGGCTCAAACATAAATGTTGTAAAAGAAATGGTAGATATGATTACAGTTATGAGATCATATGAAGCAAATCAGCGGTTAGTTCAAGCTCAGGACAGTACTTTGGAAAAAGCAGTCAATCAAGTCGGAAGTGTAAGATAGAGGAGGAATAATTTATGATGAGAGCATTGTGGACAGCCGGCGGCGGAATGCAGGCACAACAGTTTAATGTGGATGTAATTTCCAATAATCTAGCCAACGTAAATACTACGGGTTATAAAAAGGAGAGGACAGAATTTAAGGATCTGTTGTATGAAACAATAAACAGAGCTTATATTCTTGAGGGTGCTGGAAGACCAGTAAACCTTCAGGTTGGACATGGGACAGCTCCAGTTGCGACAGTAAAGATATTTACTACAGGCAGCCTTGAAAAGACTGATAACACATTGGATTTTGCAATTAACGGAGATGCATTTTTTACAATTATGTCAGATTCAGGCGAAACAGTATATACAAGGAATGGGAGCTTCAAATTGAGTGTAACTGATGAAGGAAATATGCTGACTACTTCCGATGGGCATAGAGTATTGGATGATTCGGGCAATCCCATTTATTTGGATGTTGATGTGGATAAGCTCAGTGTTACATCAAGCGGAGATTTAAGTTATATTGATGAAAACGGAGTTACAGTGTCATTGGGACAGAAGATTGGATTGGTTAAGTTCCCCAACAAACAAGGCTTAGAAGCTATAGGAAGCAACCTGTTCAAGCAGACATCGGCTTCCGGTCAACCGTATTTGAATGATGAGTCCATTGATAGAAGTACAATTCAACAGGGGTACCTTGAATCATCAAATGTTCAGGTTGTTGAAGAAATGGTAAAGCTCATTGTTGCTCAAAGAGCATATGAAATAAACTCTAAAGCGATTCAGTCCGCAGATGATATGCTTGGACTTGCAAATAATCTAAAGAAATAAGAAGTGAGAGGTAAGAAATAAAAGATTATGAGATTAAGAGATAATAAGAGGCGTTGAAATAATTAAAGGAGCATTAGGTGAAATATATGGATATTAAGAATATAGGGAATGTAAGTGATCTTACAAATTACAACATTAATCCATCAAATAAAGAAGTAAATAAAGACAGTATTATTGATGGAAGCTTTGAAAAGAAATTGAACGATATATTGGAAAATAAGGATGATAAAGAATTAAAGAAAGTTTGCATGGATTTTGAAGGCGTACTTTTAGAGATGATGTATAAAGAAATGCGGGCAACAGTTAAGAAATCCGGGCTTTTTCAGGAGGACTTCAGCCGAAAAGTTTATGAATCAATGTTGGATGAAAAGATTGTAGATGCAGCTGTAAAAGGCGGGGGTATAGGCCTTGGTGATGCATTATACAAACTTCTAAAGCCTAAAACTTAAAGTTATAATTTGTATTTATAATTTCTTACAATAAATTTCAAAAGGCTTTTACACTCGGAAGCATTGTGATATAATGTCAAGGAATAATTGGTAATTTATTATAAAAGAGGTGCTAAAATGCTTTCGAGTATTGATATTCAAAATATAATTCCGCACAGATATCCTTTTTTACTGGTTGACAGAATAGTGGAAGTTGAACCCGGAAAAAGAGCTGTAGGAATTAAAAATGTTACTGTTAATGAACCCTTCTTTCAGGGACATTTTCCAGGGAACCCTATAATGCCGGGTGTGCTAATAGTTGAAGCTCTTGCTCAAACTGCTTGTGTAGCCGGCCTTTTAGTTGAGCAAAATAAAGGTAAACTCGGTATGTTTACAGGTATTGAGTCAATAAAGTTCAGAAGACCTGTTGTTCCCGGTGATACACTAAAGCTTGAGGTTGAGTTATCGTCATTAAAGCTTGGAATGGGAAAAGCAAAGGTTCTTGCAACGGTAGAGGGAGATGTTGCAGCTCAGGGCGAGATTAAGTTTGCGTTGGTCGATCCCGATAAGGTGAACAAGTAGGTTGTATTTGTTGCTCGGAGAATTAAGGATTCAGGATATATTTAACCGAAAGGGGCATTGCATTATCGATTAAAATCGTGATGCAATGCCCCTTTATATCATACTAATTTGTTAGTTCAGCCACCAGTTAGGAAAATTTCGCCAACTCTATAGATATCTCCTGCACCCATTGTAATTATAATATCTCCGGGAGATGCCTTTTCATGAAGGTAGTTTGCAATATCTTCAAAACCCTTTATATATTTTGCCTTTGGGGAAACCTCGTTTATTTTATCGCTGAGCATTAAAGAGTTTATCTCGCCATTATCGGGCTCTCGAGCAGCATAGATATCCGAAACTATAACATAGTCGGCATCATTGAAGGATTTTGAAAAATCGTTTAATAAAGCTTTTGTTCTGGTGTAAGTATGGGGTTGAAAAACGCACCATAGCTTATTGTGAGGAACATTTTTTGCAGCATTTAACGTAGCAACTATTTCCGATGGATGGTGTGCATAATCGTCTATTACCTTTATATCGTTTGAAAGACCTTTTAATTCAAATCTTCTATGTGTTCCGGTAAAATTTTTAAGACCTCTTATTATTGACTCAATACTGCAGCCGGCAGTATAACAGGCAGCTGCTGCGGCAAGAGAATTGCCTATATTATGCATTCCTGTTACACCAAGGTCAATTTTAGCAATCTCTTTATTGGAACAATAAAGTGTATATGAGCCAAGACCCTCATTATTGAAATGAATATCTTTAGCCTGCCACATAGCATCCTTTGAATTGATTCCGAACGTTACAATATTGCAGTCTATCTTATCTAGAATATCTCTGGTATTGTTGTCGTCTACACATGCAATGAGATATCCTTCCTTAGGAATCAAACGGGCAAACTTTGTAAATGATTCTTTAATATGGTCAATTCCTTTGAAGTAATCGAGGTGATCTGCCTCAATATTCAATATTACACCCATAAAGGGGTAAAATTTCAAAAAGCTTTCTACATATTCACATGCCTCTGCAATAAAATACTTGTTTCCGCCAATTTTCGTATTTCCGCCAATTGCATTGAGATGACCTCCAATATGTACGGTTGGATCAAGGTCTGCTTCTAACATAATCATGGTTATCATGGATGTCGTTGTTGTCTTTCCGTGGGTTCCTGAAACGTTTATGCTATAGGGGTACTGCTTCATAATTTGACCTAACAGAACAGATCTCTCGATTGTTTTTATTCCAAGCTCCTGTGCTTTTACAAGCTCGGGGTTATCTTTTTTTACTGCTGCAGTATATACTACGAGATCAGGGTTTTCTATATTATCACCGCTGTGGCCGAGATAAAATTTTACTCCTTTACTTATAAGTCTGTCGCTTATGCTCGATGCTTTTATATCCGATCCTGATACTTCATATCCCCGGTTTAGAAGAATTTCTGCCAATCCGCTCATGCTAATACCGCCAATACCTACGAAATGTATCTTTTTTACAAGCTCCGGGTCAAGTGAATTTTTTTCTGTCAATGCTAACACTCCTTTGAAATCAATAATTAGGACATTTTAAAACAATAAAAATACATATATTAAATACGCTATTACTCTTGGTATTTAATATAGTTTGAAATTACTAATTTTGAAAATTAATACTATTCTAATTATGAGTTATTATATGCAAAATATAATAATTTTATTATTTTATGTATAAATTGCAAAAATATTTTATAATTCAATAATTTATATTTCATTAAAATCCGAATAATTATTTAAAAAAGTATTAAAATATTCGCTATAATATTATATAATAAAAACTAATATTGTTGAAAGAAAATGTTTTGTAAAATGAGGGGGAAAATGGATAAAGTTCAAAGAAACGAACGCATTGGGATATTGATGAAGATATTGACGGATTCGCCGGGAAAGATATTTACACTTGGGAACTTTACGGATATTATTGGGTCGGCAAAGTCTACTATTAGCGAAGATATTGATATAGTCCAGGATATATTGGATAAGTTTGATTTGGGTACCATAGTATCTATACCCGGTGCTTCTGGAGGTATAAAATATATTCCTTCAATAAGCAGTGAAAAAGCGGATTTAATTACCCAAAATCTTTGTGAAGAGCTTTCTCAAAAAGAAAGGATTCTTCCGGGCGGATTTGTTTATATGCTTGATATAATATATAATCCCGTGAAGATAGAAAGCATTGGACGTATTTTTACCAGACAATTTTATAAGAAAGATGTTGATTATGTAATAACTGTTGAAACAAAGGGAATACCGTTAGCGTATGCCACTGCCAGGTTTTTGAATGTACCTTTGATTATCGTAAGGCATTATAATGAAGCTACAGATGGTGCTTCAGTGAATATAAATTATGTATCGGGTTCTAAGAAGAAGCTGCAGACTATGGTCCTGTCGTTAAAGGCATTAAAGCGAAACTCAAAGCTATTGTTTATCGATGATTTTATGAAGGGCGGAGGTACTGCCAAAGGTATCATGGAGCTGGCAAAGGAGTTTGAATGTGAAGTCTCGGGCATAGGTGTGCTTATAAAGACTGCGGAGCCTGAGAGAAAGCTGGTTGATGATTATTATTCAATATTGACCCTTGATACGGTTGATGAGGAAAAGGGTATTATTAATATAAGGTCCAGCAGGTAAATTTTGCATTTTGCCAATTTTATATCATTTTTTCTGTATCAATCTTCATTTTGCTGAGCAAAATAACGAAAGATTGGTCAAAAATATTTAAAAAGGTGCAGGAATTTATTAAAAACAAGAAGGAAAAAATAAATTTATATCGAATATAAAATAGTAAGCTATTAAGCGGGTGTAACAATTTAATTCCATAATATTAACGGAAGGTGGTAAGCATAAATGGAGATTACAGATGTTCGCATAAGGAAAATTGATGCTGAAGGCAAGATGAAAGCGGTAGTATCGGTTACCTTTGATAATGAGTTTGTTGTACATGATATAAAAATCATTGAAAGTCAGAACGGTATGTTTATAGCAATGCCAAGCAGGAAGACTCCGGACGGTGAATTTAGAGATATTGCACATCCAGTAAATGCGGCAACAAGGGAAAAAATTCAAACGGCCATTCTGGAAAAATATGAAACCACAACAGTAGCTGAGTAAAACATAAAAGACACTTTCAAAAGTGTCTTTTTGTTTGTGTGGGAAATTTTGGCGGTACAATAATATTGATTTTTAATTATCATAATTACCGTTGAAAAAAATATAGAAAAGTGAGAAAATATAATTAATTGCTATAATTAAATGGCTGATATTTTTTGTTTATATCATATATTGTAATATTTATTGCTGTGATGGAGGTTTTTATTAATGTATTATAAAATGGCAGTTGTATTGGCTGCAGGCGAAGGCAAAAGGATGAAATCTAAAAATTCCAAGGTAGTACATAAGATATGCGGAAAAGCTCTTGTAGAATGGGTCGTTGATGCAGCAAGCAGCTGTGGAATAAATGAAAGTGTTATTGTAGTAGGACATAGACAGGACCAAGTCAGAGAATGCTTAAAAGACAGGGTTTCTTATGCAGTTCAGGAAAAGCAGCTTGGTACTGGGCATGCCGTTATGCAAGCACAGGAATACCTGGAGGGAAAAGAAGGGCATGTAATTATACTTTGTGGAGATACACCTCTGATTACAGGCACAACAATTGATAAAGCCATTCAGTATCATATAGAGAACAAATATAGTGCCACCGTAATAACAGCGGACTTTGAAGATCCTACGGGATATGGCAGAATAGTTCGAGACAAAAGCGGAAATGTATTAAAAATAGTTGAGCATAAAGATGCAAGCAGTGAAGAAAAGAGTATAAAAGAGATAAATTCCGGTATTTATTGTTTTAAAATCGGGGAACTTTTAAATAGCCTTAAGGAATTAAACAATAACAATGCTCAGGGAGAGTACTATTTGACCGATACCCTTGAGATAATTCTAAAAAAAGGCGGTAAGGTTGGTGCTGTAAAAATATCCGATCCTTACGAAATATTGGGAATAAATGATAGGGTACAGCTTGCTAAGGCTGGAGAAGTAATAAGAAGCAGGATTTTGGAAATGCATATGAGATCGGGTGTTACACTCATCGACCCGGGGTCTGTTTACATAGATGATGGCGTAAAAATAGGAATGGATACTATTATTTATCCGGGAACATATATTGAGGCTGGCAGTGAAATCGGAGAGAGCTGCATAATAGGACCTAACAGCAGGATTGTCCGTTCATCCATAGGCAACGGTGCGGAAATTGACAATTCTGTGGTAATTGAAAGCACTGTTGGGGACAATGTTCATATTGGCCCATTTGAGTATTTAAAGCCTGGAAGTGCTCGATAGTTCAAGAGATTGATTGAATATGACAAAATAAGAAAGTACCGGTAATTAATAAGTATCGGTGCTAAAAATTATGTAATGAATATAGAAAAGTAGACACTTTATTTATAAAGTGCTTTATATAGATTTTTATTAATTTAAATTTTTTGCTAATTTATGTGTTTTTGAAAGGGGAAAAGTAATGAATCTGCATGGAAAGGATATTAAAATATTCAGTGGGAATTCCAATTATGAGCTTGCTAAAGAAATAGCAGAGAAGATAGGATTACCATTGGGTGCAGCTCATGTAGGAAAGTTTAGTGATGGTGAAACTGCTATTAATATTGATGAGGTCGTTAGAGGATCGGACGTATTTATTATACAGTCCACAAGCCATCCGGTTAATGACAATTTGGTAGAGCTGCTTGTTATGATAGATGCATTAAAAAGAGCTTCAGCGGGTAGAATAACTGCAGTTATACCGTATTTCGGTTATGCCAGACAGGATAGAAAAGCTAAGGCAAGGGATCCCATTTCTGCAAAGCTGGTAGCTAACCTTATGACAGTTGCCGGAGCAGACAGGGTATTGACCATGGATCTGCATGCACCGCAGCTTCAGGGTTTCTTCGATATTCCTGTTGACCATTTGTTGGGGGTACCTCTGCTTGCTGAGTATTTTAAGAAGAAATTTGCAGGAAGAGATGATGTGGTTGTTGTTTCTCCTGACGTTGGAAGTGTTGGAAGATCAAGAAAGTTTGCAGAGAGAATAGAAGCACCTATTGCTATAGTTGACAAGAGAAGACCTAAAGCAAATGAATGCGAAATTATGAATGTTATAGGTGATGTTAAAGGAAAGACACTTGTTTTGGTGGATGACCTTATAGATACTGCAGGGACTATGGTTAACGGTATACAGGCACTTCTGGATATGGGTGCAAATGAAGTTTATGCTTGCTGTACCCACGCCGTATTGTCAGGACCGGCTATCGAAAGAATTGAGAAATCTCCTATTAAAGAGCTGGTTACATTAAACACCATTTATCTTCCACCTGAAAAAAGATTGGACAAGATTAAGGTGATTTCTGTAGCAGAGATTTTTGCTCAGGCTATTGAAAGAATTTATGGAGACATTTCCATAAGTACATTATTCACACAGCAATAAATTTTTATATCGGGTAATGATTAAAGAATAACTTCTCCTTACCCATTGCAGCAAAATCAATGGATGTGTAATATACTGGAGAAGCTATTTCTTTAACATTGCTGCATTAAAAAGTGTGAGTTTGTGAGTTAATGATATGAACGCCGTTAAAGGGTCTATGCCTTTATCGGTTTTTTTGATGTATGGTAAGAAAAAGCAATCAGTTGAGGTGTAAAATGGATACGACATATATAATAGCAGGGTTGGGCAATCCTGGAAATAAATATAATAATACCAGACATAATGTTGGCTTTGATGCCATCGATCTTATGGCCCATTTAAATAATATAAGCGTGACAAAAGTGAAGTTTAAGGCATTGATTGGAGAGGGAAATATAGAAGGCTGTAGGGTTATATTGGTAAAACCCCAGACATATATGAATTTAAGCGGAGAAAGCATAAGAGAAATAATCGAATGGTATAAAATACCTATGAAGAATATAATAATAATGTTTGATGATATTGATCTGGAGCTGGGTAAAATACGGGTAAGGCCTAAGGGAAGCTCAGGAACTCATAACGGCATGAGAAACATTATTTATCAAATCCAATCGGATGAGTTTCCAAGGGTAAGGATCGGTATAGGAAGGCCACCCCAAGGGTGGGATCTGGCTGATTATGTATTAAGCAAATTCACCCTCGATGACAGAAATATCGTCAATGAAAGTATAAAAAATGCAGTAGAAGCGGTTTCCACTTTGTTGAAGTCTGGCGTTGATGCAGCCATGAATAAATATAACAAATAAAGAAGGCGGATAAGTATTCATGAATTTTTTAGTTAAACCACTTTTAGAGTTGAGTGAATTTAGCGGAATAATTAATTCAATAAGCAATAGCCGGTCAGTAGTTATAACAGGATTGGCAAATTCCCAGAAGGCTCATATAGCATATTCCATATGCCAACACACAGGTAAAAGAGGGATTTATATTGCATTTGACGAGTTCGAGGCAAGGAAACTATATGAGGATTTTTATTTGTTCTTTGGAGAGGATGTTTTATTATTTCCGCTTAAGGAAATTACATTGCATGATGTTGAGGCTAAAAGCAGGGATAATGAATTTAAAAGGCTTGAGATTCTAAAGAGGATAAAAGATGGGGATTACAGGCTTATTGTGGTTTCGATAGATTCATTAATGCATAAGCTTATTTCGCCCGATTTGTTTTCTCAAAGCATGTTGGAGTTTGAGGTAGGAAACAGAATAGATCTTTTGTTGATGCAAAAGAAGCTTATTGCTATGGGCTATGAAAGGGTTGCGGTTGTTGAGAACAAAGGCCAGTTTGCTGTAAGAGGCGGAATAATCGACATTTTCTCTATCGATTGCAATATGGCAGTACGCATCGAGCTTTTTGACGATGAAATTGATTCTATAAGAAAGTTTGATCCCGATTCTCAGCGGTCTGTTGAACAGCTTAAGAAAATCAAAATAATCCCTGCAAGAGAGGTAATTTATACAGAGGATAAAAGAGAAGCAATCATAAAAAGTATCGAGACGGACATGAACGAGATCGTGAAGAAGGCGGGCAAGGAGTACAAAGCATTAATCCGTGAAAATATTACTGCTGATATTGGCAAGTTCCAGGACAACTATTATTTTGAGGGGATGGACAGGTACATTGACTATATAATTGACGAGCCCTCGACTCTTGTGGATTATGACGGGGATTGCCTGGTGTTTGCCGACGAAAGCGGTAAATTGAAAAATAGAGTGGAGAACATAATTTTTGAATGGCAGGAAAGCTGCAATATGTTGATGGATAAAGGAAAGCTTCTTCCGGGAAGCTTTAATGCCAAATTTCATTATGAGGATATAGGTAAGATTTTTGTAAGAAGAAATATTGTTTATTTGAATACGTTTTTAACAGGCAGCAGCAATACTTATAATGCTGAAAGATACGAAATAGCGTCTAAGTCTACAGGATCTTATTTAAATCATATGGATCTGCTTGTAAATGATATAAAGAATTGGAAGCAACGTAAATACAGGATATTGGTATTGACCGGTAACAGGGTCAAGGCTGAAAGGCTTAAAGTTTCTTTAGAGGATGAGGGCATTGAAGCAGTCTTTAAGGAATCCTACCCTGATGAAATATTACCGGGGCAGGTGATTTTAACTCCCGGCAGCCTTAATAACGGATTTGAATACCCCGGATTAGGTTTGGTTGTAGTGAGTGATAAGGAAGTATTCGGTAAGGAGAGAAAGCATAGAAAAGCTTCCGGCAAAAATAAGGGCAGCAAAATCAATATATTTACCGAACTTAATGTAGGTGATTTTGTAGTTCACCAAAGTCACGGTATCGGACAGTATGTAGGCATTCAGCAGCTTAATGTGGATAATGTAAGAAGGGACTATCTCAAAATAAGATATCATGACGGAGACTTTTTGTATATTCCTACCAATCAGCTTGATTTGATACAAAAGTACATAGGATCTGAAGGAAAGCAGCCAAAGCTCAATAAGCTTAACGGAACCGATTGGGCTAAAACAAAAAGCAGGGTAAAGGAATCGTTAAAGGAGATTGCAGGGGAGCTTGTAAAATTGTATGCAAAACGTCAAGCTTCCAAAGGTCATGCCTTTTCTAAGGATACCATATGGCAAAAACAATTTGAGGATTCTTTTCCTTATGAAGAGACTGAAGATCAATTAAAATGTATTGAAGAAGTAAAACGGGATATGGAAATGGAAAAGCCTATGGATAGGCTTTTGTGCGGCGATGTGGGCTATGGGAAGACGGAGGTTGCCATAAGAGCTATTTTTAAGGCGGTTATGGACGGGAAACAGGTTGCTTATCTGGTTCCTACGACAATTCTTGCACAGCAGCACTATAATAATTTTGTTGAACGAATGAAGGATTTTCCCGTAACTGTTGATGTTATAAGCCGATTCAGAAAACAGTCCGATCAGAAAAAGATATTGAAAAATGTTAAAGACGGAACAATTGATGTACTTGTGGGAACCCACAGACTTTTACAAAAGGATTTGCATTTTAAGAATTTAGGTTTGCTTGTGATAGATGAGGAGCAACGGTTCGGAGTAGCCCATAAGGAGAAAATAAAGAACATTGCTCCGAATATTGATGTACTGACATTGACTGCAACACCCATACCAAGGACTCTTAACATGTCACTTGTGGGGATAAGAGATATAAGCATAATTGAGGATCCTCCCGAAGAAAGACAGCCGGTGGAAACGTTTGTAATGGAATATAACGCAGAGATAATCAGGGATGCAATAAGAAGAGAGATTTCAAGATCGGGACAGATATTTTACCTGTATAACAGGGTGGATTCAATCCTTAAAAAGGCTGCAGAATTGCAGGTGTTGGTGCCGGATGCCAGAATAGCCGTAGGACATGGACAGATGGACGAAAAGGAGCTTGAGGACATTATATATGACTTTATAAATGGAAATTACGATATACTTGTTTGCACGACAATAATCGAATCGGGCCTTGACATGCCTAACGTCAATACAATAATTATTGAAGATGCCGATAGAATGGGCCTTGCTCAGCTATATCAGTTAAGAGGCAGGGTTGGAAGGTCAAACAGGCTTGCATATGCTTATATTACATACAGGAAAGACAAGGTATTATCGGAAATTGCAGAAAAGAGGCTGCGTGCCATAAGGGAGTTCACAGATCTTGGCTCAGGCTTTAAAATTGCTATGAGAGACCTTGAAATAAGGGGTGCAGGAAACCTCTTAGGAGCACAGCAAAGCGGTCAAATGGAGTCTGTTGGTTATGACATGTACTGCAGGCTTTTAGATGAGGCTGTGATGGAACTGAAGGGTGAAAGTCCTGACATTAATGATCAGGAGATAACAATTGATATTAATATTAGTGCATATATTGATAATGATTATATTGGAATAGAAAATCAGAAAATTGACATGTATAAAAAAATTGCATCAATTACAAGTGAGGAAGATATAGCTGAAATAGAAGATGAGCTTATAGACAGATACGGAAATATACCCAAATATGTAAAAAATCTATTAAAGATTGCACATATAAAATTCCTTGCCAGAGAATGCGGTTTTTCTTCAATCACCCAGAAAAACGAAACGGTTATTTTCCAGTATATCAATGAATCCTATATGGACCTTGCTGCGATAAATAAGCTTATGAATGATTTTAGAAGGAAAATTATGTTTAATGCCAGCAGCAAGCCTTACATAACGCTTTTGATTAAAGGGCTCAAGGATGAAGAAATACTGGAGAATATTAAAAATGTTTTGCAGACCATAAAGGCTCATTAATATTTTTACGAGAATGTTGAATAAAACGAAGTATAACAATATATTAAAGGTTTGCAGTATGAGAAATAATCTATTATAATTGATATTAGGCATGTTTAAAAATGTCCGTAAACTTTGGCAGAGGAGAATTATAAAATGAAGAATAATACCAAAACGGTTGTTATTGCAGTTCTTTTAGTACTTGCTTTAGTTGTTGGAGGAACTATAGTATATCAGATTTACGAACGAACCAACAGCTATATAGCAACAATTGCCGGTGAAAAAATAACAACTGCGGAGTTCAAGTTTTTTCTCAGGATAATTGCAAATGATTATGAAACAAGTGCTGGTGTAGATTATCAGTCCGATGATGTTAAGAAAGCATTTTGGGAAGAGAAAGTCAATGGTGATACAACAGTGGTTGCGGCGAAGAATGATGCATTGAAAGAAGTACAGAAATATAAGATTATGCTTTTAAAAGCCGCAGAGGCCAATGTTATATTAGATAGCGGAGATCTTCAAAGAGTTGAAGAGACAATAAATAATATTATTCAAGCTGAAGGTAATGGTGACAGGGATTTAGCAGAAAAGAATGTTAAAAAGAAATATTGGATAAGCCTTAGTGATTATGAGAATATTTATAAGAATTATATGCTTGCTTTCGGGAAATATGCAAGTTATGAGGCGGATCAAATAAATATAACCGATTCGGAATTGAAACAAAAGTATACGGAGGCAATGAATAAAGAGGGAAAAGTAACTGTATGGGAAGTTTTTCTTGAGACCATCGACTCATCAAAAAATCCCCTTCCAAGTGACAAACTTCAGGAGAAAACCGAACTTGCAAAAGAAGTATATCAAAAAGCCAAGGCTGGAGCAGATTTCGGAAGCCTTGTAACCCAATATACCGATGATCAAGGTGCCAAGCAAAATGGAGGAGAATTTTCTGTGAGCAAAGATGAAAATATGCCACAGGAGTATTTGGATTGGGTGTTTAGTGCCAAAGAAGGTGACGTTGGGCTTGTAACTACTTCGTTCGGTTATTATATAATAAAAAGACCCCACTTTGATGAATTGAAGGATAGCTTGAAGAGATCTTATCAGCTTGAAGAGGTAAATAAAAAGCTTGAAGGATGGATGAAGGAAGATCAGTACAAGATGGATGTGAATAAAGGTGTATTTAATAAGATAAAAGTGTATTGATTTTGATATATAATACAAAAAAAGAATAATTTTAAAAAATTTCTAAGAAAAACTTTAAAAAATAAGATTATAACCGACAGTTTAAAACTGTCGGTTATCTTGTTTGTATAAACCTTTTCACAAATCAACCGAAAATGTATAAAACTCCAATAAATTATCAATAATAAAATTGTACTGAAAATCTAATTAATAGGAGGTAATAATTTTGAGGGCAACTGGAATAGTAAGAAGGATAGATGATCTTGGAAGAGTTGTGATACCGAAGGAAATAAGAAGAACATTGAGAATCAGAGAAGGGGATCCTCTTGAGATATTTACTGATAAAGAAGGCGAAGTAATCCTGAAAAAATATTCTCCAATAGGAGAATTGGGAGAATTTGCGGCTCAATATGCTGAGACCCTTCATAAAACAATCGGCCACATTACTTGCATAGCGGATAGAGATGCAATAATAGCAGTATCTGGAGCTGCAAAAAAAGATTTTCTCGAAAAGCAGTTAAGCTCTGATATTGAAAGGATTATTGAGGAAAAATCGGTATTCCTCGTTAAGTCACCTGAAGAGAAGGCAATCAATATTGTGGCGGATGAGCCGGGTGACAGAAGATATACGGCTCAGGTTGTCTCGCCTATAATATCTGAAGGAGATCCTATAGGAGCAGTTATTTTATTATCTATGGATCCTAATACAAGAATGGGAGAGGTCGAAGCAAAGCTTGCACAATCCGCTTCAGGCTTCTTAGGAAAGCAGATGGAACAGTAGAAATAATAACAAATATATGATATTAAAAACGACCACCAAAATTTGGAATAACAAAATTAAAACTTCCGCTATAAATTTTACTGTAATATAAACATTAAATTTTTTAAAAGCGGAAGTAATATTTTTACTAAGGAGATTTCAAAATTTCCCTCGGACATTTTTATGGTGAAGAGCTGTAAAAAATATTTTTTGAAATCCCTTATAGCAGTACCTAAAATAACAGGATTTTTATGAATACCTGTTATTTTTACTATATTGAAGATGATAAAAACTGCATTTATCTATTGATTTTTATATAATTATGTTGCATATTTACATTTAATAAATTATACTATTTTTCAGAAAGAAAACTAACCTTGAGAATATTAAGTTATTTATAAGGCGTTTCTTAACATAGTTTAGATATCGATTAAGTGCATTTATCAGGAGAAAAATTATGCTCAAGGATAAATACGAGTTTAAAGACCTTTTAGATATTATGGAGCTTTTAAGAAGCGAAAATGGTTGTCCATGGGACAGAGAGCAAACTCACGACAGTTTAAAAAAATATCTTATTGAAGAAACATACGAAGTTCTTGAAGCAATTGATTTAAAAGATAAGAATAAGATTGCGGAAGAATTGGGTGATTTGCTTTTACAAATTGTATTCCATTCACAGATTGGTAAAGAAGAGGGAACTTTTGATATCAGCGATGTTATCACTTCAGTATCAAGGAAAATGATTCTAAGGCATACTCATGTTTTTGCGGATGATAAGGCAGATACTGCCGAAGATGTAGTTAATAACTGGGAATCCATTAAAAAGAAGGAAAAAGGGCTTGCAGACCAAACCAGTGTTTTAAAGGATGTTCCATCCAATCTTCCTGCTCTCATGAGAAGCTATAAGATTCAGCAGAAGGCAGCACAGGTTGGATTTGACTGGGACAATATTGAGGATGCTATTAAAAAGCTTGATGAAGAAATTCGTGAATTAAAAGATGTATATCAGAGTAAAAATGTGGAAAGAATAACAGATGAGCTTGGTGATGTGTTGTTTTCCGTTGTTAATGTGGCCAGATTTTTAAAGGTTCAACCCGAGCTGGCCTTAACCGGAACGATAAATAAATTCATTAAAAGATTTGAATTTATTGAGAATCAAAGCAAAAAAGCCGGGCGAAAGCTTGAAGAAATGACTTTGGAAGAAATGGATAAGTTATGGGATCTGGCAAAAGAACAAAGAGACTAAATAATTTTAGCAATTATCTTTGAAAAGTAGTTAAGATTATTACATAACTTATCAGCTTTGATAAAATAAGCATGCTAAGCTTGTACTTTTCAAAGATGGTTATATATATAAAAGGCATTGTTTATGTTTTTTAGTAATCAAAACTTAAGGAGGAAAAAAATGAACAAATCAGATTTAATTACTAGCATTGCTGAAAAAAGTAATTTATCAAAGAAGGATGCTGAAAAAGCACTTAATGCTTTTATTGAAAGCGTTGAAGAAGCACTTAAGAGTGGTGACAAGGTACAGTTGGTAGGTTTTGGTTCTTTTGAAGTAAGAGAAAGAGCTGAAAGAAAAGGAAGAAACCCGCAGACTAAGGAAGAAATAACAATACCTGCTACTAAGGCTCCTGTGTTTAAGGTAGGAAAAGCATTGAAAGATGAAGTTAATAAATAGTATTTACATCTAAAAAGTGGGCTAGCCTGGACAGGTAGCCCATTTTTTAGATGTTCGGGAAAGGGGCGAAGAGGTTGAGAATTGACAAGTATCTTAAGGTGTCAAGGCTTATAAAAAGAAGAACATTAGCCAGTGAAGCTTGCGACCAGGGCAGAGTAAAGATTAATGATAAAGTAGCGAAGCCGTCAAGCGAGGTTAAGGTGGGGGATACTATTGAGATACAATTTGGTAACAGCAATGTTAAAGTCGAAGTAGTATCCATATCTGAAACAGTTCAAAAAAATGATGCAAAAGGAATGTATGTTGAAAAAAAGTGATTGAAAGTCACTTTTTTTTGTCCGAAAAATTATGTTGAATATAGGTATTTTTATGCATTGGCATGCATAGTAATAGATATATTGAAAGAGTTACCGATCTTTTACACATCTATAAAACAGATAAAAGGAGAGTAAAAAATATGATTGATGAGAAAAAGAACATTAAACAACAAAAGGTTCAAAATTTAATACTCGAGAACAGAGAAAAGCTCAGTATATCAGGTGTTATAGATGTTGAAAGCTTTAATGATGAGTGCGTTATCGTTGATACTGAGCTTGGTGTGCTGACCATTAAAGGAGAGGATTTGCATATTAATAAGCTCAATCTCGACAATTCTGAACTTGACATTGAAGGAGACATTTGCCTGCTTGAATATAGTGACAGAGAGGGTGGAAAATCAGGAGGTTTTTGGGCAAAGATGTTTAAATAAATTCCTTTATCTTAGTGTGTAAAAAACAAATAAATAAAATTTTGGCTGGGATTATTTATGTCGATAAGCAATCAGGTTAATATCTTTTTATGGTCAATTCTTGGCGGTATGTTAATATCCTTTGCATATGACATATTCAGGGTCAAGAGGAGAATAATAAAGACAAACAACATAATAACACATATCGAAGACCTTTTATATTGGAGCATATCGGCAGCAATTATGTTTGCCATAGTATATATTGGAAATGACGGTGAAATAAGAGGATATATTTTTCTTGGAATTATAATAGGAGCCGTTTTATACATACTTTTGCTTAGCAGAATTGTTATTTTTATATTGTTAAAAATAATCAATTTTTTAAAAAAAGCATTAAAAACGCTGTGGAATATATTTGTTTATCCGTTTAAGATTATATTTAGATTTGTATCAATACCCTGTATCTTTTTCTATAAAATTGTAAAAAGAGCATTTATAAATACCAGAAGGATAGCAAGGATTAATATGGAAAAATGCAAAATATCAAAGAAGGCTTTCCGCAATAGAAGAAAAAAAATATAGGCATAAAATTATAAGAATAAAGAGGGATTTACAAACAGGCTATAGAATAATAAAATAAAGGTGTAAATAGAGGGTTAAGATAAGTTTTTACAAAAGAGGAGTTATGGTTATGAAGAAGAAGAAAAAAAATAAATTCTGGTTTATTGTCATTTCTTTGATTCTTATATATTCCGGATATATAAGCTATAGCCTTAAAGGTCTTTTAGATTCCAAGAAAGAACTGCATGAAGAACTGCAAAATAAGATATCTTTAGAGAAAAAACAGAAGGCTGAGTTGGAAAAGCAAATTAAAAATATTAACAGTGACGAATACATAGAGAAAGTTGCAAGAGAGAAGCTTGGAATGGTTAAGAAGAATGAGAGGGTATATATTGATATAAATAGATAGTGTTGTTTTGCGGGTGTTTCAAGGTGTCGCAAATAGGGTATTGACTAATTGCATTTTTTGATGTATAATCAAATTACCCTATTTATATTCCAAGGAGGATAATATTTTTTATGCTGGTTGAAGTTGGCAAGATAGTTGAGGGTAAAATCTCCGGTATTACTAATTTTGGAGCTTTTATTCAACTGCCGGAAGGAAAAACAGGTCTGGTGCACATTTCTGAAGTTGCTGAGGAATATGTCAAAGACATAAGATCACATCTCAAAGAAAATCAAGTTGTAAAAGTTAAAATTATTTCAGTAGACAAAAATGGTAAAATTAGTTTATCTATTAAAAAAGCTCAGGAAGCTAATACTAATCAGAGAACTGTTAAGCCTGTTGATATTGACTGGAACAGAAATAGCACTGATAACCTGTCATTCGAAGAGCGACTGGCAAAGTTCATGAAGGATAGTGATGAAAAGCTTCATGATTTAAAGAAAAATTTTGAATCTAAAAGGGGCAGTGGTGGATACAGAAGATCTGCTCAGTTTTAATGAATTTTGAATAAAAGTAAATTAGTTTATTATATACTGATATCCGGGTTTAAAGCCCGGATATTTGTATGTGGAGAATGTAATAAAATAGTACAATTTAACACAAAAAAAATATTGACAAAAAATAATTATTGTATTACAATGTAAAAGTCGCCGATAAGTGATGTAAATACGCCGGAGTGGCGGAACTGGCAGACGCACAGGACTTAAAATCCTGCGGGACTTACCTCCCGTACCGGTTCGATTCCGGTCTCCGGCATTAGCATCACTTTTTGATGCGACTTATTTATCGCGGGGTGGAGCAGTATGGTAGCTCGTCGGGCTCATAACCCGAAGGTCGTCGGTTCAAATCCGGCCTCCGCAACTATAGTGAAAACGCTTATCCATAAAGGATAGGCGTTTTTTAGTGTGTTTTTCAATGCCAAAGTGATAGCACAACATGGAAGATAGGACATGAATTAATGGATTTGATAATGTGAAATTTAAAGGAAGATGAGCAATGCAGGAATTAAAGGAGGGAAATAGTATGAGATTAAGTTATATAAAGAATAATATAAGAAATTTATTATATCTCGGTATACTCTCTATATTACTAATAGCATTTTTTACTGGGTGTGATAATAGTGATAAGGACTTAATACAATTTCAAATTAGCGAAACCGGAAGCAATGATATTTCATTGAATGGTCAAAACTATTCTGCAATGGAAAACTTCATTGCTACGGATGAAGGTGAAAAAGTAGGGTATGCACAATTTGCATCAAATGGAAGTTATGATATTTATGAAATAAAAGGTCAAAGCATTAATGACTGGATATTGGTTAAACCTTCTGATGAACCAGGCTTAACGCAGTGGGTATGTAAGAATGATAGCATTAATCTTACATTAGATAACTTTGAAACAACGGAAATAAAAATTATGTCACTCGATGAGCGTTCAACCAAAGCTACAATAAATAATAAGGATGATATTGACAGTATTGTTAAGGCCGCAACCAGCGGAGCAATTGTAGAAGATTTAGTTGGTTCAATTGATGGAAAAGATTATTTCTTGTATTTTATATCCTCTAAGTATCCCGGAATAGCTTACAGAGAGGGACTTGTAATATCAAAGGACTCAAAATATTACTATCATCAGCCTGGAAATAAGTATATTGATGTAACAGATATTTTAAAGAAATTCATTAATGATTCCACTGCAATAACTCCTGTTAAAAACAGGTAATATCGATCTTTGAAA
>DAOOVO010000048.1:0-30489 GCA_035370245.1 Pseudobacteroides sp.
CGCTAAACTTCAATGTAAAATCATATTCTACAAAATCTTCATAGGATATATTATTTTGATATATAGTTTTTACTCTGTCATTTCCGGCAGTATGCCATAAATCTCCAAATTGCAGAGGTTTATTAGTGTTCACAACTTTTATACTCATTCCCTGTTCAGCATAAAATTTACGCCATAATTCGTTTTTCTGTTTCCAATCAAAGAGATAAAAATGTCCTTTATCCTTATACCCGAAAATAAAACCTATAAAATCATCATCATTTGATGAATCAACTTTCAACTTACCGTTTATTATACTATTTTCAACCTTGATATCGTTTAATAACAACATTGATGCATCGGCTTTTTGAATCTGTTTTGCTTTTGTCGAATCTACATCCCATATAGGATCGTAATCCTCATACGTTCTAAAAAACTGGAGCACTTCACTATTAGACAATTCTACTTCCTTTTTTACACCCTGTGCTCTGTTTAATACTACTTCATTATCAGGTGTACTTACAAACTTTGGAGAATATCTATTGTTCTCATCATAAACCGCCAAGAATCCCATACCATTATGTGAAAATATTATTTTTGCTGCGGTATCTGAAGGACTCATGAGTTTCTCTATAGTCTGTCCATTGTTAAAATAGAGTTTTTCCAATCCATCAAAAAGCTCATGGGTTCCACTTACATCCAGAACACCTATAACTCCATTATAGTACTCCTGATAATTCAAGCCGAATCTGTTTAAGAAAGTATTCCAACCTTTATATTCGTTACTATTTCCTGTTGCACCACTTAAATATACATTACCCCCTTCAAGAACATACTGTATAAGAATATCATTATCAGGGATCTCAGGTGCGGCAAGGAACACGGCATTATATGTTTTTAACACATCAAGAGTAAGAATTATATCTGTTCTTTTCTCTATAGTATGCCCCATTGCTTTAACCTGATTTATGAAGGAATTCTCATAGGCCTTATCGGATGAATATATAAGATATTTCTCGTTATCTTCCTTACTAAAATAATTTATAATATTTTCCGCGAATTTACTTCCATCACCATAAACATACCCTGTATCATTTATTGCCCATTCATCACAGTTAACTACTATCTTACCTGTTGTTTGTGTTGGTGATACAGTAGGTGTCAGCGTAGGTGTTTGAATCGGTGATGTTTGCGTTGGTGTTGTCTGTGTTGGTGTTGTCTGTGTTGCTGGTGTTTGTGCTGATGTTGTTTGCGTTGGTGTTGTTTGTGTTGCTGTTGCTGATGCTTGTGTTGCTGGTGTTTGTATTGCTGGTGTTTGTATTGCTGGTGTTTGTATTGCTGGTGCTTGTGTTGGTGATGATGTTGGCATCGGCTCATTTGTATTATTACTGCCACCTTGAACATTACTATTATTAACTATCACAGCAGATTGTGTTGGAGTCGCATTTGGCGTTACTGTAGGTGCTAATGTCGGAACTACTGTTGGGGTTGTTGATGTTACTGTTGGGGTTTCACTTACCGGCGGAGCCTGCGGTATTTTTTCCTCAGGTTCAACGTACAGCAATACCACATCAAGCATCTTAACAGCCTCTGCACGGGTTATTAAGTTAAAAGGTCTGAAAGTTTTATCAGGATAGCCTTTCACAATACCATGGGATGCAAGGTTCTTTATGCTTTTAGAAGAGTATTCTGGAAATATATCCTCATCTGCAAATTTGAATTCGGACGATCCTTTAAAAAAATCCACATCAAATAGTCTTGTTATCAATACTGCAGCATCTTGTCTGCTCATATTATTCATTGGTCTGAAAGTTCCATCTTCATATCCTGCTACAAGCTTTTCGGCAGCAGCATAACTTACTGCATCGTAAAACCAATCATTCTTACTCACATCGGTAAAACTGCTATTTTCTACCTTATTTTGCTTTTTAAATATATTAACAACCATAGTTGTAAATTCAGCTCTGGTTATGTACCTGTCTGGGTAAAACTTTCCGTCATTATATCCTTTAACCCAGTTCTTGCTTGTAAACTTTTCTATAACATCTTTGCACCAATGGTCTCTAACATCTTCAAAAGTATGTATCTCCTGATTTTGTCCGACTTCTGCAAATGCATAGGAAAAGCAAGACATCAACATAGCAATAATTAATAAATAGGAAATAGACTTCATTTTTGCTGCCATTCTCACTTACCCCCCTGAATTTAAATAATAGATACTCGCTTCATATCTCATTTTCAACTATATTCCATCTTACTTAATTACTATAATACTTGTATGATATTTTATCAATATATTTTATTGACCGGATTTAATAATTTGAGCACATACAGCTGAAGTCTATCATACATAGTCAAGAGAAAAGTATGTGAAACTTATAAGATTTCTTTATTTTACAAAATATAATTTCTACGTTATTATATAAGTAACATAAAATCATATGGGGGTTATGTATATGGTAAATATACCCATGAAAATAACAGGTCCACTTAATAAAAATTCTGTTTTGTCATTAAATCATAAAGTTCAGGGAGCAAGATCGTCAAGAGATATTGTTTCAATAAATACCGTACCCTCTGGCAATAATACTACACCCTCACGTCAAGAAGCATCATCATCCACACCCTTTGCCAGTACTCAAGGCCATACCAACCAAACCACACCACAAGTTCAGGCAAATCCTGTCCAACAGCAGGCAACCCCTCCTATAAAGAAGCCTATACCTGCACTTACTAATCCAGTGCAAAGGGGACAAAAGTTTTCACTTGAAGCATCCGGTAAATTATCAAAAATCAAAGCTTGCATTGGCTGGAATACTTCTAACTCTATGTGTGATGTGGATGTTTCTGCATTTTTACTCAATAGTACTGGGAAAGTCATTGGTGAAGATTGGTTTGTTTTCTATGGACAGACTCAAAGTCCTGATAACAGCACTGTATTATCTATCGATCAAGGTGCAGACCGTCAAATTATTTCAATTGACTTTACAAAGATCAATGCATCAGTTAATAAAATCGTATTTGTACTGACTATCAATGAAGCCTTTGAAAAGAATCTTAATTTCAGTATGCTAAGCGATGCATACATTCGAATTCTTGATCAAGCTACCAATAAGGAGATTGTTAGCTTCAAAATGACTGAATACTACTCTAATGTCATTTCCATGATGATTGGAGAAATATATCTATATAATGGTCAATGGAAGTTTAATGCTATCGGAAACGGCGTTGCAAGAGATCTTGCAGGACTTTGTGAACTGTATGGCGTTCAAGTAGTTTAATAGAAATCAACAATCATAAGGAGGAAAATGTAATGGTTACATTTGAAACAGTTAATGAGTTAACTTTAAAAGTTACATGTACTGGAAATGATGTTATATTTGCAAAAGTTGGAGCCTTTATTGCTGGTGAGAATGACGGTCCGAAAAACTACAGATTTGAAAAAGCTCTTTTAGGACCACAAAGCAACCTGGGACAAGCCCTTCTAGGTTCAATTGTAAGACGTGTTACCGGCGAAAATATACCTTTAATGAAAGTAAATCTTAACGGCGACTCAGTTACATATTATGCCAGCTATGGTCGACATGTTGTTATATATCGCTTGGAACCAGGGGAGACTATCTCCGTAGAATCAGAAAATATATTAGCCTTTACTCAGGATTGTGATTATAGCGTTCGTTTTATTGGTGTTGGTATTCTCTCGCAGAAGGGACTTGCAACATCTACTCTTACCGGCCGTGGAAACAACTCATACGTAGCAGTAATATCTGATGGAAACCCAATTGTTCTAAGCAATATACAATCACGTCAAACTATTTCTGTAGATCCGGATGCAGTTATCTGCTGGGTTGGAAACGGTCACTGTGATCCAAGAGTTACAGTTGATGTATCCTGGAAAACATTCATAGGACAAACCTCCGGTGAATCATACCAATTTGAATGGAGTGGCAATCAACCGGTAACTATTATACTACAACCTTCAGAAAGAAAAGGCGGAATCAAGGTAAGTATGGATTAACCAGAGTTCTATAAAAACACTTCCTATATTTGTAAATAATATTTTATGATATTTTATCAATATATTTTAATCGTATTAAATATTAGGGCACCTACTTTTGTTAAACAACATTCAACAGGTGCCCGTTCTATAATTCTTTATGCTTTAATTAATTCAGGAGCTTTTGAGGTTGCTCCAAATACCTTTGCCATTACAACAACATCAAACATATTAACTACACCATCCTAAGTTATATCTTCAGGTACAGGACTATTCTTTACAACTGTTATCGTTACATCTTCATAAACGGTATCTTTTCCGTCAGATGCTTGAAACCTTATATTGTATGTACCTGCCTGTCCGACTGATGGTGTCCATGTAAATTCGCCTGTTGCAGAGTTTATTTTCGCTCCTGTCGGAAGGTTTGCTGCTATGTAGGTTATTGTTTTACCTTCTGATGCAGTTGCACGCAGTGTAAACTTCAGTGTTTGTCCCTCATTAACTGTTTTATTGCCAATGGGGTTCAATATAAGTGAATTTGTGGTCGTCACACTTTTAATGTTGCCACCCGCATCATATGTATAAGTTATAACCTATCCAGAGTCGTAGACAACTTTGACTACCCTGCCAAGACCGTCATATGTATATTGTGCTGCATATGCTGTAAGTCCACCGCATAGGATGACCAGCAGCATTATCGCAGCTTGGTATATGGTGTTTTAGTTTTATCATTTCGTTTACCTCCATTGTTTTTGATCTTCTAAATATAGAAACAAATTTCAATATTTAGAAAAATTATCATAGACATTAAAAAATTAAGCTCTTTTTTTTATTTCTTCCCATATTAGTTTTTTTGATTTTTCAACAATATTTTCTAATAATCTCGTATCAAAAATCCCAATAGATTTGCTTGTTTCTTTAAAGCTTTTCAATTGTGCATATGCAACTAGTAATTTGTCTTTTGAAATCTCCGATATCGATTTATTTTCCTTAATCAAATCATACATTAAATTAAAACAAATGACTTCCTTTTCATTTACAATCATTGCTTCTGTACCATCTTTAAAAATCTCAAGCTCTTCAATTTCTTCAGGATTAAATATTTTAGACAATTCTTTCATCTTATGCCCTCATTTCAATCTTTTAATTTCATTAAGTCAATACTATAGTTAACAACTTTACCAGGCTTTGCAGATGTAGAATTAGGCATTCTAATTCCTTGAATTCTCAATTCAGTAAATCCCTGTTGTTTTGCCATTTTTGAGACCTGTTTCTGCCATTGGAGTATATCTCTAGCACCAACAACATTTTTTATTTCATCACCCTTAGGATAAACTACAACATGTTTTAGGATTAGCTTAGTTCCATTTATCTCAACTTCTGCAAGGCCACTAACTTCTACTCCCTTTTTTGTAACAAGTGAAGTTTCAAACATTTCACCTTCTTTAAATGGGCTTTACCTATAATGTCACTCGTTCCCTTTTCAGCAAACAATTGCAAATTAACTTTTATATATTGCTTTGTCTTACCATCGGCTACCGCTTTAGCTTCTTTAATTTTCTTATTCGATTTTAATGAATTCCGTGCTAAGCTAGCATTCTCAGCAATACTCCTACCTATTCTTTTGCCATAATCTATTCCCTTACCGCCATACGAAACAATTTTAGTACCTATTCTACTTGACTTAAAGGCCTTACTTCCTTTCTTTAAGCCATCTCCGATATAAGGTATAAGATCTATACCACACCACAATGCTTTTTGATATTCGCCCTCTGCAAGATACCATATTCCATTTATTAAATCTGCAGCTGTACCTATTACTACCCCCAAAGGATTTGAAGACATTGACGACATACCGAGTATATTTAAAACTCTATATCCTACACCTGAAGGTGACATTTCACCACTCAAACCAAAGGGGTCACTTTTGTTCCTGTTCTTTCTACCAATTCACCGTATGGAGCATAGTAGAATCTGTCGGTTACAGCACCTATTATGTCTGTTATGGCAGTTGTACTTCCTCTTAAGTCAAAATGGTATGTCTTGTATGTACCCTGTTCATCCTGTCCAATGAGCCCTATAACGTAAATATAATAAGTCTCTTTGCCATCGGAATCTTTTTTAATCAATAACTGGCTTAGTCTCGCATGGGGGTTTACAACATAGTCTGTTCTCATTCCGTTTTCTATTACAGCTATCCTGTTGTTTTCCCCAACATAAATATATTGTGTATTGCCTGCCGATATAAGCCTGTTTCTTGAATCATATATACGCATACAATATAACTCTTTAATCACCTATGTACAAATAAACTAATTTATCAAATACCTGTAACATTTTTATTCCTTATCTTGTTATTTATACAAAAACAACACAGGTCCATTATAATATTCATACGCACTCTATTCAAGAACTAAATGAACCTGGTTTTGGCCACAAAAAAGAGCAGAAATCGGAATCTTTATCCGAAATCTGCTCATGGCTTTACTCATTTTATTTTACATAATAAAGCTTTAAAGATGATGAACCATTTAGATACTGAGTAAGACTGGCCAAATCAGTTGCATCAATTTTACCGTTACGGTCTATATCAGCGGCGAGGGTACGATATTTTGTGCTGATATTTGTTGCATTATCAATTCTCAATATAATATTACGCAATGCGGTTAAATCATCTGAATTCACATAAGAGTCACCGTTTACGTCACCCACCATGATTGGTCTTTCAACCCATGAGAATAAATATGTTGAACCGTCAAGCGTAATTGAACCATCACTATTAACTTTGCCATTTTTAGCCCAGTTTATATTACATTTACCATTTGAATTGCAATCTGCATAAGTAAATGTGTTACCGTTTACAGATGTAACAAATACGCTGTGACCTACCATTCTGTACGATACACGGAGATGATCGCCTACTCTTGGTTCGTATTGGGTTAAATTTGAGAGCTGAAGATACTTTGTAGTATTAAAATAGTCATACTGGAGTTTTTTAGCAAAGCCTGCACACTGATAATATGGTTCTTCAGCGGACATATCGAATGTATTATTGTAACCATCATAGAATGTATTATTGATGGTCATGTATTTACAATAAGGTGCTATATGTATATCGTTATCATGATTGCAAGGAGTCACTGTGGTTGCATTTGTATCATTCATATAATCATATTGGTTATTCCAATATTTTGATGATGGGAATTTTCTTGACTCCATGCTTACAAAATCCGCTGCATAATATGGATTAACAGCCTTTTTCTGGTCTAAACGTGTATAAAGTTTTTCTTCTAGAAGAGCAAGGTCTGCGGAGTTACATAATCCGTCATAATTAAGATCCGCAGATTTCTGCTTCCGTGTTGTATTCAAAATTGTAGTATTGCCGTTAATGTATGATTTATAGTCGGCAATGTCTCTTGAATCAATTTCGCCGTCATCATTTACATCGCCCATAATATATACATTTACCATATCAAACGCATTTTTTATAATATTATCGTAATTTGTCCTTTTTGTTCCTGTAAATACGTCCGTTGATGCAAGAACAGCTTTTCTACAATCAGAGAACTTTGCTTCTTTTGTGTCATCTGTCATATCCTTCAGCTTATCCATCGAACGATACCAGATAACCTTAAGATCCTCTGCAGGGATTCCATAATATTCCATGAGATATGCAACTCTTGATATTACCGTAGAACCAAGGATTGAATATGAACGATCACCGGAAGTTGAATTCATCAGTGTTGGAAGGTCTTGTCTTAAGTTTGTATAATCTGTATAGAAATTATTAGTGCAATAGCCGCCTGATGAATTAGGAGTTATTGTTGAATTAGGCGACTTAATATCTCTCAAGCTGTATTTTTTATTGTTGGTGTTAATGTTTTCAATATAATGATTTGTTCCTATTTTCCATTCACGTGTTTCGTCGTTAAGCTCGCCCATTATATCACTGTATGCTTCCATTAAGCATGCTGTTTCACCCTTAACCGTGCTGTCCCAGCCAAGTTTCAACTGTGTAACAAGATGAGTATATTCGTGCGTTACTACATCAATATCCGTTCCCCAGTTCTGAGTGTAAGTCCCGTCGCCGATTCCGAATAAGAGTTTATAATTAGATGCACTAGCTGTATCAACGCCGCCGGTTCTAATACCTGTTGAAAGTGCAATACATATCGGTTCTTTTCTTCCGTAAAAGTCCCATCCGAGATCATTATAAAAATCCCATGCTTTACTTACGTTGTAAAGAAGAGCGTTTTTTTCATGATAATAATTTGTTGAATCAGTGCTCTCAATGTCCGACATGCTTGAACCAAAAATAATATTTCGATTCATATCATAAAAATATGTTTTTCCGTCTTTCTGTGCCAGATTTACGGTGAATACATAATTTCCGAGTATATCACTTGATGGCTTGTAAAGTATCGGATTGCGTACGACAAGCACATCGTTATAAGGGGTATACTCTGATACTGCATTTGATGTGAATACGGTTGCTTGAAATGAGGTCAAGATACTTACAGCTATTACAGCTGCAGCAATAGCTCTTTTAAAATTTCTTTTCATTTAAAAACACTCCTTCCTTCGAATTAGTTTTTATCATACTAATAAATTATGTAGTAGGAAATTATACCATCGTGAAATAAATTAGACAAGTCAAAAATTCTCTAGCTTTGCGAGTTTAAGGAGCTTTTAATCATAAAATCACTAAAATTCTTCAAAGGTCTTTCGTACTCAATTGAACCTGGTTTAATCACACAAAAAGAGCAGAAATCGGAATCTTGATCCGAAATCTGCTCCGGGTTTTCTCCCAAACTATTTTACATAATAAAGATTTACAGATGAAGAACCGTTAAGATACTGATTAAGAATAGCCCAATCAATTGAATTAATAGAACCGTCACGGTTTATATCAGCAGCGAGTGTACGATATTTTGTGCTGATATTTGTTGCATTATCAGTTCCCAATATAATATTACGTATTGCAGTTAAATCATCTGAATTCACATAAGAGTCACCGTTTACGTCACCCACCATGATTGGTCTTTCAACCCAAGAGAAAGTATATGTTGAACCGTCAAGCGTAATTGAACCATTGCTGTTAACAATGCCAACTTTCCCCCAACTTATATTACAATTATCATTGGAATTGCAATCTGCGTAAGTAAATGTGTTACCGTTTACAGATGTAACAAATACACTGTGACCTGCCATGCCATGGTGT
The DNA here is from genome assembly GCA_035370245.1 of Pseudobacteroides sp. Taxonomy (GTDB): domain Bacteria; phylum Bacillota; class Clostridia; order Acetivibrionales; family DSM-2933; genus Pseudobacteroides. Next base: position 9,198 of record DAOOVO010000048.1, read on the forward strand.
GATACACGGAGATGATCGCCTACTCTTGGTTCGTATTGGGTTAAATTTGAAAGCTGAAGATACTTTGTAGTTTTAAAATAATCGTACTGGAGCTTCTTTGCAAAGCCTGCACACTGATAATATGGTTCTTCAGCGGACATATCGAATGTATTATTGTAACCATCATAGAATGTATTATTGATGGTCATGTATTTACAATACGGTGCCATATGTATATTATCTTTATTATGATTGCATGGCTGATCATTGGTTGCATCTGTATTATTAACATGGTCTTCTTTGTTATTCCAGTAATTTGTTGATGGAAATTTTATTGATTCCGAACTTACAAATTCCGATGCATTAGTTGGGTCAACAGCCGTTTTCTGATCTAAACTGGTATAAAGTTTTTCTTCAAGAAGAGCAAGATCTTCAGAGTTACATAATCCGTCATAATTAAGATCTGCAGATTTCTGCTTTCGTGTTGTATTTAAAATTGTAGTTGTACCGCTAATGTATGAATTGTAGTCGGCAATGTCCTTTGAATCAACTTCGCCGTCATCATTTACATCTCCCATAATATATACATTCACAGCATCAAATGCATTATTTATTATATTATTGTAATTTGTCCTTTTTGAACCTGTAAATATATCCGTTGATGCAAGAACAGCTTTTCTACAATCAGAGAACGTAGCTTTTTTTGTATCATCTGTAATATCTTTAAGTTTATCCATCGAACGATACCATATAACCTTAAGATCCTCCGCAGGAATTCCATTAGTCTCCATAAGATATGCGGCTGTTGATATTACCGTAGAACCACGGATTGAATATTCACGCCCATCGGAAGGTGAATTCATCAGTGTTGGAAGGTCTTCTCTTAAGTTTGTATAATCTGTATAGAAATTATTAGGGTGAGTGCCGCCTGAATAATCCGGAGTATTTGTTGAATCAAGCGATGCAATATCTCTCAAGCTGTACTCTTTATTGTTGTTGTTAATGTTTGATTTATATTGGTTTGTTGCAATTTTCCATTCACGTGTGTCGTCGTTAAGCTCGCCCATTATATCACTGTATGCTTCCGCAAGACACGCTGTTTCACCAGTAACGTTGCCATCCCAGCCAAGTTTCAGCTGTGTAACAAGATGAGTATATTCGTGCGTTACTACGTCAATATCCGTTCCCCAGTTCTGAGTGTATTCACCATCACCGATTCCGAATATGAGTTTATATTAAGATGCTCTGGCATTATTAACACCGCCGGTTCTCATATTTGTTGAATATGTAATATATATAGGTTCGTTTCTTCCATAAAAGTCCCATCCGAGATCATTATAAAAGTCCCATGCTTTACTGACATTGTAAAGCACAGCAATATTTTCATGATAAAGAGTTGAATCAGTGCTTTCAATACTCGACATATCTGGACCAACAATAATTTTTCGTTCCATATCATAAAAATATGTTTTTCCGTCTTTCTGTGCCAAATTTACGGTAAATACATAATCTGTGAGTATATCACTTGATGGCTTGTAAAGTACTGGATTTCGTACGACAAGAACATCGTTGTAAGGTGTATACTCTGATACTGCATTTGATGTGAATGTGGTTGCTTGAAATGAGGTCAAGGTACTTACAGCTATTACAGCTGCAGCAATAGCTCTTTTTAACTTTCTTTTCATAATAAACGCTCCTTCCTTCAAATTAGTTTCTTGTTATACAAATAAATTATGTAGTAGGAAATTATACCATTAAAAATAAAATCCGACAAGTCAAAAATTGTCGGATTTTATATATTTTTGTTAAATAATTTTTATGCTCTGTCCTATTCTCTGTTAAATTTATTAGCAATGCTCTATCCCATAATCTAAAAAAATCAAGTAACTTTTATGGGATCCTTTTCCACCTTGCTGGGCACTATTGTTAAATTTGAAAATTTGTCCTTGAGCAGGCGATTCAATTCATTTACAATAATTCGTTCCGTTCCGAAATGTCCCGCATCAATGACACACAAACCCAGTTCTGCAATATCGAGAGCTGTGTGATACTTTATATCTCCTGTTACAAGTATATCCAGTTTATTAAGTGACGGGATAACATTTCCGTCAAAGCTTCCGCAGAATACTCCAACCTTCTTTATTCTATCGCTTCTATCTCCTATAATTCTCAGGCTTTGCAGGTTTAATGAGCTTTTAACCAGTGCCGTAAATTCGTCAAGGCTCAATGCCTTATCAAGCTCTCCTGTTTTACCGTATCCATACTCTTTTCCACCCTGAACAAGTGCATAAATATCGTATGCAGGCTCTTCATATGGATGGGCTTTAAGCATAGACTCTACAACCTTACCCAGCAACTCTTCCCTTACAATAGTTTCAACCCTGTATTCACTGACCTTCTCCAATTTGTTTGTATCTCCTATAAAAGGATTACTGCCCTCTAAAGGTCTGAAAGCACCTGTTCCCTCCAATGTAAATGAACAGTCACTGTAATTGCCTATCCATCCTGCTCCGGCAGCGGTCATGGCATTTGTAACCTTATCACCATATTCACAGGGTACAAAAACAACTATTTTATATAGCTTTTCCTTCTTGTGAATTCTAAGATTTTTTATGTCCTTGAGCCCTAATGTTTTAGCTAAAGTATAGTTTAAACCGCTTTCAGCAAAATCCAGATTGGTATGTGCACTATAAACACATATATCTTCCCGTATAAGATTGTAAATCAATTCACCCTTGGGATCTTCCGGATTGATTCTTTTTATCCCCTTAAATAAAAATGGATGATGCGATATGATCATGTCTGCCTTTTGTTCTATGGCCTCTTTTACAACCTGTTTCGTTATATCCAGACATATCAGTATCTTATCAACCTTTTTGTTTTTACTTCCTATCATAAGGCCTATATTGTCCCAATCCTCACATAAATGGGGCGGTGCAATTTCTTCCAAATAGTTCATTATATCCTTACATATGATACTCATAGCTCTTTACCTCCACTTTTTGTAAAAGCTTTTTTGTTTAATCAAGCTCTTCTGCCATTCTTTTAAATCTATCAATCAAGGACTTGTAATGCTGCCTTAATTCATCCTTTTCAGGACCCATATCTTCCATTTTTAATACAATCTTTTTATATGTATTTATTTTCTTTTCTATAAAATCCTTAAGAAGAGGATCCCTTCTCTCAAAAAGCTTTTCTCCAAAATGATAATAAACCTCATCCTTTACGGAAGGCTTTCCAATCCATTTAGCTACAATAACATTATATATCTTTTCACCTTCCCTTGCGAGCTCTTCATCCACAATATCAAAACCGGTTTCATAAAGCCATTTCCTTAAACATTCCAACTCGTTCATGGGTTGTAACACAATATTATCACAATTTATAACCTTACTTAAACCATCACTCATAATCCTGCTTATAAGATAACCGCCCATTCCTGCAATAATAACCACATTCGCCTCATTCTCGCCTAACGGATCAAGTCCGTCACCTAAACGGGTTTCTATGTATTTTGAAAGTCCTGAATACCCTATATGCTTTTTAGCAAACAAAATAGGGCCTTCCTTAACATCACAGGCAATCGCCCTTTTGCATATTTTATTTTTCACAAGATATATTGGAATGTATGCATGATCAGTCCCAATATCGCATACCGTGTCACATTTGATTGTTTTCGAGGCAATAAGCTTTAATCTACCTTTTAATTCCATAACACTCCACCAAAAAAATTTCCAGACAAAATAAAATAAGAAGCTTATACAAGCTTCCTATTATCAAGTGGGCCTTCAGGGACTCGAACCCCGGACCAACCGGTTATGAGCCGGTTGCTCTAACCAACTGAGCTAAAGGCCCTTAGAGCTCCTCAAGTAGGACTCGAACCTACGACCCTGCGGTTAACAGCCGCATGCTCTACCGACTGAGCTATTGAGGAATGTTGTCGTCATGTCTCAGACACGTATTATATTATACTGAGGGATAGAATTTTGGTCAAGATAATAATAGTTCATATTTTACCGCTATTACAAATTATATTCAACATTATAGTTTTTTCGCAACGTATCTATTAATAGCTTGTTATTTCACATTTTCTTCATTTATTACTATTTAATTTATGATTCATTTTTATCCACATAAAAAAAAAATAATTTTCGAACTATATGATAGATTAATTATATTTTTCTTAGGAGGTTGGTATAATGAGCAATAACTATTTTTCAAGGGGAAAAGTCTTATTATTGTCATTGATTTTTCTTCTTGTCACACTATTTGGCAGTTTAAATGCATTCGCATCTACCGCCAATACCGGTATGAGAGATATCTCTGCCATAGATCTTGTTAAAGACATCAGACTGGGTTGGAATCTGGGTAATACACTGGATGCACCTACCGAAACAGGCTGGGGAAATCCGAGAACAACCAAGGCCATGATAGACAAGGTTAAGGAAATGGGCTTTAACGCAGTGAGGGTACCTGTAACATGGGATACTCATGTTGGAGCCGCACCGGATTATACTATTAACGAAACATGGCTTAACAGGGTCGAAGAAGTTGTAAATTATGCTCTCGACAATGATATGTATGTTATTCTAAATCTTCATCACGAGAACAGGTGGCTTGTTCCTACATATGAAAAAGAAGCAGCAAGCAAAGCACAGCTCACAAAACTTTGGGAGCAGATTGCAACCCGCTTTAAAAACTATGGTGACTATTTGTTATTTGAAACAATGAATGAACCAAGGGTGGAAGGTTCACCAAATGAGTGGACAGGCGGAACTTATGAAAACCGTGATGTAATAAACAAACTCAATTTGGCAGCAGTAAACACAATAAGAGCTACAGGCGGAAACAATTCAAAAAGATTTATATTGGTTCCTCCCCATGCTGCAGCAGCTATGGATGTTACCCTAAACGACTTTGTAATCCCAAATAATGACAGCAGAGTCATAGTTTCAATACATGCATATTCTCCATACTTTTTTGCTATGGATATAAACGGAACATCAACCTGGGGAAGTGCTTCCGATAAATCTTCTCTTACAGCAGAATTTAATGCACTATACAATAGATTTATAAGTAAGGGACGAGCCGTAATTATCGGTGAATTCGGTACAATCGACAAAAAGAATTTATCTTCGAGAGTAGAGCACGCAAGATACTACGCACAGGAAGCAAGAGCTAAGGGTATTGCGTTATTCTGGTGGGATAACGGTTATTATGCACCGGGTAAGGCCGAAACATATGCAATATTAAACAGATCTGCACTTACATGGTATTATCCCGAAATCGCCAATGCACTTGTTATAGGCTCAGGCGGCTCACCAAATACACCTTCAGCAACTGCTACACCTACAAACACTCCAATACCCACCAACACTCCGACGTCCACAAGTACTCCAACACCCACAAAATCTACATCTACAAATTCATCCGCTCCATCTTCATTCCCTGAAGATATCAACGGAGACAAGGTAATTAATATGGCGGATGTAATATTGATAGCTTCTCACTTTAATTCAACCGTTGGCGATAGTAATTATGACAGAAAATGTGATATAAACAATGACGGTGCCATAAATATGAATGATGTTATATTAGTTGCTTTAGTATTTAACAAAGTAATTGAAGATACATCACCGACACCTGTACCATCATCAACTCCCGGGATATTGTATAACGGAAGATTCGATTTTTCAGATCCTAGCGGACCAAAATGTGCATGGTCGGGAAGTAATGTAGAATTAAACTTCTCAGGGACACAAGTTAGTGTAACAATAAAATCCACCGGAGAAAACTGGTTCCAAGCTTTCATTGACGGTAAAGCCTATGATCCGTTTTCTGTTAACGCCAAAACGTCTACTATAACTCTTGCAAGCGGTCTTTCAAATGGAGAACACCATCTTGTATTATGGAAAAGAACAGAAGCATCCCAGGGTGAAGTTCAGTTCTTAGGCTTTGATTTCGGTCAGGGTAAGCTACTTGCTCCCCTGGCTCCATTAGAAAGAAAGATTGAATTCATAGGTGATTCCATCACATGTGCATACGGAAATGAAGGAAAATCAAAGGACGAGCACTTTACACCCAAAAACGAAAACAGTTATTTGTCCTATGCTGCTATTACAGCACGTTCACTAAACGCTAGTGCCAATATTATCGCATGGTCGGGAATAGGTCTTACAATGAACTATGGAGGTCAGGCAGGTCCGCTTATAGCAGATCGTTATCCCCTTACACTTCCATACAGCGGAGTCAAATGGGATTTTAAAAATTATATACCTCAGGTTGTTGTCATAAATCTCGGTACAAATGATTTTTCAACAACTCCCGCAGAAAAGACAAAATTTATAACTGAATATAACAATCTTTTAACCACAGTCCGCACCAATTATCCAGATGCACATATTTTCTGTACAATAGGACCGATGCTTTGGGGTTCAGGTCTAGAGTCATGCTATAATTTCATAAATGAAGTTGTTTCCGGTTTCAATAAAAAGGGCGACAATAAGATATATTTCCTTGAATTCCCGCAGCAATCAGAAAGCAACGGATATGGTGAAGACTGGCATCCTAGCATTAAAACTCATCAATTGATGGCAGACCAGCTTACTAGAGAAATCAAAAACAAACTTGGTTGGTAAAAATGAATTTTAATTATTTAGGGCTTGCTTAACGGTTAAGTAAGCCCTATTTGTTTATTTTACCTCAGAGCATTTGGTATGATATAATAATAATTATACACCTTATGTAAATTTATTTGACATTTAATGTTTAAAAGGGGATGTTATAATAATGAAAAAAACCATTTCACTAATTCTTACTTTATTGCTGATTTTCAATATTCTTCCGTTGAATTTCAGCATTGAGACTTTTGCACAAGATGGTGGACAGCTAATTGTCTATCCCGAATATGATGAAAGAATTCCACGCTGCTATGATTATGGTGTAACAGTACATCAAGGCAATCAATCTAAGACTATTCCCGTATATAATCGTAATGCAAACGGTGAACAGATGGCTTACAGATGCTTATCACCCGACTTTGACAGAAGATTCTGTGAATTTGCTTTCACAGGAGAGGTTCGAATTGATATTGCCGTTTATCGTGATTTTGAAACATACAGCGTTTTGCCAAGCTCAAAGGGATATCGAAACGAATTTCATGATGGTGTTATCTCTGTGTGGCTTGATAAGAATGATACAAACTTTATGATTCGTCTTGATGACGATGATACTACCATTCTTTCGATTTTTGCAGATGCTCCCGAAGATTATGATATAGACAAAAATGACGAATCTGTTTTATATGTTGATGAGCCTTGGTTTGACCCTGATGAAACCAGTTCATATTATACCCTTGATGAAAAGATAAAAACAATATATATTGCACCGGGATCCGTGTTTTACAGTCGTTTGAATATTAAATCGAATAATGTTACCATATGCGGACATGGAATATTACTTGACCCGTTTAGCGACGTGTCCGACCCTTCGGTGACAGAGAATAGAACCAATATCTATATGGACGTAAACGGTAACAATTTTACAATTAAAGATGTAAAAATCATAGATTCTCAAGGATACCACATGTACCTTATCGGTACTACCCATCTCATCAAAAATGTTAAGTGTCTAACTGCAAGAATCCGTACTGACGGTGTTGCTGTAGGTGCCGGAAATGTAACCATTACAAATTGTTTTTGGTATGTCAGCGACAATGGATTTACATATAGTGGCGGTTATGGGTATCATCGCATCAGCAACTGTATCATGGGAACAACATGTGCCGCATTATTCCCACAGCATACGCTTCCCTATGATGTAGAATTTACAGATATCTATGTATTCCGTGCTGATGAGGGAATTATAAATAACTGGTATAACGGAGCAAAGATACAATCTGTTGTTAAGAACGTTACATTCAACAACTTAGACTGTGTTGATGTTGTCAACACGCCATGGATTTTCAATGGCAAGAATATGGGCGATGCAATCAAGAATTTTTATTTTAACAATTGTCGTTTCAACGTAATCAGGGGTTCATCCATTGTGACTGAATGGAATACTAAAGCAGGACAAGCTATTCATGTAATCAATAATGATACACTTATACATACATCAAATTATAAAATGAATTTTAAAAACTGCTATATTGACGGTAAACTGATTACGTCTGCAAGCGATTTCAAGCCTCAGTATAAGGATAGTAATGAACTCACCATTTCAATCAATAACGACGGTACGCAACCAGAATATCCCCTTTCCTGTGTTCGAATCAAAGTGAACTATACATACAACAAAAAGGTATATATCAACCATAATTTGCAGAAATTACAACATCAGCCCATTGGCAATGGTAGTGAAATATTATTACCTGAAACGGAAATCTGTAATTCACTGGATGTCAAAATAAATCCAAATACAAAAGGAACAATACAAAACAATATCAAATATATTTCTCTTGATGAAATAAATCGTTATTATACAAAAGCCGTATATGACAGCCAAAAATCGGCTGTAATTCTCTCTCCTGTAGTGGATAGCAGTAAAAATATATTGAAAGACTATTCATTTGCAAGCCGATATAATCCTTACAGCAATCCGGGTGCAACACTCAAACCATATGTTGATAATGGTGAAGTTGTATTGCGTTGTGTCGTTACCAGTAATATTTACAATCAAGGATTATACACTGTTATAACAAATGAATTAGAAAAATATGGTGCAGGAAAATATACCATCAGCTTTGAAGCCAAAAGTTATAACGGGAGCAAAACTACGGTAGAGGTACGACCACACTATGTAAAATATCAAGGGTTTTCTCTCATCGAAAAAGCCCCCAAAAAATCCGTATCAGTGAATGGACAATGGCAGCGATATGAAGTAACATTTGATATCAGCGACTGGGATTTAAGTGTCGGTGCTTCAGCTATTATCCGTATTTGCAGCGACAATACCCCAGGATTTGACGTTTTATTCAAGAACATTGAAATGACAAAGAATATCCCCGAAACTACGCCTACGAATACACCAACAAACACTCCGACGCCATCAACATTGCCTGAAGATATAAACGGAGATCATGCAATCAATATGTCAGACGTTATATTGGTAGCCAAATGCTTCAATACAGTTCTTGGCGACAGCAAATATGATGCTAAATGTGATATAGACAAGGACGGCACAGTAAATATGAAGGATGTTATACTTATAGCTAAAAAATTCAATACTGTATATTAAAACAACCCATATTTTATAGTAAAAGAGCTGTTACACCTTCTTAGTGCAACAGCTCTTTTCTTCTGCATTGCAATACTACTGATTTTCATCCCTTTTATAATTCAATATAATCTCTCTTAACTTGGTAGCATGCATTCCTTCATCTTCAGCAAACTGCTTGAAGACATTTTTTATCTCCTCATCTTCAATCCTCTTTGAATACATCTCATAGTCTCTTACCAGTTCCTTTGAGTTTTCCCATGCTCTTATAAGCCTGTCGTAGGTAGTCAATTCCACTTCATTTTTATTTTCACTGTTAAATCTCATTATTAATCTCCCTCTTATTAATATTTTTATTTATTTTTTCCTTGAGGTTATTTTGATATACTATAAATTTAACAGTTGACTTTTTATACCACATCTTTACTTAGTGCCTGTTGCGGCCATTATGTCTCCATAAGCCCAGTGTTTCTTTGAAACATCTATGAAGCTTGGTTCTAAATCCATTAATGGCTCAATTTCCAAAATCCTGTTGATAATGGCTACACATTCTGAACGCTTAATATTGTTTGAAGGCTTGAATGTACCGTCAGGGTATCCTTTAATATACCCATTTGAAACAAGTATCATTATATAATCTTTAGCCCAATGTCCATCAATGTCTTTTAATTTTACTTCATCATTTCCGGATACTTTGAGGTTGATATATTTGCATAATACTACAGCAAGCTCTGCTCTGGTTATATAATTATCAGGCCTGTATGTCTTGTCAGTGTATCCGTTGAAAATTCCTTTTTCAGTCACATAGTTGATAGCCCATGCCGCCCAATGGCTATTTTTTACATCCTTAAATGCAGAATTTTGAGTTTGATACTGTTCCTGCGACACACCATCTAGGTTAGCTATAATAACTGCCATCTCAGCTCTTGTAAGTCCCTTGTCAGGCCTGAATGTTTTATCGGCAAAGCCTTTCATATAAGGAACATTCTTTTTGTTTTTATCCCCTGTTGAAGGTACTGGATCGGGTTCATCAATTACAGGCTTATCCGGTGTTTCCTCATCATTATCTTTTGAAGAGTTATTTCCATCTTGTGTATTGCCGTTTTCAGCTCCACCCTGATCGGATGTGTCAGGAATTTGACCTGGATTTGTATTATCCTGATTTTGACCCGGTGTTGGTGATGTTGTCGGTGTTGTTGGTATCGGTGTTGTTGGTATCGGTGTTGTTGGTATCGGTGTTGTTGGTGTCGGTGTTGTTGGTGTCGGTGTTGTTGGTGTCGGTGTTGGTGTTGTTGGGTTTGTCGGGTTTGTTGGCGTTGGAGTAGGATTCGGTGTTGTATCTTCATAGTCTAGGATTCCTGTTCCATCCGGATCCTCCATTGGCCTTATAACAGTAAAATCAATGTTGTTTGAATAATCAAACTCATCTTCGTTAGCTTCAACCTTCGCATATACCTTTGCTCTATTTTCTATCTGCTCATCAGTTGGTTTAAATTGCAATGCAACTTTTTTATCCATCAGAGGAGCTATATCTTTTATTTCCTTTTGAGCAATTATGTTATTAAATTCCTTATCTGTCGATATGTAAACATTAGCTGAATCCAAAGTACTGTAACCTGAATTTTTTACATCAACAAATACTGTTCCGCTGTTTTTAGAATACAATTCATTGTAAACACCTGTTATTTCAGCATCAACATAGGATTTTTCCAATGTTGCAGCATCATTTAAAGGATTAGTGTCAACTGCCGTTTCTACAACTGCCCTTAGCTTATATCCCGATGCATCTTCCGGAACTTTCCATGTAAAATCTGCTAAAGCTGAATTTCCAGGGCTTAATATCTCTTCAGGCATATCTTTTACAGCAATCAACTTATCGCTTTCATAAAGAGATACTTTTAATCCCTTTACAGTAATATCCCCCACATTTTTAACAGAAGCTACAACTTTTGTATCTTCTCCCGGAATAGGACTTTCATTTTCAAAATACACTCCGTTTTCCAAAATTGACAGATCGGCTTTTCTAACATAGGTTGTAGAAGTTAATGATGTATTGTCCTTGTAGTAAATCTTATTTTCTTCATCGTACTTGTATTGTGTTTTATTGTATACAGCCATCACCGAATCTCCAAATCCGGCCAATGTTATTCCTTTTGGCATTTCCATGGAATCAAAAGCAATATTTTTTCCATCTGTCCATGATGAGCTTTCTTCATCAAAAGTACTGACATAAAGTCTTTTCTCACCCGCAGCCGCACTTATCCATGCCAAAGCAACTCCACTTTCTGTGCTTGATGCATCGAGCTCCAAAATATCCTCTGCTTGGGGCGAATTGATTATAATCTGAGGAGTAAAAGGTCTTTCAAGAGAAACCATACATATAGCTCCCCCATTTTGCCAGAATGCAGTAGATTCGCCATTATAAAGAGCTATGGCAATATTACTGTCCTCATTGTTGTTATCCATAAGTTCTTCAGGTGTAGACCAGCTCTTGCCGTCAAAGCGTGTAACATATGCCTTGTATATACCTCCATCAGAATATGCATTTGTAACAAAAACATAATACCCTTTACCGTTATGCATATAAAGCTTGCCTTCTTTAACATTTGCAGCACCTGAAACAAAAACATTAGGTATACTCCATCCGCTTCCATCGTTATATACATAATATATATCATCCGGCTTTTTCAAACTTCCCTCCAATTTCATATTGGCGTTATTTACCCATACGGCCATTGCCTTTCCGTCATTCGCCGCAATTTGAGGAAGCTTCATTATACCATCATTTTTAATATTGATTTGTTTACTCCAGGAATTCGTATCAACGTCATATTTTGCAATTGATATTCCCATTTTTCCAAGTACATTCTTTGTTATATCGTCCTCTGTCATGTCAGATGTTGTTCCCATTTCTTCCGTCATATCCAGCCATGATGCATATATATTTTCTCCATCCACTGCAAGACTTGGATAAGCATCGCCTGTTCCGTCATTATCAATCTGCACCGGTTGTGACCATTCCCCGTCCTTATACACAGAGGAATATATGGAAGTTCTGTTATTATCAGTTCGTTTAGCGTCATCACCTATATAAACCATTAACATATCACCGATTTTTGAGTCCACAGCTGATATTTCAGCACTTGAATCGGGGTAAGCATGCTTTATTATCTCATCTTTTCCGACCCATTCCTGATTTTGCAAATATCCTCTAGGAGCACTCTTGTAGACAATTTCATTATTTATATCTTCCGGTGCCGAGAGCATTCCTAGAGTTCTCATGTTTCGATTGCCCTCATATAAAGTCCATGTTTTTTCACCAAGCGTTTTTTCTTCAGAGAAGAACCAAAGGTAACCATAGTCTACACCATAAGATAATGTGAGCTCTGTCAACCAGCTTGGAATATTTACATCAAGCCTTCCTTTTACGAAGAAATCTCCCGATAGAAGTCCATATCCTACCTCTGCTCCTATAGCTCCTTTTATTGCTACATAAAGATTTGTCTGTATATCTTTTAAAACGTCACTTATACTGCTAATTCTAGACAAATTGGGAATTGATGCGTTAACAATAATCTGAATTCCACCCTCCAGTTCAACAACTGCATAACCGGATAACAGTACACCTCCAAAAAAACCATCGGCAGGAACATTGTATTTAAACTCTATTTTAAAGCTAGCTCCTCCAACTATATTTACATCCATTTTTTCAAATTCCCATCTCAAAGAGGAATCATTATATGTAAGCACCGTAACAACGGTTGCACTTAATTCTCCGCCAAGAGTAAATCTTCGGCTGCCTTCACGCCCAGAGCCATGATCCCATTCTGCAAGGCCTCCCAAAAAGTCTCCTGAAACTCCTCCCTTATTGGTAATTTTTACTTTGCCATTTAGAAAATCATATTCAACATCCAAATCAATTGAAGCATCTAATGGTATAAGCTTAGTAGATTTAAATATACCGCTGTCGCCCGGAAACGGAACACTTGAATTGCTGTTATTTAAACGATCAAAAAATTTATTTGCGTCATTAATACCCTCAATTGTAGGATTGAATACCGGTAATTCATTTATACCCCTGTCAAAAAGCCAATTAACAGCATCTAATAATGGCAATTCCGGTGCCATAACCAGCTTGGCATCCACATAATCCGATGTAAAATCACCATATGGCCCGCTTGTTTTGATCGCAAATTTCAATCTGTCGCCAACGGCCATCTTGCTTTTTATATTCAATATAGTTATTATATTGATTCTTTCAGAACCGCTGTACTTTATATTACCATTTTTATCCACTATTTTGTATAAATATTCGTTTACTTCTCCATTACCTTTCAGATCTGTATCAATTCTAAATTTAATAGAACTTCCCATAAGATTAAAAGGAACAATTGAACTTCTGGAGTTTGTACTGTCAGAGCACCATGAGACAACCCTTGTTATTTCCGGTACTATACTTAAATAAACAGTTACGAATTTTCCATCAACAAGATCGGTGTCTAAAACCTTATCTGGAAAACCTGCTGCCTTCACTATTACTCTGTTACCATCAAACATTATATCATTAAAATTGAACCTGCCGTTTGCATCAGTTGTACGGGTATTAGAGCCGATTATTACAGTTGCTCCCGGTACAGGTTTTCTTTGGTCTTTGTTCCAAACTATTCCTGATACACTTCCAAACTCAGTGCTTGGCAGAAGGTTCTGGTCTAAAACCCTAATCCGTAAGGTATCTGAGATATTTGTATCGGAGGTTACCTTTATGTTGAAATAGCCTTTACCTGAATTACTCAGCTGTACATCATCGATACTTCCACCTTTATATATGTATTCCCCGTTTTTATCTGTTGTTATTTCGCTGGTTACACCAAAAAGACCATCAAATATTGTAAGATCGCAAGCTTCCTTCACTATAACATCTTTTGAAATTCCTCTGCCTGTTTTAATCTTTATATCAGGCATTACATCATTTGGCTTTGATTTATACCTTATAAGGTCAATAGAATCAACCTCTGTTTCTCTTCCTGTATGAGGGTCTATAACATATATACTAGGCTTCACCCTTCCGAATGTGCCGTATTCCACAGGCCTTATCTCAATTGGAATTTTCATGCCTCCTAGAGCTTTAGATGCATAATTGGTAAGTCTAAGCCCTACATTCTTGTCTCCTTCAAATTTTTCAGGATCTATAGAGTACTCCGACCACAGTATTTCACCCGGTTTTAAAACTTCATAGGAAGTGTTGATAAGAGCCATGTTTTCATTTGTCTTATAGCTTCTTATATAATCTGAATCCTGCATGCTTATTCTAGGTCTGTATAAATCTGTGTTTCTTTCATTCATAAAGCCGACCCTGTACAGAAGCTTATCATTGGGATACTTAACTTCTTCAACCTCAATAATAAGCTTTAGCCTTGAACTGTCTTCCACTATAATTGGCTCTGAAGGAGCAAACCTTGCTGATATCGTCTCTTTAAACGACTCTAAAATACCGCTGAAATCTGCCGATATGTTATAGCTTCCCGGTTTGTCTCCGCGTATTATCCAGTTTAAAACCTTGCTTGCATTACCAGGCAAAGTGCCTATTTCGGTAGTTTTTGCATCTCCTCCCGCTATGGAAAGGCCGGATGGTATGTTTAAGTTAACAACACAGTTTTCTATATCATACTCTCCCTGGTTATTAACCAGATGAAGCTTAACATCAAAGAAATCCTTAAGCCAGGAAGTTCCTCCCGGTACATCAAGCAGTACTGTTACCGGTGCATTTCCTGAATTCCCCGAGCTGCCGCCGCTCCTTGGCACTGTGCTGATATATACAGTTCTGTTACCAATTGAAGCAGTGCTTACCGTTCCGCCCGATGACTTTTCTATATGTGTTACTGTATATGGCTTGTTTTGATACACAAGGTTAATCTCGTATTTAAATACATTCTGATTTCCAGGTGCAGTAACATCTATGCCTGCTTTCTTTATCTCATCAAGTGTCATCTTTGTAGCTGTCATACTTCCGATAACCACTTCCGACTTTATAAGAACAAGCTTTAATGTATTGATTTTTCCTTCTATGACAAGTACTTCCTGGTGCGATGGAGCATATCCCGATTTATATGCACCTATTTTGTATCTGCCCGGTTCCAAATTAAGTGACAATTTTCCTTCCGAATCAGATGTGCTCTTGTATTGATCATCTTCACCCAAATTTATATAAACATCGGTATAAGGAAGTTTATTTCCCTGATCATCTATAACTGAAACTTCAACAGTACCAATAAGTCCTTTTTTCACAATTGTAATGGTTCTTGTTGCTATTCCCTTGTTGCCTGAAGCATCGGTTACAACAAGGACCACATTGTATGTACCGACATCATTGTACTGGTGCTTGACTTTGCTGCCTTCCATTGTATTTCCGTCGCCGAAGTCCCATTCATATTTTGTAATCTTTACATTGTCAGATGATAAAGTACCGTCAAATTCTACAAGTGAACCTGCTTCAGCAGATGAAATACTGTTAATAACAGCAGTTGGCATTATGTCATCCACATCTAATGGTGATATTGCATTGCTTTCACTAGAAGATGTGTTGCCCAGTTCATCCTCCACAATAACTTTGTATATATACTTATACGAAGGGTCCAGATTTGTATCCAATACATTGTTTACTGTTTCTGGATATTCTCCTACCAGTGTGTAAAAACTTGAATTCGATAATCTGCGATAAACCTTGTAGGATTTGATATCTTCATCTTCACATGACCAGGATACATAAATACCCATATTGCGAGAAGTCACATTTATCACAGGAATCATTGGGGGCACATTATCAATAGTATAGTCGGCATATTCAAAATCGCTTGTATTTCCTTTTGCGTCTACAGCATATGCTCTTACCTTTATAACAGTTCCTGCCGGGTACTTTGATGTATCCAATTCGGCAGAAAATCCATCAGAGGAATAAGACGTGTTAATAACCTTTAAATCCGTCCAATCAGCTTCCTCTGTCTTATATTGGACTCCTATCTTTGAAAGCCTTATATTATCCATGGCAGTTACAGCCAAATTAAGTTTGTTGCCTATGACTGTATTGGTATTTGGATATATACTTGTTATCTCAGGTGGTAATTCATCATTTATATCATCAATAACAAGAAGGGTTGCCTGAATGGGTTCACTGTATTCGCCCATATTTCCGGCTAAATCCATGCATGAAACCTTGTAATAATAAGTAACTCCTTTTTTCACTGTTTGGTCTATAAAGCTCAATGTGTTGATATTTGAAGCTAAAGTTTTGTATTCGCCGTTAATGCTTTCCGCTCTTAGTACATTAAACCCTTTTATATAAGGCTCGGAATTCATTCCCCACCTAAGCTCAATATAATCTAATGTGCTTGAAACGGATACATCCTCTACCTTTTGGGGCTGGGTCCTATCGATTATATACTGGTTAAAGGAAGCAGTTGCTGTACTGTTACTGCTGTTGCCGTTTGTATCTGTGGCTATGGCCCTTATGTAGTACTCGCCTTCTCTTATATTAGAAACATCAGCAGTATAGTTTACAGTGGCTGTCTTATTAGCATAGCTTATTGATATAGTAGTTAAATCCTTCCAATTAACTCCGTCTAAAGAATCCTGTATTGTTATGCTTTTTACTCCCACATTATCCTCTGCTGTAATGATAAGAGGTATAGAGTTTGCAAAACACGTAGGATTAGGCAGAATAGATTTAATGGTAGGGCTTATAATGTCATCTGTTTTTTGTATTTTTATGGGTTCGGAAACATCCTGACCTGTAAAGCCGTCAGCGTCAGTTACTGTATATCTTATAATATATTCACCGTTGTCGTATCCTTCAATTCTCCATATTGTGCTAAACAGCAAACCATCAGGAGTTGTAGTGTACTGTGATATTGATGCTATTGGCACCCAGTTTTCTCCATTATCCTTTGAATATTCAAACATTACTCTTATGTTTGTATTATTTAAAATGTCATTGGTTAAAGCTTTCAGTACCAGAGTCTTACTGGTTGAAGCTATTACATCCAAGCTTCCGTCATAAGCATTCTTTATTGTTAAATCTTTTATTGAATGAACATACGGCTCACTAAATCCGGAATAGTTCATGGACGGATCAAAAGCTTTTATTCTATAGCTGTACTCCACACCTTTTACAACATTTACATCTGTATATGTGGTTGTGTAAGAAACACCAATTTTTTCATCATCCCTGTATATCTCATAGCCTGCAACATAACTGTTATCCTTTGACGGATTCCATGACAGTGTAATGCTTTTACCTGTATTGGAGATTACACGAAGGTTCTTTGGTGTATCGGGAGCCGTGTTATCTAAAACATCTACAACTATTTCTGCTGCTTCCGACTGATTTCCAGCCGAATCGGTTGCAACAACTTTAAATGTATATGTATTACCTTGTGTAAGTCCGGTAGCTATATAATATTTGTCGGTAATCTGATCTTCTATAATCTTGCCGTCTCTCCACAATGTATATTTACAACTGGTGCGATCTTCCACATCCCACGAAATTCTTACACTATTGTTACTTTGAGCAACTGTAGTATAGTTTTTTAGAACAGGTACCGTTGTATCAATCCAGGTTCTATAATAGGTATAACTTGATCTTCCCATGTTATCCGTAACACTAATCCTATAATAGCCGTCCTTTGAAATGCTCAGCATTCCTTCAAACTTTCCTTCCTCATTTGCGATTACGGTTACCCTGTAAGGAGATCCACTTGCAGCAGTTCCATTGTCATTAAGAGGATATACATAAATAGTAACATTGCTTCCGGGTGTTGCATCACTTCCCGAAATAGTTATGTTTTGCTTATTATATGCGGATGCCAGATCTGAAACCTGAATGTATGTTACAGGCTCGGGATCAATAACCTCCTTTAAATCCACTGATTTGGAATCTGTTATATTTCCGAATTCATCTACAGAATAGATCTCAAACTTTATAAGATTATCAACATAATCTTTGGGTATCTCATAAGAATAATAATCAGTTGCTTCTTCCTTTGAAAGTTTAACATATTGAATGTTGGATAAAGCGTATAATGACATATCATCAGTTTGTGACATGGCTACCATACTTTCCCAATAAAGCACAAGCCATACAGAATGTGGATTGTTGGAAACACTGGCTTTAATAGGCAATCCATTATTATATGTTTCGTCTTTTTCAGGTGAAATAACAGTTATCTCATTTTTGGGTGATGCCAGGTATGCTTTAAAGGTGGATATTTCACTTTCATTATCATTGTCATCGGCAAACTGAAGATATAAAAGCTTAACCCTTCCTGTACTTTCGAACATGTAATCAATGCTTTCCGTTATAGGCTGATAGCTCATTTCTTCCAGCTTTTCCAGACTTTCTGCAAAGCGAACCTTATTATAATACATTGTCTTAATAATAAGTTCTACATTATTGCTTGATATAAATTGGCCTTTTTCAGGAGAGTTTATCCATTCCTTAGCCATTATCAACGGCTTTAGCATCATTGGACCGGGGTAATTGAAATAAGCCGTACCTATGACACTATCATTTAAATTGACAGTAATACAATAATTTCCCACAGGCAGACCGTGAAGGCTCTTTTCATCTAACTCCAAAAGGCTTTCTCCCTGCTTCTTTGTAAGTGCAATACCCTCTCTAACCCTATTTATAATATTAAAGTCGATAATATCGGCAGTATAGACCCCTTCGTCACTAAGGCCTTTTCCATAAATAATATATGGAGCCCCGTTTTTAACACCGTCTATACTCATGATACTGCTTTGTACGGAAATTGTATAAAGTGTAATATATTTAATAGTATTTTCGGCTCCGTACATCCTGAATTTATATGCACCGTAATTTAAAGGCTTTTCAGTTTTTACATCAATATAAATTACATTGTTTGCATCCCTTCTCAAACTGTCCTCAATTACGCTGCAGTCATAAACCATATCAAGAGAATCTTTTATATCAAAAGACAATGAATTTATATCATAACATGGAGGCAATGACAGAGTAAACTTATCGCTTCCGTATACAGCCTCATGTACACTAAAGTAATGTGCTTCACTTGGTTTAATCACTTTAATATATTTATCAAGACTTAAAAGACTTTCACCGGCTTTTATGTATATTTCATAAACCCTATCCTGTGGAACTTGCGACAGGTCGGCTTCTATGGAAATATCTTTATATTCACCATCAAAGTAATTTTTTTCAGTTGTCCATTTGCCTAATTCAATTTCCTGATTATTTTCCACGTCTTTAAGAACCAGCTTGTAATCATCAGCAGCGCTTACTATAAAGCTGTATTTTAAATTTAACGGTTCTTTGAAGGACAAATTATATAAAGGACTATTGGCCCCTTGGGAATTTTTAAATTCGGAATAAGAACAATAGTGCTCAATACTAAATAATGATTGGTCAATATTAGGTTTTGACGATTTATAAAAATATTTATATTCACTGCCGTTAATCCTTATAAAGTATTGTGTATTATCGACCAATTCTTTTTGTAACTTCAAAGTTCCGGTTATCTTTATCCTGCTTATGCTGTAACTGGAATTAACATCATATAGGGATGCAGTCTTTTTTATAGTGTCTTTAATTACCGCTCCATAAACCTCATTATTTGCAATAAGCTCGATGTTTATTTTTTCGTTATCGGTTCCCATAATACCGTTTTCCAATTCATAACCGCTTATGGTAAACTCAATCTCACCTTCATAAGGTAATACTGGGGGGTAAAAAGTAACATCTTTGGATATATTTGAAGCACTGTTGGACTTAGGCATATCAAACCCAATGCTCGAAGTAGATATTTCATTG
This sequence comes from Pseudobacteroides sp., assembly GCA_035370245.1. GTDB lineage: Bacteria > Bacillota > Clostridia > Acetivibrionales > DSM-2933 > Pseudobacteroides. The sequence continues at coordinate 29,236 of DAOOVO010000048.1, forward strand.
TTATATGAAGGTCTTTTGTATTTAAATTCGATATAGTATGATGCACCAGAAACTAAAATGGGTAAATCATCATTCTGAGGAAAATCAAGTATAAATGTACCGTTTTCATCGGGCCTAACCCCTTTAATCGCTGAAACAGGCACACTTAATGATCCGTTTACTCTGTATAAAACTACATCATAGTCCAATTTGTTATTGCAATAATATGTAGAGACACTTATTTTCATTTTTTCAGCATCCAAAACAGTTGGGGATTTTAGGTTCAGATAATCCCAATTAGAATAAGCTTCTATATAAGAAACTTCTGTATTGGAATATATCTTTCCCGGGTAGTTTATTTTAATACTGTATCTATTATTAGTATCAAGAGGTTTATTAACATGTAGATTATAACGAATATTTGTGATATTATCTGTTTCTGAGTAATAGGAATGATATGTATAACCAACTTGTGAAGCTACAACTTCACCCTTTAAATCTATAAGCTCTATTGAAATGTCATTTGGTTTAATACTGTTAAAGTTGTAAAACTCGATATAAACAGTTACGTTTGAGCTGCTGTCATACAGGGAACTATAAGAAACATTGTTAATCACAAGTCCTTTTGTCGGAACAATTTTGGCATCGGTATCAAACTCACCTACGCCTGCCACCATTTTTAATTTATATTCCTTTCCATCTTGGAGAGGCTCAATAAAGGATAAATTCGGAATATCTACATAATATAAATTTTTAACAAATTTTGATGTGTCATATTCATAATCGGTCATAGAATATTTTGAAAACATTGAATCATGCTGTATGGATGTACTTCGAATAGTGGTATTTGCACTTGTTCCGATTATTTTTTCATCGTCAAAGACAATTATTTTGCCTTTATCAGTGTTAACATCCTTGAAATAGAGCCTTTGCTGACCGCTATATGAATTAGACTTAAACGATACGCTTTTAGTCGGAGCATATAAGAGAGTAGTGCTTCCAACTTCAATTGTACTTTCACATGTATCTATTACCAAATTGCCTTGGTTATCATAACAGCTAATCTTTATGGTATATTCACCATATTCAACAATTTTGCCGAACTCACAAACAAACTGAAGTATATTGTCATCAGGAGTTCCCATAGCACCCCTAATGGATTGGGCAGGGATTTGGGAAATTTTATCTACCAATTGGTCGCCCTTATAAATTTCTGCACCAATAATTGATTCCACTGCATAAACTCTTTTTTTACAATAGATGTACCTTGACAAC
>DAOOVO010000049.1:0-30487 GCA_035370245.1 Pseudobacteroides sp.
ATTCTAACTTAAATTAGTCCGTTTGTCTGTCTAAATTTCTGGTATCATTATATATTCATATCCATTGATGACTGTGGAAAAATTTGATATAATTGTCTGTAATCAAAAATGATTTATAGGATGAGAATTCAGATAGAAGCGAGGAGATAAATTTATGACTAGAGAAGAAGCATTAGAGCATTTTAAGAAGGAATATTGTGACAAATATTTTCTTCAAATGGATAAAAAAATAGATGCATTCATTAAAGAAAACGAAGAAAAGCTACTGTTAGAGTTTATAGAAAATTTCAGGAGTTTATGCTTAAAGATTAAAGAAATGCAAGCTGGAGGCCTAACACCCAAGATAGCATATATAACATATTCTTTTGGTATTGATAATATTAATGGTGAAAGCCAGGAGTATGAAGTTCAGGCATATGGTAAAGAGTGGTTTTTTGAAGAAAGTGAGGAATGTAAGATACCGTATGATGTTAGGTGGCTGTATAGTATTATGGAAGAAACCTATAAAGAACTATTAGATGTAAGCAAGAAATATATCGGACAGATAACAAGCGACGACCTTGCTGATGTAAGAAAAAGAGGAGTAGTTAGATGTGATGTAAGTCTTGTTAAATTTGTAAAAATAGCAATAGAAAAAGCAGTCCAGATAGATGAATTTAAATTAATTGAAAAGGAAGAAGTGCTGGAAATAAGAATAGGGGAATATAAAGGCTACAATGAAATAATCTACAAAGAGGATATACGAAAGAAAGACTCAAAAGAAATAGTTGCATGGCTGGAAGGCAAAAACGGTACATATTCTTATGAGATACTGAGTGAATTAGACCTTTCTGGTGGCGATTATGAAAAAATCACCATGCATTATGCTGATTTATCGAAATGTGATTTGTCAAATGCCAACTTTAAAGATGCAAGCCTTATTGGAACTAAATTTATAGCTGCTAAAATAGATAACACCAATTTTAAAAATACAGTGCTAGCTGAAGCAAATTTTGATTCAACAGTAATAAATAATTCCAATTTTCAAGGTTCATCTTTAAGAGCCTCAGATTTCAGTAATGCAAAAATTGATGGATGCAACCTTCAAAATGTAAACTTTTCAAAATCAAATTTATCAAATTGTATCATCAAAAATACCAATTTAGAAAAAGGTAAATTTCTCTTTACATGTCTAGAGAACTCGGATTTGAGTGAACAGGACCTTAGAAATTCGCTTTTTTCATCGGTAAATCTTAAAGGTGCAAACTTATCAGATGCTGATTTGAGAGGAGTAGAATTTGAGAACGTTGATTTGACACAAACAAATTTAGATAATGCCAAATTTGGTCAAAACAAAATTTTTAAGCTAAAAATACTGGCTAAAGATGTGGCAAAGCTTGATATAACTGAGGAACAAAAAAAAGAACTAATTATTGTTAATTGATTGCTAGGGGGATAGTCTATGGGGAACGATGTTGCAAAAACAGGTGCCTCAAGTGCTGTTCTTGCTGATTTAATAATTTCAAAACCGAAAACAAGAGACGAAGTGAAAGCAGAAATTGAAAAGAGACTGGAAGCATGGAAAGCAGGATTGACAAGTCTTGCAGAAGGTGCTCAAAGGCTCATGAATACTTATTTAGATAAAATGGATGAACTTGAACGTAGACTCGGTCGAGGAGAAGATGTCAGCAAGGAAATAGCTGAATTAGAAGCTTGTATAGCAGATCTTAATGAAAAGAAATACACGAGTGAAGACCTTCAAAAACAAAGACCAGTAGTACTTCAAAGCGTAATGAAAGATTGGGAAAGCAACGTATGTCCATACTGTGGCAGAGTCTTTAGTGATGCAGGCGGAGTTGGAACTCACTTGGGTATGAGTGATGAGCAAATGGAGAAAATGAATACAGCTGCTACAAGAAGTAGTAACTATGCAAAGACTTTTAAAAATAACAGAGCCAACGAAGGTGGAGAGGCAATATCAGGAACTGTAGATGCAGGCCTTGAGAAAGAAGTTGCATATAGCGAGGAGATACATCACCTTATATCAGTAGATCCTTATGCCACTACCCTAAGACTTACCAGAATCGGCAACTTAGCCGGATTTGATGTTAATGGTGTCAATAATTTGATTGCACTTGCAACAGTAGCTCTAAGCTTTAAAAAAGACCATGGGAAGTCATTTTCAAAGCTACCGAAAGAAGTTAAAGAAAGAATTTATGAATTAATCACAGAAAAAACAGGCAATCAAATTCATCAAGGGTCACATGATGGACCATATGAAGAAAGGTTAATTCAACGATTATCTGAAATTGAGCAAAAGATTATGAAATTGAGTGAAGGTGGCTGTATAGGGCAGACAGAAGAAGGACAAAAGCAAGTTAAAGATATGTTTGATAGTGAAATAGGAAAGCTTCAGGACGAGATAAAAGAGGATCTGATAGAATTTGATCCTAAGGAAATAGACCCTGAAACCGGTTGGATACTATCTCAGATCAATTTGAACATAATTGCTAAGAATCAGGGGGAAGTAGTATGAGAAAGTTTTACACAATTGAATCGGATTTTATGGCACAAGATTACAAAATAAGATTGGGAAGACTGCCTGATGGTATTAACAAAAGAGCTTTTCTTCTGGATGAATGGCAATATGTTGATGATTCAAGGGTTTTTATGCAATATGAAAAAGTCGGCACAGGCTTACCTGATGTTTATACGTATAATGTTCCTTTGGTTTCAGCTAAGTTTAAAGAAGTGCTGGACGATGCGGGCATCACAAATTGCTTTTTTAAGCCGATATGCCTATTTGAAAATAAAGAACAAACAGCCGATTATTTTTTGATGCTTGTTGAACCTCTTGACTGTGTTATATGGGATAAAAGTCAATATATCGAAGATTGTGGCCTTAGGAAAATAACCGGAGGATTTGATATAGATTCAAAAAAAGTTGGCAATTTTAAAATATTTAAAATAAAAGATATTTTAAACAGGTTTTGGGTAATAGATCAGGACATGAAAGAGAGAATTGAAGAAGCAGGAATTAATGCTGCAAGAATTTTGGAAATCGGTGAATATTGGGGCTTATAGGAGCTATTACAATGAAAAAGTATTATATACTTGAAAACGATAAAAATTTGATAAATATTATAGAGCCTAAAGGAATTACCAAATCCATAAACCCGGATTATGTGAAAGAAAATAAAATACAATTCATTAATCCTGATCCTGAAATGTTTTATATTGAGCATAAATCATCTAATATTTATCCTGACTATATTAAAAAGCATCTACCTTTTATTTCCGATAAACTATACTGTATTTTTTCAGGGCTAAATATTAAAAACATATTTTATAAGCCTGTTGTTTTTTCTGATGTTAAAAAGATGAGAATGGACTTATATTGGCTTATTATACCAAGGAAGATAAATTGCTTATCGGATAAAACGGAATTCAATGTGGATGGCTCTGTTAAAAAGCTGGTAATTGATAGTAGTAAAATAGGTTGCTATAAAGTATTTAAAGTGAAAGATATTAATGAAGACTTTATAATTGTGGATGAAGATATTGTTGCATCGCTTTGTGGTACTAATGCTACAGGAATAAGTTATGTAAAAATAAGTTCTATTTAGACATAGCCTGTCTCAAATGTTGTTCTGTTCGGAAATAGTTAAACGGCACGATTCCTATCTTATGAGATACTGTGTGAATTGGACCCACCTTGTATTATGCGGATTTATCAAAATGTAAACTTTTCAAAATCGAATTTATCAAACTATATCATTAAAAATTTCAATTTAGTAAAGGGAAAATTTCCCTTTACATGTTTTAAAAACTCAAAGCTGATTTATTAATTTAAAACAAGAATCTACCCTTTATCTTCAATAACTTTACAGATATGGATCCAATACATAAAATATAGTGTTGAATATTAAGCATAATATGGTAAAATATAGATTGCAGCTTAATGGTGTAAGATAATCAGACTGAAGATACTAACACCAAGCGGTAATATATTCTTAGATGAGAATAATGATAAATCTCAATATTATGGCTCTGATGACGTACATTATAGAGTAAATTACAATAACGTCAGAACCTATGATGCAGGTGATGCCAGCCGTTTCTATACAGCTACCAAGGTAGGAGAAAATGAGTACATTGTTGAAGGAAGAATCGAGTTACAGAAGGCTGCAAAGAATAATACCATTTATGGTATTGAATTACAGGTAAATGACTGTATTAGTTCAGGCAGAGCCGGAACAATCACTATATTTGATACTACCGATAGTGCATGGAACAACACATCTTTGTTTGGCGAAGTTGTGCTTACCGGTAAAAAGCCTGGTGATGTTCCCGGAATAAATCCGTATAAGTTAATGTCCTTAGTTGAATCTGCTAATAGTGTAGATGTATCTGCATTTACAAAAGGAGTTGCAGCTTTCACAGCAAGAGTGGAAGCAGCGAAAGAAGCAATTGATACAGCAACAACTCAGGCTCAAATAGATACGGCATATAATGAATTGAATGATTTAATAAATTTCATGAATGTTGTTAAAAGATATACCAATTTGGACTTAAGCTCCTTGCCAAATGGTGAAGAAGTTAATAAAACAGCAGCAGCTGCAGAAGATGTTATTGCTAAGGCTGATGCAACCTCAGAAGAGGTAAAACAAGCAATTGAGGCTTTAGATGCAGCAATAGCGGCTTTGGGAAGCTATAGCTTAAAAGAAGTATATGAAGATAAATTCTATATAGGTGCTGCTGTTCATTTGAATGGATTAAATGACGAAAAGTATACAAAGAATTTATTGACACACTACAACAGTATCACTGCCGAGAATGATATGAAGCCGGATGCGTTATTGGATAAAGCAGAATCACAAGCAGCCGGTAAGGTTGTATGTAACTTTGAAAAAATGGATCAATATTGTGATTTTGCAGTAGCTAACGGCTTAAAGTTGAGAGGACACACATTCGTATGGCATAGCCAGACTCCAACCTGGTTCTTCAAAGAAGGATTTGACGATAACGGTCCTTATGTAAATCCAGATAAAATGGATAAACGCCTTGAACAGTTCATGAATCAAGTATTTGGACATATAAAAGAAAAATATCCCGATCTGTTCTATGCTTACGATATATGTAACGAAGTTGTTTCATCTTATACTATGCCAAATAACAATTGGAAAACTGTTTATGGAGATTATTCCTATGTTACAAAGGCATTTGAATATGCAAGAAAAGCTTCGGAAGGTACTGGCATTTTGTTATACTACAATGATTACAACGAGTATGATGAAGGAAAAGCTGAACAGATCATTGAATTATTGGCGGATGCAAAGGCAGCCGGTAATATTGACGGTATTGGTATGCAAAGCCATTTAAATATCGAGTACCCATCAATGGCTCAATATAGAGCTACAATTGAAAAATTCGTTGCAGCAGGTTATGATGTTCAGATTACAGAGCTTGATATTGCAACAGCTATTGATGGCAACGGTCCGCCACCGGATTCGGAAATGGCAGCAAAACAGGCAAAGATTTATAAAGAATTGTTCAAGATCTATATCGATTACAAAGATTATATCTCATCCGTAACATTATGGGGCATCAATGATCAGCATTCATGGCGTGGTTCACAAGAACCGTTGATCTTTGATAGAGAATACAAAGAAAAAGATTCTTTCTGGAATATTATTTCTGTTGGCTTAGAGGAAAATGAATAATCGGCGAAAATGATTCATTAAAAGATAGTTTTTTGTAAATAGTTTAGTGCACCCCAAACATTTGATGATAATCAAATGTTTGGAGGTGCGTTTTTTCTACAGTAAATTGACACGATCAATAACGTATTTAATATACACATCGATTTGATTATCTAGTAAATTATACGTATACTTTGAATGGTTTTTTTATGAACGGTTCAAAAATGGTACATTGGATTTAGAATTAGATAAAACAATTGTATACGCTGGAGGGTACTAGAACTTGAAAATTATTAACCGAATTTTTGAAGGATTGTGTTTATTTTCATTACTTGTGTTTTTATTGATTGGTTTTCTTTTTCCTCATCAGAATACTGGTTTTCATTTCGATAGCTTGGTTTCTATGAACGAAGGATGGGATTATAGCGTTAATGATAAGCTGATTAAAGATATTAAATTACCTTATAAAAATTATGAAACAAATGTTGGAGATACCTTTTCTATTTCCCGAATACTCCCTGAAGCATTTAAAGATTCACAGGCAGTGTGTATTTTTACAGCATATGATTCGGTACGAGCTACGTTAGATGGCAAAGAAATTTATTCATATGGTTATAATAATTCCAATCATTTATTTATAAACAATAAAGGTTTTTTAAATAATGTCATACATATTCCGTCAGGCAGTAATGGGAAAAAACTTGTTATAGAAATGGTTTCAGTTAATGCTAAATATGCAGGAGTAGTAAAGAAGATATCTTATGCCAATCAAAATTCCGTATATGCCACATTGATTTTGCAAAAATTTCCTGGGAACGTGATATGTACGTTTATTATTGTGGCAGGAATTTTATCACTTATTATTTATTTCTCGTTGCATATTAAAACAGGACATTTGGATGATAATTTTAAAATAATCGGCATTTATGCAATTTGTAGTGGTTTATGGAGCATAAACCAGTATGATTTTTTCAGCTTAATTATTGGGAGTGCACATATATCCTATTTTGTTGATTATTCTACCTTATTTCTTATGCCTATTGCATTTAGTCTTTATATTTACAGGCTGTGCCGCGAAAGATGTAAAAAAATTATGGGTGCTATGATCACCGTTCATACTTTGTTTGTATTAGCAGCATTCATTTTACAGATTGCAAGGGTTAAAGAAATGTTCAGTCTGTTAACCCTCTTTCTTGTTATGCTTATACTGGAAATAATATTGGTTATAGGGACAATTATATATGAGATTGCGGTAGAAAAGAATACAAGAATTAAATTATTATTGATACCGATAATGATTGTATTAATCGGTGCATTATTTGATGTTATTTTATATTATTTAAGAATCTACAGTGAACGTTTTGTCACCTTCCCAATAAGCATTTTAATTTCCATAGTTACTGTAATGATTTTTTCTTGGAAACGTTATTTAAAAATTATTGCGGATCAGGAGAAAAATGACCTTATAATAAAAATGGCAGATTTGGATCTCATGACTCAGGCTAAAAATCGTAATGCCTTTGAAAAGGAAATAGTTGAAATTTCTAAAAATCCTGAGAGACTGAAAAACATTTATATAACGGAATTTGATTTGAATTATTTGAAATATATAAATGACCATTATGGACATGATACTGGAGATGAAGCTATACGTAACTGCTATAAGTTTATAAAAAACATAGTGGGCAACAAGGGAGAGGTGTTTCGCACAGGAGGGGACGAGTTTATCTGTATAACAGATGAACCGATAGAAAATATACAACCGGATCTTGAAAGGATGATAAAGGAGCAGAATCTTCCTTATCCATTGGAGCTTTCTTATGGGACGGCTTATTTTAATCCTGAGTTGGACGAAGATATACACGATGTTATTAAAAGAAGTGATAAATTGATGTATAAAATGAAGCAAATGATGGAACGTGGCAAGGATGAGTATAAACGTAGAACAATGGAGAATAAAATTGGAGCGGATCAAAAGTAAAAGCCCAAAACACATTTGTTTCAATGTGTAAGGGCTTTTTTTCATTATGTAGGAAACCTTCAAAGAGATTTTGCTTAAGAGAGGCAAAAAATATGGAGTAAAAATACTGGAAATAGAGGTGAAATAATATGAGTTCTACTTTTGATGTAATTAATTAGCTTAATGATAATGAGTTTGAAAAATTTTCAAGATGCTGAAAAAAGAAGGGGCATAAAGTCGAATATACTATGACTTGGAAGAAAGATAATACTATAAGCTTCAATAGTTTTGATTTAAGTATGGAAATTAGTTATTTTAGAGATAGTAAGTACTTGGAGTCCTTTATAAATTTGTGTAAAGACTTAGTTGAATTACTAGAACCTGTATATGGCTCTATTTCTAACTGTTCATTTCCAGACTGGAGAGAACCGATTAATTTAAGAGTTAGATTGCAAAATGTAGGTGTAAAGCCTTGATAGAATGAGGCTTGTGGTGGGGTGATGAAAAATATTTTTGTGATAGTTTTTAACAATATGTATATATGAAAATTTGTTGAAAAACTTCAAAAATATAAAAAGACAGTGTTTAGGCTATTAACCAATACACTGTCTTTCTTATGCATCATTTTGGTTCATCCTGCTTTATTCCCCATTTTGCAAGCTCTTCCTGAGTGCCTATATATACCTTTGTATTCATAGGTATTTGTGGGAAAAGGCTTTCAACGTCGAAATTGAACATCCTTATACAGCCATGGGAGGCATATGTACCTATCGAATAGGGATCTGTTGTGCCATGTATTCCGTATGATGACCCGCCTTTTATTGAAAGTCCCATCCATCTATATCCTAAAGGATTGGACGGAGAGCCTCCTTTAACTGGTTTGGCATAACCTCCTCCTCCCCAGTCGGGATTTACTATTTTATTAACTATTGTAAATTTTCCCGAAGGAGTAAGTGATGGAGGATTACCAATTGCTACGGGATACTTCTTAACCGGCTTGCCCCCTTTGTACAATGTCAATATGTTTTTTGACTTATTAATTGTGATCCAGAGGCCTTCTACAGGTATATCCGATACCTTATCCAGGGAAGGAGTATCGATACCTAAAAGCTTATTCATTACTATATCAGTGATTCGCTTATCCCATTTGCCGTCCGGCTTTATGTTATACTCACTTTGGAGATGAATCAAGGCACTCCTTATGTTCAGGTTTTTGTCGCTGAATTTTTCCTGATAATAACCGAGTTTCTTTAATGCAGCTAAACCATTGTTATCAATAAGTTTTCTTAAGCGGTCATCAAAGAATGGAACTTTTTTAATAATGTTTACCCCAAGTACATTTTCAAAATTATTTACATAGGATATGGGGGCTTTTGCAGTTTGCACAGCACTTCCGGCACTAAAGCTGTATGCCGCTTGAGATGCGATTGTTAATACAATAAGCAATGGATATAAAAGCAACCTTTTGGATTTTACCATAAGTGTATTAAATTTCATATTCATAGTATCACTTCCTATAATATGTATGATTAGTTGAAAAACAGGCAAACAATAAATACTATTCATACTTATTTTTACCTGTATTCAAGCTTAATAAACATTATATGCGGGGAGTTTGTTTTCTAAAACCATAATATGGGCATTATGGAAAATTTGTTGTTGGGAATTCAGAATTACTGATGTTTATCCTTCGTATTTTATAAAACAAATTGTGAGTAAATAATTGGATTTGTCACGAGCAAATGTAAGATATTTTTTGAAAAAATGAAGGGGAGCTATCCCTTAACATGTGTAAATCGACAAAATGTAACTTTTCTGTAATTATTCTTAATTAATTCTTAAATTAATGAAATATTTTAAGCTGTAATATATATATCGGAATAAAAATGGAAAAGTTTATATGGGGTGGCAAAAGTGAACGAAAAAAAATTAAAACCAAATATACTATTGTTGCTGGTAATCCTGCTATTTCCAGCGTGCAGCAGTTCTAAACAACCTATCTTTTCTGTGAGTAATAATAGTGTCCAAAATTCAACAGACGAACCCAATAATTTTTATGAAAGTATGTATGTCGAAAGAAATAAAAAATTCGAAACTGAAAATTCCGGTAATGAGGAGCCAAAAAATAAAGAGGAATTGGTAGAATATAAAGGCATCGTAGAGCATATTTTCTTTCATCCTCTTATAATATATCCGGAAAAGGCTTTTGACGGCGATTATCTGTCCAAGGGCTATAATGATTGGTTTGTTACGGTATATGAGTTTAAAAAGATAATAGAAAGTTTATACCAAAAGGACTATATACTGGTTGATATTAATGATACATTTGATACGGCTGAAATCTGCGGAACAAAGATGCTTGTTCGGAAAAATCTCATGATTCCCAAAGGAAAAAAGCCTTTAATAATATCAATTGATGATATGAATTATTATGAATATATGATTAGCAACGGTAATGCTCATAAACTTATAATAGATGATGGAATAGTAAAGACATATTCAGAGGACAGCAATGGACAGCCGATCATATCCCATGATAATGATATTGTGCCAATATTGGATAATTTTGTTAATGAACATCCGGATTTTTCTTTAAACGGTGCCAAGGGAGTTATTGCATTAACAGGCTATGAGGGTATTTTAGGCTACAGAACCAATGAACTTGAATCCCCTTCATATGAAAATGAGAAAAAGGAAGCTTTAAATCTGGTAGATAAACTTAAGTCTACGGGGTGGACTTTTGCGTGCCATGGATATGGACATCTGGATACCAATGAAATAGACATAAACAGGCTCATGAGGGATACAAACCGATGGAAGAGTGAGGTTGAGCCTCTCACAGGGCCAACATCTGTCTATATTTACCCTTTTGGCAGTGCTGTCGATTATACCGATCCAAAGTTTAAGTTTTTAATGGATAGCGGGTTTTATGTTTTTTGCGGAGTTGGGCCTCAAACACTCACAGAGTATAAAAAGGACTGTATAATTACAGACAGAAGGCCAATTGATGGAATTAGCATGCATAATGCCAAAAGGCTTGCTGATCTGTTCGATGTTAATGATGTGGTAGATAAAGTTAGACCGGAGAAGTATGGCGGTTGAAGATTAAATATAGTACAATATCTATTGAGGGTCAATTTAAATCAATATTGATTAATAACGTATTTAATGGACCTAATTTGTAAGAGCAAATGATATAGGAGTATAAAATATGGAAAATGCTAAAGTGCTTGTTGTTGAGGATGAAAGCTCCATTAGGAAGTTTATCAATATAAATCTTGAACGAAACGGGTTTGAAGTAATAGAAGCCGAGTCAGGGGAAGAAGGTCTCAAAAAGCTCATTGAATATGATCCGGATGTAGTTATATTGGACATTATGCTGCCCGGTATGGATGGCTTTGAGGTGTGCCGAAGGATTCGCGAAGGAAAGTTTGATGTGATTATTATAATGCTTACGGCCAAAGGCCAGGATATGGATAAGATTGTTGGCCTTGAACTGGGTGCTGACGACTATATGGTTAAGCCGTTCAATCCATTGGAGCTGGTGGCAAGGATAAGGGCCAATCTCAGAAGAATAAAAAAGCAATCGGAGGACGATAAAAACATTATTGCAACAGGAAAGATAAAGCTTGATATTTCAGCACAAAAGTTTTACAAGAATGATGTTGATATTGAGCTTACACCAAGGGAGTTTGCTATTGTCAAAGTGTTTATGGAAAATCAGGGTAAAGCCATCAGCCGGGATGAGTTATTAAACCATATCTGGGGAAGGAACTATTTTGGAGATATAAAGACGGTGGATGTCCATATAAGAAGGCTCAGAGAGAAGATAGAGGATGACCCGTCTGAGCCAAAGCTTATTGAGACGGTTTGGGGATTCGGATATAGATGGCGGAAGGCGGAATAATATGAGAAGCATTAGAACCAGGTTGGTTGCAAACTTCATGTTTGTAATTATCATAACAGTCCTTATTTTGGAGATACTTCTTATAAATGTAATCAAGCAAAACTATTACATAAGCAGAGAAGGTTTTCTGGTCAGCCAAATCAAGGTGTGTTCTGATATTTATTTGAGGTATTATTCCGATACTTCAATTTATGAAAATGTTCTAAATGATGTTGACACGTTTTGGAAAACCACATCGGCACAAGTTCAAATAGTTGATCTTAACGGTATTGTAACTATGGACTCAGTTCCCAATGAGAATAAGGATGTATCCGCAATGAAGGATGTCCAGCAAGCTTTAAGCGGAAATATAGGTACATGGGTAGGAAAAGTCGATTATACTGATGATGAGGTTATGGCTGTTTCATGTCCCTTAAAGTCAAGGTCAGAGAATGAAACTGTGGCTGTCTTAAGGTTTATAGCCTCTTTGGAGGATATAAACAGGGAAGTGGGTAGAATAACTAAAATTTTCATTTTTATAGGGATTGCAGTAATCTTAATTTGCGGTCTTTTAAGCGTATTGCTTGCAAATTCTATTGTTGAGCCTCTCAAGGAGATTACAAATGTTGCAGAAAAGATGTCAATGGGGGATTATGAAATAAAGAGCATTAAAAAGAATGATGATGAGATCGGAAGGCTTTCCGATACGCTGAATCATATGGCGGAGGAAATCCTAAAGAAGGAGCAGCTTAAGAATGACTTTATATCATCAGTATCCCATGAACTAAGGACTCCTCTCACATCTATTAAAGGCTGGGCGGTTACATTGAAAGCCGGAAACTCTGAGGACAAGGAACTTGTTATGGATGGCCTTGAAATAATTGAAAAGGAAAGCGACAGACTTACTTCCATGGTTGAGGAATTGCTCGACTTTTCCAAATATGTATCGGGTAAATTGCAGATAGTGAACAGGGAGGTAAGCTTGAAGGATCTTGTTGAATACTTGGAAATACAGCTTACACCAAGGGCTGAGAGGGAAAATCTCAATTTTACCGTTACTAAAAGTGAAGAGCTTCCCAATATAATTTCTGACGAAAACAGATTGAAGCAGGTGTTTATTAACATACTTGACAATGCTTTCAGATTCACTCCACCAGGTGGAAAAATTGGATTTAATATATATTGTGAAGATGAGAAGGCCATATTTGTTATAAAGGACTCAGGCTGCGGAATTTCTCCTGAGGAACTTCCAAAGGTTAAGGAGAGGTTTTATAAAGGAAAGAACGAAAAATCAAGAAACGGAATAGGCCTTTCCATTTGTGATGAATTGGTTACACGTATGGGAGGTACATTAGACATAAAAAGTGAACTTGGATTGGGTACTGAAGTCACAGTTACAATACCTTTTTATGGAGGTGGAATAGCTTGACATTGATTAAAGCTTTAAGGCTTAGTGCATTGATTTTGATTGTTATTCTGCTTCCGGGATGTTCAAATATCAGCATGCCATCGGGAATTGAGATAGCACCGCCAAAAAATAATTACTTACCCTTTGAAGGAGTTTGGGAGATTGTCAATTATATAAATGGAGGATTTCCATCATCAAATAAAAAGAATGTTGAGAGCTGGATTGGGAAAAAGGCAGTTTTTTCGACATATGGAATAAAAGTTGGAGATAATCTATGGGCAAAAACAGGGTACAAGGTCAAAAGAGTGGTAGCTGAGGATTACTTTTTATTCAGATACGGCATTTCTTCCATTGATTTTACTGCCAGTGAAAAAGAGGTGTCTGTTACAACCATTACATCGGGTGATAAGTTTCTATATGATTTTATAGGGCTGAATGATGAAGAGGCATTGCTTTCAATCCAGGGCAGTATTTATATGATAAAGAAGCTCACAAAAGATATAGATGAATCGATTATAAAAGAATTGGCCAATATGAAAGATGAGCCCAACGATATCCAGATGATGACTGAGGATGAAAATAAGAGTTCCGGCTTGCTGCTAGGTATCAGGTTTATAAAGAATAACAGTGCTGTTACGGAGTATGGCTATAAAACATTATGGATAGCATATGAGAATTCTGTTTTTCATCCTGTTTTGGAAACAGATAATATATTTCTTCCAAGAAAGAACGGTTTTTGGAAGGTTGAGAGTGACAGGGTGAAAGAATATCCTTTAGAAATAGTTGGGGGAAGTGAAGAAAAAGAAGATCGTATAACCGTTTTTAGTAAAGAGTTAAGGGAAGAAGACAAATTAATGGTTTACAATCCATATCAGTTAAGTAATAAAAGTATGAACTCATCGGGAGTGAATCTTTCCGACAAAAGCAAGTTGATATCTTCTGCAGCACAAAATGCAAACAATAAGGCACAAAATACATTATTTGATCAATTTAAATATATTTATAGAAAAATTTTATTTATTGGAAATGATTATGCATCCATGGAGGTTACATACAGGGATAAACCGTCCGATGAAAAGACAGATCAGGAAATCAGTATAATGAAGGTGCAGCCTGTCGATAATATTACAGGTGAGCATGGACTAAAGATTTCACATATTGTAGGAGAAAAAGGTCTCAAAATGCTTAGAGACTCAAGGAGCAGTTTGAGTTCAGGGCTTAATTCATCAGGTGGCAGCACGATGGATGAAAGCTTTGAAGAAGAAAATTTCTATATGCAAAGGAAAAATGGTCATTGGTTTTTGAAAGGAAGACTAAATTACAGTAACAACAATGTATTTGGGTATTATGATTTTAATATCAATCTAATTATTCCTTATTCACTTGTGAGATACGATGTTTTAGCGGTACCGTGGAAGGATATAAAGGATCGTGTTCCCGATGCAATTGATGCGTTTACTTCTCCTAATGAAGATTTAGCAGTTATTGTTTCCGACAGGAGGCTATATATTTATCAGATTAATGAAGGAAGACTTAAGTATGAGCCCCTTGCAAAGATTAAGCTTGAGAAGGGCGACTCTGTGATTATGGCCGAATGGGCTACCGGAAAGTATGTGGATAACTGGGAGGATACATTTATGAAAAACGATTGCAAGCGGGTAATCTGTGAAGAGTAGATGTATAATTAATAATGTAATTAATGTAATAAAATATATAATTTATGTAGAATAATAAGGAGGTTTACTATGGAGAATTTCGAGTTTTACAGCCCTACCAGGATAATTTTTGGCAAGGATACGGAAAATCAAGTAGGTTCACTCGCAAAAGCTTATAGTAAGAAGGTGTTGCTGCATTATGGCGGAAGCAGTATTAAAAAATCAGGCCTTTATGACAGAGTGGTTAAATCTCTCAAGGACCAGGGGATAGAAATTGTTGAGCTCGGGGGAGTTGTTCCAAATCCGAGATTAAGCCTTGTAAAAGAAGGCATTAAGCTTTGCCGCGATAATGGTGTAGACTTTGTGTTGGCTGTTGGAGGCGGAAGTGTTATTGACTCTGCAAAGGCCATTGCAATAGGCGTTCCGTACGAAGGTGATGTTTGGGACTTTTTCTGCGGCAGACCGGTTGAAAAAGCACTTCCCGTAGGTGTGGTTCTCACAATACCGGCTGCAGGCAGTGAAGCAAGCCCTAATTCAGTAATAACAAATGAAGACGGATGGTTCAAAAGAGGAATGGGCTCGGATTTGATAAGACCTGTATATGCCATCTTGAATCCCGTTCTCACGTATACATTGCCTGCATATCAGACAGCATGCGGTGCTGCTGACATAATGGCTCATATTATGGAAAGGTATTTTACAAACACAAAAAATGTTGAGTTGACTGACAGGCTTTGTGAAGCTACATTGAAGACTATGATAAATAATGTTCCCATTGCATTGGAAAATCCCGATGATTATAACGCAAGAGCAGAGATTATGTGGGCCGGAAAAGTTGCACATTTTGGCTTGTTAGGAACCGGCAGAGTTGAGGATTGGGCTTCACATGGTATTGAACATGAAATAAGCGGTATATATGATGTAGCTCATGGGGCAGGGCTGGCGGTGGTATTTCCGGCATGGATGAAATATGTATATAAACAAAATATTGACAGGTTTGTTCAATTTGCATCTAGGGTCTGGAATGTAGATATTTGCTTTGAAGATAAGGAAAAGACTGCACTGGAAGGAATTAAGAGGCTGGAAAGCTTCTTCAGGCAGATTGGACTTCCTGTGACTATGAAAGAGCTTGGAATCACTGACGACAGGTTGGAAGAGATGGCTTCTAAATGTACAATGGGAGGAAAATATACATTAGGTAACTTTAAAAAGCTATCAAAGGATGATGTTTATAATATATTGAAGATTGCAAATTCATAATTGATATGATAAACTTGTAATTTATAAAATTTGCAATTTTAAAAAACAATACTTGCAAAAATCATTAAAACATGTTAATATTTATTTATGCTAGATTTGTTTTTTTACTGCTATGATGTAGTTGTTGAAAGGCATAGAGGCTTTCTTGTTACGCGGAGTGTGTAATGGGAAGCCTTTTTTATATATAAAGAACTATGTCCTATTTAATATGGAAGAGCTATATTTCAAGGAGGGGAAACATATGGATTGCTGTAAGTTCATCATATCAGGTGAAGATAAACGTACATTGGCTATATTTAAAAATATACTTGTTGGCAGCGGACATGTTTTTATAGGGTACTTAAAGGAATCTTCCAACCTTTTAAGGTGCATGAAAACCAATGCTCCGGATCTTGTTGTTATCGAGGCAAAAAATGACTTTTCGGAACTTAAAAGAGTGCTTGAAATCATTGATGAGGAAATTCTTGCAGCATGTATAATAGTGTTGAACACAAGAAATGATAAGATAATCGAATTTATAAAGGGAAAAAGGGTACTATCCTATATTACCAAGCCTGTTTATGAGGAGACTGCATTACAGATAGCAGACATGTCATTGTTGAATTACAGCAGAATTATTGAGTATGAAAGGAAAGTAAAGAAGCTCAATGAAACACTTGAAAGCAGAAAAATAGTAGAAAAGGCAAAATGGATTTTAGTTCAGAAGGATGGATACACTGAAGAGGCAGCTTATGAAGTGATAAGAAGAAAGAGCAGAGACAACCGCATTCCTATGAAGGAAATAGCGGAGGCCTTGATATTGGCTAAGGGATGATTGAAATATTAATTCCCGTTTGAGCGTGTGTTCGCGAAATGCAATTTTTAAAAATAAAACTTGCAAAAATGTATTGACAATTAATATTAATGGTGCTATAGTATATAACAACAGAAAAGTTAATATCTGATATAAAATCCTTGTTTGATTTTTATGTCGGGAAAGAGCCAGGGTGCTAGAATCAAAATCTATGATTTTAGTGCCCTTTTTGTTTTAGCAAAAAAATTTAATCATTAATTGAAAATTGAATGAAGTGGAGGTCGATTTTTATGAGGCAAGTAGCTATTTATGGTAAAGGTGGAATAGGTAAATCAACAACAACACAGAATTTGACTGCAGGACTGGGTGAAATGGGAAAAAACATTATGATTGTTGGCTGTGACCCTAAAGCAGATTCAACAAGGCTTGTACTTGGAGGTTTGGCACAAAAGAGTGTACTTGATACACTTCGTGAAGAAGGTGAAGAAGTGGAACTCGAAAACATCATGAAGAGAGGTGTTTTCGGTATAAGATGTGTTGAGTCGGGAGGTCCGGAACCCGGTGTAGGTTGTGCCGGAAGAGGTATTATAACTTCCATCAACATGCTTGAACAGTTGGGTGCATATACCGATGATCTTGATTATGTGTTTTATGATGTTTTGGGTGATGTTGTTTGCGGAGGATTTGCGATGCCTATAAGGGAAGGTAAAGCACAGGAAATCTATATTGTTGCAAGCGGTGAGATGATGGCTTTATATGCAGCAAACAACATTTGTAAAGGTGTTCAGAAATATGCGTCAACAGGGGGAACTCGCCTTGGCGGTATTATATGTAACAGCAGAAAGGTTGACGGTGAAAAAGAACTCCTTGAAGCATTTGCAAAAGAATTGGGAAGTCAGTTGATATACTTTGTTCCAAGAGACAATCAGGTTCAAAGAGCAGAAATAAATAGGAAAACTGTTATTGATTTCTCTCCCGAACATGAACAGGCAGATGCATATCGTGGCCTTGCAAAGGCAGTTGACGAAAATGACATGTTCGTTATACCGAAGCCTATGGTTCAGGACAGACTTGAAGAAATTCTTATGGAACATGGAATTTTGGATATCTAATTCTTTAGCATAGTCTTCTTTATTAAAACTTTAATATAGAACGGAGGAGAATAAATTATGTTGATGATAAGAGCTATTATAAGGCCTGAGAGAGTTAATGCTGTGCTGTCGGAATTGTGTGATGCAGGCTTCCCGGCGGTGACCAAGATAGATGTAATGGGTAGAGGTAAGCAAAGAGGTGTTAAAGTAGGTGACGTATTCTATGATGAAATACCCAAGGAAATGCTTATGATGGTTGTAAAAGATGAAGATAAGGATGATGTTGTAAAACTCATAATGAAAAATGCCAAAACCGGACAGAAAGGGGCTTTTGGTGATGGGAAGATTTTTATAAGTCCTGTTGAAGAGGCCTACACAATAAGCTCGGGATCCACCGGGCTCTAAGAGGGGGAGAAGCTTATGAAAGAGATAATGGCCATAATAAGGATGGATATGATCAATAAGACTAAAGATGCCCTTCTTAAAGAAGATTTTCCGTCTTTCCATTGTAAAAAGGTTATGGGGCGAGGGAAGAAAAAGGTTGACTATTCATTGCTTGAAGGGTTGATCGGTGAAAACGAAAGGACGTTGTCACCAATGTTGGCGGAAGTAATTTCAGAAGGTCACAGGCTTTTACCAAAGAGACTTATATCTCTTATTGTACAGGACGATCAGGTTAAAAAAGCTGTTGATATAATTATCAATACCAACAGCAAAGGCAATCAGGGAGACGGTAAAATATTTGTACTGCCTGTTGCGGAAACCATAAGAGTAAGGACAGGAGAATCTGGCGATGAAGCCGTTTAGTGGGAGGTGGTAATAATGAAAACAAAGATAGATAGAGTGATTGAGCAATATCCGGCAAGTGTTTTTAAAAATAGAAAAGAGCATGTTCTTGTTAGAAATACTGAAGCACCGGAACCGCAAACTATAACAGCCAATACAAGAACAATTCCCGGAATTATAACTAACAGGGGATGCTGTTATGCAGGTTGTAAAGGGGTTGTTTTAGGACCATTGAGAGATGCTGTCGTATTGACTCATGGCCCTATAGGATGCGGATTTTATACCTGGGGTACCAGAAGAAACAAGGGAAGAACCAGAGGAGATGAACAGAATTATTTGAATTACTGTTTCTCTACAGACTTACAGGAAGGAGATATTGTATTCGGAGGGGAGAAAAAGCTCAGGAAAGCAATAACTGAGGCAGTGAAGATTTTCAACCCCAAGACAATAATGATATGTGCCACTTGTCCTGTAGGACTTATAGGAGATGATATAAATGCTGTGGCCAACTGGGCTACAAAAGAATTTGGAGTAAAAACTATAGCATTTAGTTGTGAAGGATACAAGGGTGTCAGCCAATCGGGAGGTCACCATATTGCAAATAACGGTCTTATAAAGCATATTATCGGAACCGGAGATAAAGCTGTCGGCAAGTATTCACTTAATATTTTAGGTGAGTATAATATAGGCGGCGATGGTTGGGAGCTTGAAAGACTCCTTAAGAAAATAGGCTACGACATAGTTTCAATGATGACCGGTGATGGTACGGTTGAAGATCTAAAGAGTGCTCATAAGGCGGATCTTAATGTGATACAGTGCCATCGTTCCATAAACTATATCGGTGAAATGTTAAATACCAAATATGGAACAAACTGGATAAAGGTCAATTTCATAGGAGTAAAAAGCACTATAAAGAGCTTAAGGGATATAGCCAAGTATTTTGATGATCCCGATTTGACTGCAAGAACTGAAGCCGTAATAGAAGAGGAACTGGCTGAGATAAGTGAAAAGATGGAGCAATACAGGAAGTTATGTCAGGGTAAGACGGCAGCACTGTTTGTAGGAGGTTCAAGAGCACATCACTATCAGTATTTGCTCAGGGACTTGGGAATAGAAACAATACTTGCAGGATATGAATTTGCACACAGAGATGACTATGAAGGAAGAGAAGTACTGCCGTTTATAAAAGAAGACGGTGACAGCAAGAATATTGAAAATTTGGAAGTTGAGCCTGATCCAAAGCATTATAAGGTGACATTATCACAGGAAAGATATGAAAAACTTAAAGAAGAAATATCATTAAACTATTATGCAGGTATGATAAAAGATATGCCAAACGGAACTATTGTTATAGATGATCTTAACCACTACGAGACAGAAGAACTTCTTAAAATTTTGAAGCCGGATCTATTCTGCTCGGGAATAAAGGATAAATATGTTGCACATAAAGCAGGTATTTTCTCAAAACAGCTTCATTCATATGATTACAGCGGTCCATATGCAGGCTTCAGAGGTGCTGTAAACTTTGCAAGAGACATTACAATGGGATTAACAACTCCTTCATGGAAATTCGTGACTCCGCCCTGGAAGATCGAGCCTATGCTTGAAGGAAGTTATGTAGGGAGGTAATTGATATGTTAGATTTAACACCTAAGGAGTATATCGAAAGAAGTGCCTTGACAATAAATCCTGCGAAGACTTGTCAGCCTGTAGGAGCTATGTATGCAGCACTTGGGGTTCATAGATGTCTTCCTCACAGTCACGGATCGCAAGGCTGCTGTGCATACCATAGAAAGTTCCTTACAAGGAATTTCAGAGATCCTGTAATGGCTTCCACAAGCTCCTTTACAGAAGGTGCATCGGTTTTCGGAGGTGGAACAAACTTAAAAACTGCTATTAAAAATGTTTTTTCAATATATAATCCTGATATTATTGCCATACACACAACATGTTTGTCGGAGACCATAGGTGACGATATTCCTGCCTTTGTTGCACAGGCACAAATTCCTGAAGGAAAGCTGGTTATTCATGCAAATACACCCAGTTATCAGGGATCACATATAACAGGTTTTTCCAACATGGTAAAGGCCATGATAAAGTATTTAGCGGTTAATAGCAATAAGCCCAACGGAAAGATTACAATCCTGCCAGGGTTCGTAAATCCCGGGGATATGAGGGAAATAAAAAGAATAATGAAGGCTTTTGATCAGGAGTATATTATGCTTCCCGATACAAGCGGTGTTCTTGATGCTCCCATGACCGGAAAATATGAAATGTATCCAAAGGGCGGTACAAAAGTAGATGAAATAATTGATTCAGGAAATTCCATAGCTTCAATTGCATTAGGAAGCTTTGCTTCAAGCGATGCAGGATATGAGCTTGAAAAGAAATGCAAGGTTGAAACAAAAGTGCTGAAGACTCCAATTGGAATAAAGGCAACCGACGAATTTGTTATGGCGGTTTCAAAGCTAACGGGCAAGCAGGTTCCGGCTGAGCTGGAGGAAGAAAGAGGACAGCTGGTTGATATAATGGTGGATTGCCATTACCATTATCACGGCAAAACAGTTGCCATATTCGGTGATCCGGATCTGGTTATTGCACTTACGGAATTCGCATTGAGTCTTGGAATGGTTCCAAAATATGTTTTAACCGGAACACCGGGAGATGCATTTGAAGCACAGGTGAAATATATGTTGGAAGAAGCAGGTATAGAAGGAAAGGTAAAAGCCCTTGGAGATTTGTTTACACTTCATCAATGGATTAAGCAAGAGCCTGTAGATCTTATTATGGGAACAACTTATGGAAAGTATATAGCCCGTGCTGAAGATATCCCGTTTGTGAGGATCGGATTCCCGATACTGGATAGAAGTGTTCATTCTTATTTACCGATAGTAGGATATAAAGGTGCAATGAGAGTTATTGAGATGATTAGCAACACTTTACTTGACAGACAGGATAGAGATGCGGCAGATGAAGATTTAGAGCTCATTCTGTAAACGTACCCCTTCTTTTTAATCCTCACTTTTACCAATCGCAATCACGCAAAGACGCATAAAATCGATTTTCTGTTGCATCACAACACACCAAAGACGTTCATCAAGGCCCTTTGGGGCATTGAGGTTCCAAGAATGGGCCGTTCTGTCTCACGGTAAAAGTGAGGATATTATCATTGTTAAAATTTAGAAACTGGCTGAAAGGGGTAATAAATATGAAAAGTATATTATCTAATGACATATTGGAAGAAAGAAAAAAGTCAATATTCTGCAATTCAGAGTTGAAAATCAATTTAAAATGTGAGTCCAACAGCGTTGCCGGTTCTATCAGCCAGCGTGCTTGTGTATATTGCGGTGCAAGGGTGGTACTAAATCCAATAACCGATGCTTACCATTTGGTACATGGCCCCATTGGCTGTGCCAGTTATACCTGGGATATCAGGGGAAGCCTTAGCAGTGGGCCTGAAACTTACAGGAACAGCTTTTCAACTGATTTAAGAGAGGAAAATGTTATTTTCGGAGGAGAGAAAAAGCTTGAAGCAGCAATTGATGAAATTGTAGAGAAGTTCTCACCAAAGCTTATATTTGTTTATGCAACATGTATTGTTGGAGTAATAGGTGATGATATAGAAGCGGTCTGCAAAAATGCAGAAAAGAAGTACTCAATCAAAGTTATACCCGTTCAATCAAGCGGGTTTGCAGGAAATAAATCAATGGGGTATAAGGCAGCTTGCAGAGCACTTTTAAAGTTAATGGGAGAACCAGTGTCTCAAAAGATCAATGGTGTCAATTTCTTAGGAGATTTCAATCTTGCAGGTGAGATGTGGATAATAAAAAAATACTTAAAGCAGGCAGGGATAGATATAGTTGCAAAGGTTACAGGGGATTCTGCCTGTAATGAAATTATGAATGCTCCCAAAGCATCTTTAAATATAGTTCAATGTGCCGGATCAATGACATTTCTTGCAGAAGAAATGCAGAAAAAATACGGTATACCATATATAAAAGTCAGCTTTTTCGGTATCGAAGATACCAAAATATCATTAATGAATATCGCAAATATGATCGGAAATAAGGAAACTTCAGATAGAGTAAAGAAATTGGTTTTTGTTGAGGAGCTTAAAATAAGAGATGAGCTTTCCCGCTGCAGAGAAAGGGTCAAAGGTAAAAGAGCCGCCATCTATGTAGGAGGAGGATTTAAGGCAATATCCCTCATAAAACAGTTTAAGGACCTTGGAATAAAAACCGTCATGGTAGGAACACAGACCGGAAGAAAAGAGGAATATGAAATTATAAGAAGCATAGCAAGCAGCGATACTGTGGTGCTTGACGATACAAACCCGGCGGAGCTTGAAAAGTTTATAAAGGAAAAAGGAGCGGATGTACTGGTTGGCGGAGTTAAGGAAAGGCCCTTGGCTTACAAGCTGGGAATTGCATTTTGCGACCATAACCACGAAAGAAAGCATCCGTTATGCGGATTTGAAGGTGCAATAAATTTTGCAAAAGAGATTGATAGTACGGTAAATAGTCCTGTATGGAATTTTGTTTAATATCAAGCGGTTTTATATAGAATTGGGGTGGATAACATGACTGGCAGAAATTTTGTAAACTTAAACATGAATCCTTGCAAGATGTGCATGCCAATGGGTGCAGCATTAGCATTTAAAGGCATTGAAAACAGCATACTGCTGCTTCATGGCTCACAAGGCTGCAGCACTTATATAAGAAGGCATATGACAGGTCACTATAATGAACCTATTGATATAGGCTCTTCCTCGTTAAGTGAAGAGGGTACTGTTTATGGCGGTGAGAGCAACCTTAAAAAGGGATTAAGAAACATCATCAAGGTGTATAACCCCGATATAATCGGTGTTGCAACAACATGCCTCGCAGAAACAATAGGGGAAGATATAAAAAGAATGGTAACGGAATTTAAACAGGAGGAAGGCATAAAGAAACTTAAAATTGTGCCTGTACCTACACCGGGATACAGCGGGTCTCAATTCGAAGGATATTTTTCAGCTCTCAAAGCTATGGTCGTTGAGCTTGCTGAAAACAACAGGCCCAATGGAAGAGTCAATGTAATTGTAAGCAACCTGAACCCGGGTGATGTGCGGAACATAAAAGAAATGCTTGAAGCATTCAGGATATCCTATACAATGTTTCCAGATGTATCTGAAACATTGGACGCCCCTTACAGCAAGGATTATAAGCGTATACCCATTGGCGGTACCAAAATAAATGACATAGTTAATATGCCTGGAGCATCTGCCACTATTGAAATAGGCTGTACAATCAGCAAGGATTTGTCACCGGGCCAATACCTCCAGGATAAATGGGGTGTAAAGCTTTATAGATGTCCCATACCAATAGGAATTGAAAGTACCGATTTGTTTTTAAGCATTCTTTCAGAAATAAAAGGAAAGCCTGTGCCTGAGAAGTTTTTAAAGGAAAAGGGCAGACTCATAGACGGAATGATAGACTCCCATAAATTCAATTCTGAGGGAAGAGCTGTAATTTTTGGAGAACCTGAGATTGTATATTCAATAGGCAAACTCTGCTTCGAAAACGGTATTATGCCTGTATTGCTCGCAACAGGCTCTCAAAATAAGGCTATAAGTCAGCTGACTCCTCCCAAGAACTATGATGAGAAACCGCTGGTAATTGATGACACTGATTTTGATACTATCAGGGATAAAGCTGTAAGCTTAAATGCCAATATACTTATTGGAAATTCCGATGGTAAGGTGATTACTGAAAAAGACGGAATTCCCCTTGTGAGAGTAGGGTTTCCCGTACATGACAGAGTAGGGGCCCAGAGACAGGTAATAACCGGTTATAATGGAACATTGAGGCTCCTTGATGAAATTACAAATACTCTTATTGAAAATAAATACAGTAAATACAGAAAAAGCATGTACAATAAGTACTATGACAATAAGGAGACGGAAAGAGTCTCAATTGACGAAAAGACTTTATCACATCCATGTTTCAGCGGAGAGTGCCGTAATGCCAGAATGCATATTCCTGTAGCTCCGGCATGTAACATATCCTGTAACTACTGCAATAGAAAATATGACTGCCAGAATGAAAGCAGACCGGGCGTGACAAGTAAGGTTTTAACCCCTGAGGAGGCTTTGGAAAAATTCCTCTATGTGAAGCAAAAATTACAAAATCTTAAGGTAATAGGAATTGCAGGACCGGGAGATGCATTGGCAAACTTTGAAGAAACAAAAAAATCCCTTGAATTGATAAGGTCGGTTGACCCCGATATAACATTTTGCCTATCAACCAACGGGTTGATGCTCATGTATTATGCCGACGAAATAATCAGGTTGGGTGTAACCCATGTTACCATCACAATTAATGCAATAGACCCTAAAATAGGTGCACAAATTTATAGGCATGTAAATTTCATGGGAGCCAAGCTTAAAGGTGAAGAGGCAGCAAGAGTTCTTATAGCGAACCAGCTTGCAGGTCTAAGATATTTATCCTCAAGAGGTATCGTATGTAAAGTAAACATTGTAATGATAAAGGGTGTAAATGACAATCACATTGAGTCTGTTGTAAAAAAGGTGAAAGAGCACGGTGCGTTTATGACAAATATAATGCCCCTCATACCGGCATCAGGCAGTGTTTTTGAAAACATGCCCATGACCAGCAACAAAGAGCTTAATGAACTTAGAAAAAAATGCAATATACACATAAAACAAATGTATCACTGCAAGCAGTGCAGAGCAGATGCTATAGGAGCTTTAGACAACGATATGACAATGGAATTCAAAAATTTCAATTGCTCTGCAGGATGCGGTGAAAATGCAAAAGAGAATAAAAAGAGGGAATATTTATTTGCGGTAGCATCAAAGACAAATGTGTATGTGGATCAGCATTTCGGCCATTCTGAAGGCTTTTATATATACGAATATAGCGAGTCGGGAGTAAAACTTATTGAACGGCGAATGATAAGCAAGTATTGCACAAGCAGCGAAGATTGCGACAGTGATACAAAAATCCAATCTATTATAAAAACCATTTCTGATTGCAATGCAGTGATTGTAATGAGAATAGGATATCAACCGTCAAAAGAGCTTGAAAAGGCAGGTATTAAAGTGATTCAAACCTGCGAAAGAATTGAAGAGGCTGTAAAAAATGCAGTGGAGGAGGAGAAAAATTATGCAAAAGCCTAAGTATCATGTATTTGTTTGTTCAAGTTCAAGAATTACAGGACAGCAGAAGGGTTATTGTTTTTCAAAGGATTCGGTTTCCATAATACAAAAGTTTATGGAAGAAATTGAAGAGAGGGAATTGGGCGGAGATATTTTGGTTACCAATACGGGATGTCTCGGAATATGCAACAAAGGGCCCATAGTAATTGTATACCCCGATGGTGTCTGGTATAAGGAGGTAACTGTTGATGATGTTACCGAAATTGTAGAAGAGCATCTTGAAAACGGAAGGGTAGTAAGTAGACTGGAAATCTAGACATGATTTGAATGGAAGTAGTATGAATATGGTTATGGGAATGAGGGGTGTAAGTTATGGCGTTGTTTTTGGGAAATAGCAGAATATTGAAAATAATCGACAGAACACTGCCGGAGATTTTTGCATATAAAAATAAGCTTAACGCAAACGACATATTGAATTTTTTTCATATATTCAAAACAATGGGTATAGACCTTTTTGAAGTGGACTCTGCTGTTATAAAAAAGATTGATAAAATGCCAAAGGGAATAGATTTTATTTACAGGGCAAACTCTGAGTATGAGCTTGAAGAGTGTATAAGAAAGGGAATCAAATACTGCGTTGTTAAGTGGATAAAAATGTTAAACCCTTATTTCTGTGATATCATATTAAAAAACAATTTGTCGGTAACTGTTGAGTACAAAGTCGAAAGCATACAGGACATTTATAAGTTGGATAAGATGTATGGTATGGGTAAATTGAGAGCAAAAGGCAAACTTAGAATCAAAGGACTTGACAGAGTAGTTTCCCATGAGTGGATAGAAGCTTTAGAGAGCATAAGTAAAAAGTATAATTTAGATATTGATATTTGCCCCGATAACACTTACAGCTTAGCATCAGCTATATCAATTGAAGGAATAATGGGTGGAATGAACACCATTACAGGATCATTTATGGGATATGGAAGAGGGAAAGGTTTTGCTGCCATAGAAGAGGTTTTGATGGCGATTAAACTGCATATGAATTCCAAAGCAAATATTGATCTTAGCAAATTACCTCAATTGAAAAAAGTTTTCTGCCGTATGACGGACATGGTGGTACCGGATAATAAGGCAGTTGTAGGAGATGATATATTCAAGTATGAATCGGGTATACATGCAGACGGAATAGAAAAGGACCCATCAACATATGAGCCTTTTAATCCAAAGGAGGTAGGCTTAAAAAGAGAGCTTGTTATAGGTAAGCATTCCGGTAAAAAATCAGTATGCAAGAAGCTTAAAGAGCTTGGTCAGGAAGCTGATGAAGCCAATATATGTACCATATTGGATATGATAAGGAGCAAAAGTATTGAAATGAAAAGAGAATTGAGCGATAATGAGTTAAAGGATATTTTGTTATGCAGCAAAGTTGTATGAAATGATATGGTATTAAATGATATGGTATTAAATGATATGGTATTAAATGATATGGTATGAAATGATATGGTGAATTCAATGGGAGGGTACTATGTTAAGGATAGTGGACACCACATTAAGGGATGGAGAACAAAAAGCGGGTGTGGCCCTTAGCATTGATGAGAAAATACAAATCGCAAAGCTTCTTGATAAAGCCGGGATCTACCAGATAGAAGCCGGTGTTCCTGCAATGGGCGGAGATGAAAAAGAGAGCATAAGACGTATTGTGGAGCTTGGCCTTAAAAGCAAAATTTCCACATGGAACAGGATCAATATAAGCGATATAGAGCACTCTGTGGAGTGTCGGCCGGATATAATACATATATCTGCACCTACTTCCGATATTCAAATAAAATCAAAACTTAGAAAGGAAAGAGGCTGGGTCATAGATACTCTTAAAAGATGCCTGTGCTTTGCCCTTGAAAAGGGATTTGAGGTGACTGTGGGGCTTGAAGATGCATCCAGAGCGGACTTCGGCTTTCTTATTGATGTTATTTCAGAGGCTTCTAAAGAGGGGGCTAAAAGGGTTAGGTATGCTGATACCGTAGGCATATGTTACAGGCAGAAAGTATTTGAAGAAATATCGGCTATACGGACAAAGATCGGAGTGGATGTTGAATTTCATGCACATAATGATCTCGGTATGGCTGTTGCCAATTCCATATCGGCATATATGGCAGGTGCAGATTTTATAGACTGTACAATGGGTGGTATAGGTGAGAGAGCCGGGAATTGCAATTATGCAGAGTTTGTTGAGGCGGCTAAGGGATGTCTTGATGAATGGAGCGATGTTGATATAAAGAATTTTATAGAGGTACAAAACAGTGTAATGAGTATTATATATAAGAAATAGATTAAAAGCGATATTGATCTTTCATTTTGCAGAAGATAAATGTCATAGATTAATAATGTATTTAATAAAATTTATTATCGAGATAAAATATTCATATAGTCATCCTCTTTATTTGGTATTATCGTATTGTTTTGATAAATGATATTAATATGCCATAATAAAGAGGATTTTGTATTTTATTTGTCGAATATAGTTTTTTCAAGGTTTAAAGTGCAATTCCATTTTTGTGAATTTTCGCGGCTATGCCGTGATATGATAGAAATGTTTGAAATAATAACAGGAGGGTTCCTTATGGTGATAAAAGTAAAAAATCTGGTTAAAAGATACGGTGATTTAACTGCCCTGGATCATTTGAATCTGGAAGTAAATGAAGGCGAAATATTCGGGCTTTTAGGTCCTAATGGGTCAGGTAAAACCACGGCAATTAACTGTATTTTATCCCTTCTTAAATTTGACGAGGGCACCATAGAAATTTACGGCAAACCCATGTCTCCCGATGCTTATGATATTAAACGCAATATTGGCGTAATTATGCAGAATGTTGCTGTTTTTGAGGAATTAAATGTTGTAGAAAACATTAATTATTTTTGCGGATTGTATGTTTCAGACAAAGACAAGCGTAGGAAGCTTGTAGATGAAGCCATAGATTTTGTGGGCCTCAACGATTTCAGAAAGTTTTACCCAAAGAAGCTAAGCGGAGGCTTGCTTAGAAGATTAAATATAGCTTGTGGCATCGCCCATAAGCCAAAGCTGATTATATTGGATGAACCCACTGTTGCAGTTGACCCTCAAAGCAGAAACAATATATTGGAAGGTATCTTGAAGCTTAATAAAGCCGGAAGTACAATAGTATATACTTCGCATTATATGGAAGAAGTGGAGCGAATATGTACCAGAATTGCTATTATTGATAAAGGAAAAATAATTGCCACCGGGACTAATGATGAGCTTAAAGGAATGATAAATTCGGGAGAAAAAATAACTGTAGAAATAATTAAAATTGATGACAGAATTCTAGATGACATTAGGAGTCTTCCCAACATAGTATCTGTTGAGCTTAATGGCAATTTGCTTGTTGCAAAATCAGACAGAGGTAAAAATAATCTTCTGCCTTTGCTGGACTATTTAAAATCTAAAGATATTGCATTCGGAAAGATTTATTCCGAGCCGCCTACCCTAAACGATGTGTTCCTTGAGATAACGGGAAAAGAACTAAGGGATTAGACGGGAGAATGGGATTAAAATTTGGTTTACAGGAGGATAGAAATGATTTTTCATAACTATTTGTACAGGCTGAAATGTATTGTAAGAGATAGGACCATGATGTTTTGGTCAATGCTGTTTCCCATACTCCTTGCTACACTATTCAATATGGCTTTTTCCAATATTTCAAGTGCTGAAATCTTTTCAAAAATAAATGTTGGAATAGTCGATAATTCTGAATATAGGGAAAACACATTTTTTGTAAATTCTCTTAAGTCAGTCTCAGGTGAAGGAGAAAGAGATTTATTTGAAGTGAAATATATATCGAAGGATGAAGGGGATAAACTCCTTGAGGACGGTAAAATTGAAGGCTATATATACTTTGATGACGGAATAAAACTTGTTGTCAAGAAATCAGGCATGAATCAAGCTGTGTTAAAAGGATTTGTAGACGATTATAATCAGACTTTATCTACCATAAAGACAATATACGGCAAAAACCCTTCAATGGACCAGAGTAAGCTTATGAGCAGCATTTCAAACAGGATTGACTATCTTAAAGAAGTGCCCGTCTCCAAATCTTCTCCCGACAGCATTGTAACATATTTTTATGCTCTGATTGCAATGGCCTGTTTGTACGGGGGATTTTTAGGATTGAAGGAGGTCATGGCTATTCAGGCTGATATGACAGCTCAGGGAGCCAGGCTCAATATGGCACCGGTGCACAAGCTGAAGCTTTTTGCCTCTTCAATGCTTGCTGCAGCTACGATTCAGCTCATTATTATTTTCATATTAATAGCTTATTTGGTTTTGATATTGAAAATAAACTTCGGAAGTCAATTAGGCTATATACTGCTGACTTGTGTTATGGGCTCAATCACTGGAGTCAGTTTTGGTACTTTTATTGCTATAATAGTAAAAAAAAGTGAAGGTGTAAAACTAGGGGTAATGATTGGGGTTACCATGCTTTTGTCCTTTTTCTCAGGCATGATGTATGACAAGATAAAATATATAATAAGCACCAATGTTCCCATTCTGTCTTATCTAAATCCTGTGAGCCTGATAGCGGATTGCTTTTATTCATTGTATTATTATGACACTCATTCAAAATTTTTTATTGACATAATATTGCTGTGCGGGCACAATATTGTTTTCGCTTTGATCACATACTCTGTTATAAGGAGGCAGAAATATGCAAGTCTTTAAGGTTTATTTTAAAGTTATATATAAGATTCCACTGCAATAACTCCTGTTAAAAACAGGTAATATCGATCTTTGAAAA
>DAOOVO010000050.1:0-30095 GCA_035370245.1 Pseudobacteroides sp.
AGATCGATATTACCTGTTTTTAACAGGAGTTATTGCAGTGGAATCATAATTATATCCCTTTCCAATATTCCATAAAAAATATCAGCCGGAATTGAAGGAATGGTTACTACAACTGATGCATTTTCATCAGCCGTATATGTATTATCAACAAAAGAATATATTAGAGAAGTTGTGTTTGATCTATACTTTGTAACTGAAAACTCTGTAGTGTTTTCTGTATCTACAGAATAAAGGTTGATTAAATACTGCTGTCCTTTATAAAGCTTGTAGGCTATGGAATCACTCTTTTCCGGATAAGTCCTGTTCCATCCAAGAGTATTGTAATTTTCATCTGCCAAATATATATACGGAATATTTATGCCCGATGCAGTTATTTTATAGAAGTCAGTACTTTCGGGGGAAAATACAAGTGTATAACTTGATTTTTTATCACTATTATCATCATTTAGAATCTTCACTTCATCTTCGTTAACATATATGGCATCCTCAGGTATATATATTGAAGAAAGTGACTTTAACATTCCGCTTTTTAATAAAATATCGGCTTCATCTTCACCTTTCGGTAATACCTGCTCTAATACTTCTGTCGTAGCAGTAGTGGATTTTTTTAGGGGCAACTCACTATCTGCTTCCTCTTTCTTCTCAATAACAGGCAACACAATACCGTTTTGTTGGACTGAATATTCAGGTGATTCTTCAGATGTGTTTCCGGATGTTGTTTCTGATGTTATTTCTGATGCTGTTTCAGATGTATTTCCGGATGTTGTTCCTGATGTTGCTTTTGATGTGCTTCCAGATGTTTTTTCTGATGTGTTTTCATTTGAATTATCTGTAATAGCAGCTTTTGTTACTGAATTTTGTAATGAACTATTGCTATTTGCAGAAACAAAGCCTCCCACCATTACTATATTTACCAACATAGGTATAATAAGTAATAATGCAATCCTGCTGGTTAGCCTCTTATTCAATTTTTACTCCCCCTTATAAATTAAATTTATAGTAACTATCCATTATATAAAAACTATTAAAACTTCTCTTTATCTCTTCTATATTTATATATATTAGATTAAATACGGTTAATATAGCTAAATACTACTATAAATTTGGCAATTATTCAAGCAAATTGACAGTAATCAATATTAAAATCAAAATAAAATTAAATATATCAAAATAACAAAAATAATCATATAAAAGAAAAAACTCGATTTTATCGAGTTTAATCCAAATAGTCTTTTAACTTTTTACTCCTGCTCGGATGCCTAAGCTTTCTTAATGCTTTTGCCTCAATCTGACGAATTCTTTCCCTTGTAACGTTAAATTCCTTACCGACCTCTTCAAGGGTTCTAGCTCGTCCGTCATCCAATCCGAAACGAAGCCTCAGTACCTTTTCTTCCCTTGCTGTAAGAGTATCGAGTACATCTATAAGCTGCTCCTTCAATAATGTAAATGCTGCAGCTTCAGCAGGTGCCGGTGCATCGTCATCCGGTATAAAATCCCCCAAATGGCTGTCCTCTTCTTCACCAATAGGTGTTTCCAATGAAACAGGCTCCTGGGATATTTTCATAATCTCCCTGACCTTATCAACAGACATTCCCATTTCCTTTGCAATTTCCTCAGGTGCAGGCTCTCTTCCAAGCTCTTGCAAAAGTTGTCTTGATACCCTAATAAGCTTGTTTATTGTTTCAACCATATGAACAGGTATCCTTATTGTACGTGCCTGATCTGCTATTGCTCTTGTTATAGCTTGTCTTATCCACCAGGTTGCGTAGGTACTGAATTTATATCCTTTTGTATAATCAAACTTTTCAACCGCTTTTATAAGACCGAGATTACCTTCCTGAATCAAATCAAGGAAAAGCATTCCTCTTCCTACATATCTTTTGGCTATGCTGACAACAAGTCTTAAGTTTGCTTCTGCCAAACGGCGTTTTGCTTCTGCATCGCCTTTTTCCATCCTTCTTGCAAGTTCTATTTCTTCATCGGCCGATAATAGAGGCACCTTTCCTATTTCCTTGAGGTACATCCTAACAGGGTCATCTATACTGATACCCTCAGGAATGGAAATGTCAAGATCCTCTTCAGTCAATTGAATATCTTCAATTTCAGCATCTATATCACCAACTACATCTATACCTACATTTTCTAAAGTTTCATATATTTTCTCTATCTGTTCAGGCTCAAGGTCAATTTCATCAAATGCATCCATTACTTCCTTGTATGTCAGCATTCCCTTAGCCTTACCCCTGTCGACCAATTCTTTAAGAATTGCTTTCCTGCTCTCATTGTTTGGTTTCAACAGTTACCCTCCCTTCAATACAACTCATATTTAAAAGCATCTTAGCTTCTGTAACAACTGCATTAGTTCCTCTTTTAATTTTACAACATCTCCTTCTGTTAAATCATTTTTCCTACTTAGCAATTCTAAAATTTCATCGCGTCTTTTTTCAAGCTTTATTTTATCAATTTTACTTAATATATCTAAAACAGCCTTTTTATTGTCTTCAAAATTGCATTCGTCTTGAATTATCCTTGAATACTCATTTGCTGCCTCTGCTTCTATAACATTAAAAATTTCTGCAGCTACAATGCCCTTACCACTTTCAAGCTTATCCAATACAATTGAAGCAATTTGCCTGTTTTCATCAGTGAAATATTCCTTACTTATTTTGTCTTTAATCAATCTGTAAACACTGTTGTCAATCGTCAGCAACATTAAAAGCATTCTCTCAATATGAATAAGTTTTTCAAATCCCTTTTTATTATTATCGACAATACCTTTAGAATCCCTAAAATTTTTAATTTCATTAACTGTTTTTTTAATTTCACCCTTCGGCCTGGATCTTTTCATAATCTCGGCCGTTAAGGACTCTTCAGATATACCGTACTCTTTAGAAAGCTTCTTTATGTTTATTTCTTGCTCAAGTCTATTGTCAACCTTTGTTAAAACATCGGCCGTCTTATTTAAAAATTTTAATTTACCTTCAGGAGTCTCAACATTTATCTGACTCTTTAAATACTTGATCTTATACTCTATCAGTGATTGAGCTCCTTCTATAAGCTTTATGAATGCAGCCTGTCCATTCTTTTTAATAAACTCATCAGGATCTTTTCCATCAGGTATGGACAGCACTTTAACATTACATCCAATATCATTAAGGAGGTCAAGACCTCTCATTGCTGCAGCTTGTCCTGCCATGTCAGCATCATAGCAAATTATTATCTCCTCGGCATACTTTTTCAATATCCTTCCCTGACTTTCAGTAAGTGCAGTTCCGAGTGATGCTACAGTATTTATTATTCCATTCTGATGTAAAGATATTACATCCATATACCCTTCAACTATAATAAGGGCATTTTGACCTGAATTTTTAGCATAATTTAATGCATACAAATTTCTTCCTTTATTGTACACAAGGGTTTCGGGAGAATTCATATATTTAGGTTCCTTATAACCTGTTTTATCGGTTTTTGCTTCATCTATAATCCTTCCACCAAAACCAATTACATTCCCTCTTAAATCAAATATGGGAAATATAACCCTTCCTCTAAATCTATCGAAATAACCGCCATTTTTATTAGTAATTAACAGTCCACTTTCTTTTAATGCTTCATTTGAAAATCCCATAGTGGATAGATGTCTATACAACATGTCCCACTCATCGGGAGAATAACCAATTCCAAACTTTCTTATTGTACTTTCGCTTAATTTTCGGCTATTCAAATACTTTAATGCCTTCTCCCCCTTTGGAGAATTCAACTGCTGATGAAAAAAACGTGCGGATTCGACATTAATCTTTAAAATTTCTTTCTTTAGCTTGGCAATTCTTTTTTCCTCTTCACTATCACCTTCCGGTAACTCGATTCTAGCCCTATCTGCCAGTAGTTTTACTGCTTCTATAAAATCAAGATTTTCAGCATTCATTATAAAGTGAAATACGTTTCCACCTTTACCGCACCCAAAACATCTAAACATCTGCCTTGACGGCGTTACACTAAATGACGGAGTTTTCTCCCTGTGGAACGGACACAATCCAAAAAGATATTGGCCCTTTCGTTCTAACCTGACGTATTCGCCTACTACCTCCACAATATCATTATTTATCCGTATTTCTTCTATTTGCTCATCACTTAACCGCATTTTAAAACCTCAAAACAACCATATATAAACATATATAAAAACAATTTATTTTTCAAGTCCTAATTTTATAAAACGTTTAATAATAAGTATTTCTTCGACATATTTATAAATATTCCTTCTTTTTTTCTTTAATTTATATATTTAAATGTTAATTTTTTATAATTTTTTATTTAACGTATTTAATGTATACAGTTATATTTTTGCTTAATTTTTACAATCATATACCTTCCAGACCAATTTATTTAAAAAATATACTTATTTAAAGAATACAATGGTTTTTAATAAATTTGTTCCATATTAAAATCTGTATTTTAAAGTTCATATTTAATATTAAAATCTCCATGACTCAGGAATAAACAAATCATGAAATTTTTTAACCGCATATCTGTCGGTCATACCTGCTACATAGTCGCACACAACTCTGTCAACTCCATATTTGTCCAGCCATTTTGCCGCTTCTTTAGGAATATGCTCAGGCTTTTGAACAAAGTAACGATACAGCTCGGCTACTATATTCTGTGCTTTAATCTCGTCCTTTTTAACTATAGACCCTACATACACATTCTCGAACATATATTGCCTCAGTTCATCCTTGGCCTTTTGGAACTCTTCACTCATTGAAATCCTGTCCTTATTGGCACTGTTCTCAATGATATTTATAATCATATTGTTTATTCTTTCACTCGAGCTTCTGCCCAATACCTTCACACATTCCTTCGGCAGCACATCTTCGGTAAGCACTTTTCCCCTAATCGCATCCTCTATATCATGATTTATATAAGCAATCCTGTCGGCAAATTTTACCAATTGTCCTTCCAAAGTAGAAGCTATGTTTTTCCCGGTATGATTCCTTATGCCGTCTCTTACCTCCCATGTAAGGTTGAGACCCTCATCCTTCTCCAAAATATCAACAACACGAAGACTTTGCTCATTATGCTTAAAACCGTGGGGACATATCTTGTCCAAAACCATTTCACCCGAGTGCCCGAAGGGTGTGTGCCCCAAATCATGACCTAATGCTATAGCCTCCGTAAGATCCTCATTAAGCCTTAAACTCCTCGCTAATGTACGGGCAATTTGCGAAACCTCAAGTGTATGGGTTAACCTGGTTCTGTAATGATCCCCTTCAGGAGAAATAAAAACCTGCGTCTTATGCTTGAGGCGCCTAAACGCCTTACTGTATATTATCCTATCCCTATCCCTCTGGAAATCCGTTCTGACGGAACACTTTACTTCTTCTTTCTGCCTTCCTTTTGATTTACTGCTTTTTGTAGCAAACTCAGATAGAAATTTTTCTTCAAAGGACTCATATTCTTGCCGGATTGTCATAAGACACATCTCCTTTACTTTACAAGGCTTTAGAGTAATTTTACGATAAAAATTATTATATACTATACCATTAATATCTTAAATATTCAAGTTTTTTACACACTCTTACACATAAGGTATATATTGTAACGTGTTAGGATGGATTTGATATAAAACTTCATGATTTGGAATTAATTCATGATTTAGAATTAAAATTTTAGACTATGAATTCGGTACAATGAACAATATGATAAAATACGTAAAAATACTATAAACATCGAACTGGGATATAATAGGATTCACCTACTCTCCATCCCATTATACCCCAGATCACAAATATGTGCCTTCTAACTTCTAACTTCTTACATCTGGCTTCTACCCTCTTACTTCTGATTTCTGTTTTCAGACTTCTGCCCTCTGATCTCTGTTCTCTGTTTCCTGTTCTCTGCCTTCTAGGCCTCATACCCCAATCAGGTCATCTAAAACAAATGGCAATGCTACAGGCGTTACAGAATTCTTTACCATCTTATCAAGTATGCTGTTGACACTGTCGGCACTTGTTGAAAGATTCCTTACAAACTCAGATTCAATTTCATCTTCTTGAGTTTTTTTAATAATTTCAATCCCATATACTTTTTGTCCATAAATTTCATCAAAGTCCGAACTCTCGCTCTCCAACAAATAGTATTCTATTTCCATCATTTCTTTTCTTTCTTCATTAGTATCATCAGTGTTAATATTGATCTTCCTCTGCAAATACTTTTTAATCATATGCGTTCCTCCTTAGTAAAAATAACATAAATAAGAAATCATTACATATAAAATTATATATTATTTTCACTGCATTTTAAACAAAAACATTTCGCTGAAAACCCGCTTATTTCAACACTTTATGCACTTTTTAACCTTAATAATTCGACAATAATTTCGACAAAAATTACTGCATAACACCAAAATCCATAAAGATTGTTCTGTTAATTCTTAATAATTATAATAATATTTCTACTCAAAACAACCGATATATATATAAATTTAATATACTTATTTGAATTAAAAACTCTTCAAACATAGGAAAATATTATTCATTGAAGAACATTGAGATATTATGTTAACATAAAGATGATTACTTAGATGGGGGTTAGTCTTATGTACTTTAATATGACAAAAAACATAGAAAAAATCAAATCAGAATTTAATAATTTAGGAAAGGCAAATAAAATTATAATCAAAGCAGGATCCATAATATCGTTTATATTACTTATTTTAGGAGCACTACTCATAATATGTAATCATTACTTTCTTGGCACCGACACATTCATAGAGCTTATTGCAAGGACACTGGTTAAAAACAGCTTTACAATTCTGGCGGAAGCAGTAATCGGCGGCTTGATTTTAGATTACCTTTTTAAAAAATCTTAATTAATAAATTAGGGGCATATTTACCAACCTCTATGATTGGTAAATATGCCCATGTTCTTCTTCTCCCTTTATCTCTTTAATTTTGTTATTCTCATCAACGAATATTATTTGCGGAGTAAAATTTAAAGCTTCTTTTCTTTCAAAAATACCGTATGAAATTATTATAATAACATCTCCCGGATGTACAAGCCTTGCTGCGGCACCGTTTAAACAAATCATTCCGCTTCCTCGTTTGCCCGGAATAACATATGTTTCAAACCTGTTTCCATTGTTATTGTCTACAATTTGTACCTTTTCATTTTTCATTATATCGGCTGCATCCATGAGATCTTCATCTATTGTTATACTGCCTACATAATCGAGATTTGCCTCTGTAACCTTCGCTCGATGTATTTTTGATTTCATCAAAGTAACATACATATCTTACACCTCCACAATTACATTATCTATAAGTCTTGTCCTTCCAAATCTTACAGCTAATGCAATGAGTACTTTTCCTGCTATATGCTCAACACTTTTCAAGTCATCTATGTCCGTAATTTCAACATAATCAATTTCCGCAATCTCAACCTGGGATATTCTGTTCTTTATATAACCGATTATTTTAGCTGCGTCTCTTTCTCCGTCTTTTATAATCTTTTCTGCTTCAAAAAGCGACTGGGATAAAACCAATGCCCCGCTACGTTCCTCAGGGGAAAGATACGTATTTCTCGAACTCATTGCAAGTCCGTCACTCTCCCTTACAATAGGGCATGTAACTATTTCAAGGTTCATATTCAAGTCTTTAACCATTTTTCTTAAAACAATCACCTGTTGGGCATCCTTTTGACCAAAATATGCCTTGTCCGGCTCAACAATATTAAATAGCTTGGCTACAACTGTTGTTACTCCTCTAAAGTGCCCGGGACGGGACTTTCCGCACAGCACATTTGTAATATCCTCAACTTCAACATATGTTTTGTAGCCATCGGGATACATTTCATCCTTCGAAGGTGCAAATATAACATCAACACCTGCTGCTTCAGCCAACTTTGTATCTCTTTCCATATCCCTCGGATAGCTGTCAAAGTCTTCATTGGGTCCAAACTGCGTCGGATTGACAAAAATGCTCATAATTGTAAAATCGTTTTCATCCCTTGATGCTTTAACCAATGACAAATGCCCGTCATGAAGATATCCCATTGTAGGAACCAATCCTATCGTCTTTCCTGAAGACTTTTGTGACCTTATAATAGCTTTTAAATCCTTTATTTTCTCAATAACTCGCATTTAAAACTCTCTCCTTAATATATCTATAACCTCATCATCTATTTTGAATGAATTGCTTTCTGTTGGAAAAGCTTTTGTTGACACTTCATTAATATAGTCTTTCGCTGATTGTTCTATAATATCACCTGCATTTGAATACCTTTTGGCATGTTTTGGGCTAAAATCCCTGCATAATCCCACAGCATCATGTATAACCAATACCTGTCCGTCGCAATCCGGACCGGAACCTATACCTATGGTAGGAATACTTAGCTTCTCGCTTATTAGAGCAGCAAGCTTCATGGGTATGCACTCCAATACAACTGAAAATACCCCGGCTTCCTGAATGGACAAAGCATCCTTTATCAGCTTTCTTGCACTATCTATGCTTTTTCCCTGTACCCTGTGACCTCCAAATATATTTATAGACTGCGGAGTATATCCTAAATGCCCCATTATGGGTATACCGGCCCTTTTTATTGCCTTTATCTCATCTTTGAAATCTTCTCCACCTTCAAGCTTAACAGCCTTGCAGCCCCCCTCGGATACCAGTCTTGCAGCATTTCTCACACAGTCATTTACACCTGTATGATAAGAAGCAAAAGGCAAATCACTTATTACCATCGCATGCTTTGTTCCTCTTACAACTGCCTTTGTGTGGTGTATCATATCTTCAACAGTAACCTTTGTAGTATTCTCATAACCAAGCACTACCATTCCGAGAGAATCTCCAACGAGTATACAGTCAACTCCTGCCTCATCAATTATTTTAGCTGTTGAATAATCATAAGCGGTAAGCATTGTTATTTTTCTTCCGTCTCTTTTAGCTTGTTCAAAATCCTTTGTAGTAAAATATTTGTTCATATGGCATCTCCCCGATATATTTACAAACTATAAAAGCCACCCAAAAAAACAGGATGGCTAAATAAAGCATGGTTTTAGCATGACCTGTCTCTGTCCCTTTGGGCTCAAAGCAGTTTGTAAAAAATAAAAATTTTTCATCGTGCAGTTCAGTTACGATACCGCCGAATAATAATTACAATAACATAAATATCACATATTGACAAGATAATTATTCCCAAGATTTAAAGGTATAAAACTCTATAAATTAAATATATAACTTCCGCACACAATTTCCGAACATTTAAAAATGCCGGTCATATAACCGGCATTTTATATATATAATTAAAATAGATAATCATTAAGCTTTAGAAACTGTTGGTTTTTTAGACTGATGCTGTTTCCACATTACCCATAGTGGACTCACTATGCATATTGATGAATAACAACCGCTTATCATACCAATAATAAGAGGGAAAGTAAATATTCTAACGGAATCAATATTATAATAAACTGCAAATGCATATACTGTTATTACGCTTATCAATACTGTTACCGTAGTGTTTACAGTTCTTCTCAATGTCTGAATGATACTTTTATTTGCAAGCTCGGGAAGAGGAGTCTTTCTCGAAAGCTTGCTATTTTCTCTAATTCTGTCATATATAATTATGGTATCATTTATCGAATAACCCAAAATGGTTAATATTGCTGCAATAAATGATTCATTTACCGGAATGTTAAAGATTGCATATACAGATATCATTACCAATGCGTCATGTATAAGCCCTACAACGCCAAAAACCCCGGCTGAAGGACCTCCTGACGACATTGTCCTAAACCTGAACCAAATATATAATATAATAAGAATAGATACTATAATTATAGACCATATTGCAGATCTTAAAAGCTCCTCGCCTATAAAAGGAGACACATTTCTAATTTCAGGCTGTGCATCCTTTTTAATATTAAAGCTTTTACTTACAGTGTCCACAACCTTTGTTAATTCTTCAGTCGATAGACTCTGCTTTTTTTCTGCAACATTCAAAACAAGCATATATATCTTTTCTTTTCCTTCGCTTGCTGCTGTCTCTGACTTCTGTGCAGTAACTTTCTTATTTATTGCCTTTGATACTTCTTCCTCTGCCTTTGCAGTATCAAAATTGCCGTCTTCCATCTGGAGCGATACTATAGAACCGCCTTCAAACTGTATATCAAGGTTAAATCCGCCATTTACAAAGTATCCCACTACGCCTGCTAGAATTACCAATATGGATAACCCAAATAACCAAAATCTTTTTCCATATAAATCAAACATTCTGTTCTTTCACTCCTTTCACGCCATAAAGCCATTTGTGCTTAGCGATATTCAACCCTGACACTGACTGCAACATTATTCTTGAAGCAGTTACAGCTGTAAGGAAGCTAAGTATAACTCCTACTATAAGAGTGTATGCAAATGACTTTATCGGACCTGTTCCGAAGTATAAGAGAACAGCTGCTGCTATCAAAGTTGTAACGTTTCCATCCAAAACTGCCGTGAAGGCTCTTTTAAAGCCAACATCTATTGCAGAACGCAATGTTTTGCCGGCAGCAAGCTCTTCCTTTACCCTCTCAAATATGATTACATTGGCGTCAACGCCCATACCTATTGAAAGAATAATACCTGCAATACCGGGTAAAGACATTGTAATGTTTAACCATGATATTGCCAAAAGCTGCATTACAGTATGACCGAGAAGTGCTATACAAGCGATTGTTCCCGGCAGCCTGTAGAATACTAGCATAAACAAGCATACTAAAATAAACGCAACTATCCCTGATGTTATAGCAACACTAAGAGCATTTGAACCGAGTATAGGGCTTATGGAGCTTGTACTTTCTGCATCAAGCTTAAACGGCATAGCACCTGCCTGAATATCCTGTGCAAGCCTTACAGCCTCTTCAACGGTGTCCTGTCCTTCTATTACACATTTACCGTCTGTTATGGCAACCCTAACATTTGGTGCAGACAAAAGCATATCATCCATGAATATACCTATTCTTTTACCTATAAGTCTGCTTGTAGCTTCAGCAAACTTCTTTGTACCTTCATCATCCAATTCAAGAGCAACATCATGGCTTCCGTCTTGCGGATCCCGTTGATATTGTGCCTTTTTAACATTCTTACCTTCTATTATGGGATCGCCCTCTACAGCAACGAGCTCACCGTTTGCCGCCTTTTCCTCATCTATTTCCCTAAAAGTAAGCCAAGCCATTTTACCGAGATCATCTATGGTACTACCGGGATTTTCAATGGTTGTACCTTTTTTCAAAGGGATCTGCACAGTAAGTCTTTTCTTGCCGTAATCCACTGCAACAACCCTGTCAAGTACACCTTTGGCATCAAGTCTGTGTTCAATTATTGACTTTGCCTGATTAAGTTCATCATTGCTTGGTGCATAAGCTTTTCCATCTTTGTCTTTTGGAGCAAGTACTGCATCAAGTCCACCTTTTAAATCTGCTGCCTGACGTATGTCATATGCACTCGGTATCGTCCCAACTCCAGGAATCTCCGTACCATTAGGTGCAAAAGCTAAATAGGTCATAATTGCAATTACAGCGACTACTGCAAAGAATTTGACCAAGTCCTTACCTTTCATCTGTAAAATTCCCCCTTTTAAACTTGTCCGCATGACGATATTATATAATTTTAAAAGACTTCTCGTCAATACTTTTTAAGTTATTAAAACCATGTAATTATAGCATTTGCCAAAATTACTATTAATATTCATTACGTAAAAACTATTTTAATACCATATAATCTAAATCTGAGTTTTGATCCAGAGTGCACACTCCACTCTCTTTTTCTCAAGCTCACATCCAATTTTATAAGGAATATTTATATCGCCGTTAAACTGGTATGCATTGGCCGCACATCCGCCGCTGCAGTAGAATTTAGCCCAGCATTTCCTGCAA
Source organism: Pseudobacteroides sp. (assembly GCA_035370245.1). GTDB lineage: Bacteria > Bacillota > Clostridia > Acetivibrionales > DSM-2933 > Pseudobacteroides. The sequence goes on from DAOOVO010000050.1 coordinate 11,909, forward strand.
TCTTCCTTTGTATATACATTGGACTTCATGAACTTTTTCTGGGTTTCCTTATACAACGACTCATCGTATACATTACCCATTTTAAATTCTTCCATCCCGACAAACTGGTGGCAGGGATATATATCGCCTTCCGGTGTAACAGACATATACTCGTGACCAGAACCGCAACCCCTTAGCCTCTTTGCAATACAAGGCCCCTGTTCCAAATCTATCATGAAATGGAAAAAGTTAAACCAATTTCCTTCCTTACTGCGTTTTACATATTCATAAGCCAGTTTTTCATATTCATTGAATAACGTATCAAGGTCTTCCTCGCGTATATCATAACCGGTATCTTTTGCCGCTACTACAGGCTCAACCGATATCTGCTTGAAGCCCTCATCTGCAAGATGCAATACATCATTGGAAAAATCCAAATTTTCTCTTGTATAGGTACCCCTTACATAGTAGTTGTCCTGGTTTCTTGATTCAGCCATATCTTTTATCTTGCCTATAATATCCTTATATGATCCGCTTCCGTCAACCTTGTACCTCATCCTGTCATTGGTCTCTTGCCTGCCGTCAATGCTTAAAACTATGTTATGAATATTATTGTTAATGAATTCCTTATGTTCTTCCTTTAACAAAAGAGCATTTGTAGTAAGTGTGAATTTGAATTTCTTGTTATGTTTGGAAGATATCTCTTTAGCATACTCAACTATTTCTTTGATTGTATTGAAATTCATCATGGGCTCTCCGCCAAAGAAATCCAGCTCGAGATTCTTTCTGTTGCCTGATTCTCTAATAAGGAAGTCTATGGCTTTCTTTCCCGTTTCAGGGCTCATCATGGACCTCTTACCGCCAAAATTTCCTGTGGATGCAAAACAATACTTGCATCTTAGGTTGCAGTCATGTGAAATATGAATGCATAGTGCTTTAACCACAGGCTCTTTGTCCCATTGGGGAATAAAATCCTCATATACGTCGGGACAGAATAAAAGTTCCTTTTTACACAGCTCATCTATTTCATCAATAGCTTCACCAACTGCCTCCTTTGGATATTTTGAAGACAGCTTGTCCACAATTTCCTCTCTGGAAAAATCCCTGTAATAATCAAGTACGTCGTAAGATATATCGTCAAAAACATGGACAGCTCCGCTGTTCACATCTGCGACAATATTTGTTCCAAACATTTTAAACCTGTGAATCATAAAAATAAATTCAACTCCCGCCTCAACTTCTATTTAATCCCATATTCATACATTCAAAAAGTGGAAAGTGAGACAATATATCACTTTCCACTTTAAAGCGAACATATCGATGTACCTCATATTTATAACCGATATGTTATGTACTTTGAATAGCAAAATTTAAGCTTATTTTTTCAGGCAGCTTTGATTAGCTACTGTACAGGATGTCTTGCATGCAGACTGGCATGATGTCTGACATTCTCCACAACCGCCGTTTTTAACACTGTCCTTCAGGTTAGAACCGTTTAGCGTCTTAATATGTTTCATCAGTATTCCTCCTATGTCTTTTTTACTCTATAGTATTCTAACACATTTTAATTTTCTTGAGAAGTTTTTTTTAAAATCTTTATTACTTATTGTGCTCTTGCTTTCTTCCTTCCGCTGCTGTGCTTGATATTAACTCCTATTATTCCGCCTATAGAACCGGACACAATACCTATTATAAGCATAGTAACACAATACCTTGTCACTGTGAAGTCTTTAAATGAAATACTGCTTGCAATATATAGTACCAACATATAAACGGCTCCTACTGCCGCTCCGTTTATCCATCCCTTTCTATTAATCCTGCTTGTCGCAGTTGATCCTGCAACTATTATGCTTACTATCGTAGTTATTATTACTGAAGATGAGATATACTTTTCAGGAAAGTCAGTATAGGTTAGTGCTAATGCAAAAGCAGCAAAAAAAGGTATCGTTATTAAAAATGAAATTACAATACCCTTTATAATTGATGCTAAAGTCATATGATCGTTTATAACTTCCCTAATATTCTGTCTGCTAATCCTTGACATGATATACCTCCAAATTCACATATATAAGCTCTAAACAAAAATAAATATTTATACTCTTATATAATAATCTATTTGGAAGTACACTATATTAGAACAGTTTTTTAACATATAGGAAGTTAGGAGCTTTTTTGTTATACTTCAGCTGACTTGGTTACTTCCTTTACAGCCCATCTCATAATTAAAATCTCTGTTCTCTTCACGCCTGTTTCAATTGTAAGCTCGTCATCTTTGATATTTACTATCTTTCCTGCAATACCGCCAATAGTGATGATGTTGTCACCTACTTTTAATGCATTAAGCATCTCCCTTGTCTTTTTGTCCCTTTTCTTTTGCGGTAAAATTATCATAAAATAAAATACCACAAGCATAGGTATAATCATTATTAAACCTGAATAAGCTTCCATTTTAAACCTCCTTTATTATAGTTATTTTTTATTTTTATTTATGGAATGACGGAAAACTTAATATCCAAAGGCTTCAAAGAATTCATTTCTGAAATCCCTAAGCCTGTCATCCATAATTGCTTTTCTAACATTTTCCATAAGTTTTAATAAAAACCTCAGGTTATGCCATGTTGTAAGCCTTATTCCAAGCACTTCTCCCGCTTTTAAGAGATGTCTTATATATGCTCTTGAAAAGTTTTGACACGCATAGCAGTCGCACTCGGGATCAATGGGTGAAAAATCCCTTGCATATTTTGCATCTCTGATAATTATTTTACCTCGTGATGTAAGGACTGTACCATTTCTTCCAATCCTTGTAGGAAGCACGCAGTCAAACATATCTATACCTCTAATTGCACCCTCAATAAGATAATCGGGACTTCCAACACCCATGAGGTATCTGGGTCTGTCTTCAGGGAGCAGCGGAACTGTGCATTCAAGCATGTCATACATGTCCTGTGCAGGCTCGCCGACGCTTAACCCCCCTATTGCATAGCCGGGAAAATCCAACTCCAAAAGCTCTCTTGCACTTTGCTCTCGCAATTCCTTGTAAATACCGCCCTGAACTATTCCGAAAAGAGCTTGTTTTTCGGTATTTTTATGGGCATCCTTGCATCTTTTTGCCCATCTTGTAGTCCTTTCGAGAGATTTCTTTGCATATTCAAACTCACAAGGATACGGTATACATTCATCAAAAGCCATTATAATATCTGCACCAAGGTCATTTTGAATTTCAATGGCTTTTTCAGGTGTTATGAAGTGCTTTGAACCGTCAATATGGGATTTGAATGTAACACCTTCTTCTTTTATATCCCTCAAATCACTTAAGCTGAATACCTGAAAGCCTCCACTGTCTGTGAGTATGGGTCTGTTCCAGTTCATAAAGCTGTGCAGACCTCCTGCTTCCTTTACAATGTCCTCTCCAGGCCGCATGTATAAGTGATATGTGTTGCTTAATATTATCTGAGCATTTATGCCCTTAAGTTCTTCAGGTGACATTCCCTTAACCGTAGCTTGAGTACCTACAGGCATAAAAGCAGGTGTATCAAAGGATCCGTGTGGAGTATGTACCCTTCCTAAACGTGCACCCGTTTGACCGCACTTTTTTATCAATTCGTATTTTACTGCTGACATATAACACCGCCTAAAATCTATAGTAAATATTTAAGAAATTTTTCAAAACAATTTTAAAATAAACATAATATCATTTTCATAATAACATTTTTAAGAAATCAAAAATTATCAAAAATCATTAATCATCATTAAATTATCATAAAATCAACATGGCATCACCAAAGCTGAAAAACCTGTATCTTTCCTTTATCGCTTCCCTGTATGCATTCAAAACATTTTCCTTACCTGCAAATGCACTGACAAGCATAATAAGAGTTGATTCCGGAAGATGGAAATTTGTTATTATCTTATCGACAACCTTAAATTTATAGCCGGGATAAATGAAAATATCGGTATTGCCTCTACCGGGATGAACCTTCCCCGACAAATCTCCCACTGTCTCTAAAACCCTTACGCTGGTTGTACCTACAGCTATAATATTTTTTCCCTTTTCCTTTGCATTGTTAATAATATTGCAGGAATCCTCACTAATGGTATAATACTCGGAATGCATATGATGTTCGGTAATGTTTTCAACCTTTACAGGCCTGAAAGTTCCTAGTCCCACGTGAAGGGTAACATATACAATATTAACTCCCATTTCGCTTACTTCACTCATGAGCTCCCTGGTAAAATGTAACCCCGCTGTAGGTGCCGCTGCCGAGCCTTTATGTTTTGAATAAACCGTCTGATATCGTTCGGAATCCGTAAGCCTTTTGGTAATATAAGGCGGTAAAGGCATGAGTCCTATCTTGTCTAATATATGCTCAAATATTCCATCATATTCAAATCTTACCAGTCTATTTCCTTCTTCTACGATTTCTATTACTTCAGCCTTTAAAATACCGTCACCAAAGCTGAATCTGCTGCCTACCTTGGCTTTTTTCCCGGGCTTTAATATGACTTCCCATATATCACCGTTGATCCTTTTCAAAAGAACAAACTCTATTTTTGATCCTGTTTCTTCCTTTTCACCGTAGAGTCTGGCAGGTATAACTCTAGTATCATTTAAAACAAGGCAGTCGCCCTCAGACAAATATTCTTTTATATCCTTAAATATTTTATGTTCTACATTGCCCACATCTTTATGTAGAACCATGAGCCTTGACATATCCCTCTCTAAAATGGGCTCCTGTGCTATCAATTCTTCAGGCAAATCATAATAAAACTCTTTTACATTCATATTTTTCCTTTTCCTGTATAAAACAATATTATTGCATCAATATTTTGCATCCATCAATTTAAATAATACATTACATCTATGAATTTAAATAATACATTAATTTAGCAATGTTTACAAGGGGTCAAATTCATTTAATCACTCAATGACCGTTCCTTGAAAATAATGAGTAAGTATCTGTTCATAAGTAAATCCAGCCTTGGCCATTCCCATTGCACCGTTCTGGCTCATACCCACTGCATGTCCCCATCCCTTTCCTACAAATTTGTAGCTCTGGGTAGCACCGGATACCGTTCTTTTTACGTCTTCCGAACCGATTACGGTAATTTGCCCGCTTTTCACATTCAAATCCTTAATTCCATCAGCCGTAATTACCTTTTTTGCTGTAAGCTGAGTCTGAACTATATTATTTTCCGCATTTTTTACAGGTATTGTTCCATCGCTTTCGATGGTGTACCATTGACTGTTGAAACCGAAAACAGTTCTGCAGCCGTCAAGCTTATATACTCTTTGTCCTTTTGTTCCGCTTATGACAAGCTCTGTGACCCTTCCTGCTTCTGATGTTTTTGTTATACTCACTCCGGTTATATCACCCAAATCATATCCTCTACCTAGCATTTTTTCCTTTATTTCATTTGCCGTCATCGTTACTTCCCAATTATAGTTGTAAGAATTGCCCGATTCGTACTTATCTTCAACACTCTTTAAATAAGGAATTTCGCTACCCCATACGTTTTTTACATCCTCGGTACGGCCTCCGCTTGAACTGAAATAGAAAACTTCGGCTATTTTACCGTTATAAGTAATTTTCTTTCCCGTCGTATCGTCAACAGCCTTGTTTGTTGAAGCATATTCACCGTTAAACCCCTTATATACCTGACATGAAGTAGTTGTACACAAATCAAAGAATTGCTTTTTATGTTTATTGAGGTTTGCAATAAGGTATGTTCTTGCAGCTACAGCCTGTGCCTTTATCGCTTCGGGATGGGAGCTTGCTCCTATCTCGGCAGGCACAACCCCATATAGATAATGGTCTACCGGAATGACATTTATTACAGTCATATCGCTGCCAGTTATTCTTTTGACTTCCAATTCCCCTCTGTACCTTAATGAATCATTGTTATTTAATTTGAAAATATAAGGATTGTTGTCCTTAGAAGGAGATATATAAAGAGAATTTGTGTCACTGCCAATAATAAATGCAGTTTCACCGGAAGGATTTGTCACAACAATTCTGTTTGCAGCCTGCAGCACAGGAGTAGATGTATATCCTTGAAGTTTCTTGCTTAAAACACCGTCAATATCTGCCTGAGCTGCCTTTTGGTCCTTATAAAAACCGTACCATATCTGCCAGGTATCTACAAATGCCAGGTATGCTGCAATTCCTGATGATTTTATGGCGGCCAATGCTGTTTTTGCAGCATTTTGATCGGAGTATGAGCTTCCGATTTGAATATGTACAGCCCCATCCTTTCTTATAGTGACAAGACCATTTGAAGGTTCATCATATATGGGAGTAAATACATTATTGTTAATGCTTCCTATTCTAAGACCCTTCTCAGCACTTACAGTAAAATCCGAAACGGCTGTAGTCTCAAAATAAAGCCCTATTCTTACCTTTTCAGGTACTGCGACTCCTACACTTATTAATTTGTCGTTTTCGAAATATGTATTGGATATGATTATTACAGCAATTAGCAAAGCACACTTGATTTTCCTCAATAATGATTTTCCTAATTTGAAATCACTCAAATAATTAAAGCATTTTAATGCCGTCTTATTTAACATTATTGATTTCCTCCGTTATCTTTGTCTTTTGTAATAAATGAAGACCTATAAATTATATAGTCAACAATATTATTTTAATACATATAATGATATTGTGCCAATCAATTTTTTGACATTGCAATTTGCTAATTTACAACAATTATGCTGTTGACAATACATCACCATAATGATATTATAAGAAAAACATCTGAATAGTTAATGTACAGTAGAGGTGCATTTTTTAATAGTAGGCCTGAAGAGATCGAAGGGAGATCTATGAGGCAGGTTGAAAGGAAAAAGTGCCGAAGGATATAACTTCCCTTTTAGTTATACCCTGGTTATGCAGTAAATAGCTGTATAACTGTCATCAGAAATGATGGAGTGCTATCTGTCTTTTATGTTTAAAACAATTTGAAACAAATTGTTTTAATAAAAAGAACTGCTGGTGCCCATGACCGGCTTTTTTAATTTCTGAGAAATTAACACCATTCATTTGGATACAATAAATTTTTAGGGAGGAAATTTGAATGAAAAAAGTAAAGTTAGCGGTTTGCGGTGCAACCGGAATGGTTGGAAGAACATTTTTAAAGGTACTTGAAGAAAGGAATTTACCGATAGAAGAAATATATTTCTTTTCATCAGCCAGGTCAGCCGGATCAACCATAACATTCAACGGTAAGGATTATGTTGTTGAAGAGCTTACAGAAACATCCTTTGACAGAGGCATTGATATCGCCCTGTTTTCAGCAGGAGGAAGTACAAGCGAAAAGTTCTCACCTATAGCTGCTTCAAAGGGCTGTGTAGTAATCGATAACAGCAGTGCCTGGAGAATGGATCCTACGGTTCCACTTGTTGTGCCTGAAGTAAACCCACAGGACATTGCATGGAACAAAGGAATAATTGCCAACCCCAACTGCTCAACAATTCAAGCTGTTGTTGCATTAAAGCCGTTACATGACAAATATAAAATTAAGAGAATAGTATACACTACGTTCCAGGCTGTTTCAGGTGCGGGTATGAAGGGTTATACCGACCTTGAAGAAGGTCTTAAGGGTGAAGCTCCCAAAAAATTCCCACATCCTATTGCCAACAACGTATTGCCTCATATAGATGTGTTTTTGGATAACGGATACACAAAAGAAGAGGAAAAAATGATAAATGAAACAAGAAAAATACTGGGCGATCAGAGCCTCAGGATTACAGCAACTACTGTAAGAGTTCCTGTGTTTAACGGTCACAGTGAATCAATAAACGTTGAATTTGAAAAGCCATATGATTTGGAAGAGCTAAAGGAAGTTCTAAGAAATGCACCTGGCGTGATAGTACAGGACGATCCGAAAAACAATGTTTACCCTCTGCCTATATATGCATCAGGTAAGGATGAAACATTCGTAGGAAGAATTCGCCGCGATGAAAGCGTTGAAAGCGGAGTTAACCTCTGGGTTGTAGCAGATAACATAAGAAAGGGTGCGGCTACAAATGCCGTTCAAATAGCACAAGAGCTTATTAAAATGTGGAACAAATAATGTAAAGGAAGGTATTTGTTATGACGAAACCAATTTTTACGGGATCAGGAGTTGCTATTGTTACACCTTTTACAAATGACGGAATCGATTTTGATAAACTTAGTGAGCTTATAGAATTCCAAATAAGCGAAGGCACAGATGCCATAGTTATCTGCGGAACTACCGGTGAAGCTTCAACTATGCCCGATGATGAACACAAGTCTGCAATCAAATTTGCAGTTGAAAAGGTAAACAAAAGAGTTCCAGTCATTGCCGGAACCGGAAGCAATGATACACGTCACGCCATAGAGCTCAGCAAATACGCTGAAGAAGCAGGTGCCGATGCTATTTTAAGCGTCACACCATATTACAACAAAACATCCCAAAGAGGCCTTGTTGAACATTTCAAAGCTGTTGCCAACAGCATAAACATACCGGTTATACTATACAATGTTCCCTCAAGGACCAACCTCAACATCAATCCTGAAACAGTTAAAACACTTTCAGAGATTGACAATATTGTCGCTATTAAGGAATGCAATATAAATCAGGTGGGTGAAATCATAAACCTGTGCGGAGATAAAATTACCGTTTATTCCGGTAATGATGACCTGGTTGTTCCTCTTCTCTCATTAGGAGGAAAAGGAGTAATTTCCGTAATGGCCAATATTATACCTAAAGATACTCACGATATGGTAGCAAAATACCTGTCGGGAGATATTGAAGGCAGCAGGAGAATACAGTTAAAGACTCTTAACCTTATAAAGGCACTTTTCATAGATGTAAGCCCTATTCCTGTTAAAGCAGCTATGAATCTTATGGGTATGAATGTTGGAAGCTGCAGAATGCCACTTATAGATATGACTGAAAAAAATCTCGAAATACTTAAGAAGAGCATGGAAGAATATGGTTTATTAAAGAAATAATTCTTTAATTATTCCTACTTTTAAGTTAAGGATGTGAATTCTAATGATAAATATTTTAATGAGTGGCTGCAACGGTAAAATGGGTCAGGTAATTTCAAGGATGGCAGCCGAAAGTGAAGGACTAAAGATAGCCGCAGGATATGATAAATACACAAAAATCAATAACCCCTACCCTGTTTTTGACGATCTTAATAAATGCGATGTTAAGGTTGATGTTATAATAGACTTTTCAAACCCCGATGCACTTGATGATCTTTTGAACTATTCGGTAAAGAACAAAGTTCCGCTGATTGTTGCAACAACAGGTTTGTCACCACAACAGGTTAACAGATTAAGAGAGGTATCCGAAGTAATACCGGTTTTCTTTTCAGCAAACATGTCATTAGGCGTTAACCTATTGATGGATCTTGTAAAAAAGGCGGCAAAGGTGTTGGAGAATAATTTTGATATTGAAATAATCGAAAAACACCACAACCAGAAAATTGATGCACCTAGCGGTACTGCTCTTGCAATTGCAGATGAAATCAATTCGGTATTGTCTGAAAAGCAGGAATATGTATACGACAGACATTCACGCCGCAAGAAAAGAAATAAAAAAGAAATCGGCATTCATGCTGTTAGAGGCGGAACAATTGTTGGCGAGCATTCTGTAATATTTGCAGGAACCGATGAAATCATTGAAATAAATCACATAGCGACATCAAAAGAAATATTTGCCACCGGTGCACTTAGTGCCGCAAGATTTTTGTACAACAAAAAGCCCGGTTTTTACAATATGAATGATCTTATTGACGAAACCAATTAGTCTTTTACAGTTAAAGCAATTTGGTAAATTTTTATAATTACTTATTGATTAATACTTATATTATTAATACATCGAAAACGAGGAGGGGTATTATGGCAGAAAAACCTGTAACCGATATTAGCGTAACCTATAATGTAGCTTTGGTTACTGTTGACAATCTACCTGTTGATATGAAGTTGGTTTCCGACATCTTCAATTCAATTGCAAGGCAGAATATTAACATCGATATGATCAATCAATCAGCTCCATATAGAGGAAGCATAAATATATCATTCACCATTCCCTCCGAGGATTTAGTGAAGGCTATAGGTACATTAAATGCCTTTAAAAAGAATGCACCCGGGTTGACAATTGAAGTGGATGCAGATAATACAAAGTTATCTGTGTACGGTGAAGGAATGAAGAACATACCCGGTGTTGCTGCCAAACTATTTACAATACTTGCACAAAACGGTATTGATTTGAAACTCGTAACTACATCCGAAGTAGATATATCATGCCTTATATACGAGAAAGACATAGACACTGCTTTAACTGCATTAAAGAAGGAATTCAATATAGAATCGGAATAAAATTTTAGATTGAGGAGTCAGAGTTCTGACTCCTTAATTCTTATCTCAATCTTCATATTAAATTCATATTAACTACCCTCAAAAAATTTAATCCGGCTATCTTTTCCAAATCATCATCACTATAATTAAGCTTGGAAAGCTCATTAAGTACATTTTCCATACTGTGGACACCCTCTACACCTTCGGGTAAAGACTCAATTCCGTCAAAATCACTTCCAAAACCTATATGATCCGTTCCTATAATTGAACACATATACTCAATATGCTTTAATATATCCTTAAGTGCTGCTGTCCCATCATCCCTCAGAAAATTCGGATAAAAGTTTATGCCGACAACACCGCCATTTTCCTTTATGGCACATAGCTGTTTATCTGTGAGATTTCTTACATGCCCGCACAGCTTTTTGGCATTTGAATGCGATGCAATAAGTGGCTTTTTAGTTAATTCCATACAATCCCAAAAGCCCTTTTCCGAAATATGTGACAAATCTATTATCATTCCAAGCCTATTCATTTCTTCAATTACCTTTTTACCGAAGGGTGTCAAGCCTCCTCCTGAAGAGCCGTCCAATACTCCATCAGCAATTTCGTTTCTATGATTCCATGTAAGGCATATGCTTCTTACCCCCAGCTTATAAAACATCCTTAGTGCAGAGAGCTCGCCTTGCAATGCATCTCCACCTTCAATGGAAAGAATTGCTGCAATTTTATTATTATAAATAGTATCTGTTATATCCTGATAATTCTTGCAATGAGAAATATAGCTGCTGTTTTTTTCTACTTCCATGTAGAATCTATCTATAATCTGCATTGCTCGTTTCATAGCATATGCCTGGCCATATGCAGGATCAACAAACGCTGCGAAAAATTGAACATATTTCCCCACCTTGGTCATTCGCTCCAAGTCAATATGGCACTTATTACTAAACAATTCTTCCCTTGTTTCCATTATTTTTGTGATTGTATCACAATGTGCATCTACAATTATCATTTTATAAATCCTTTCTACATATCTCCATATGGAAATCAAAAAAATTATCGTCTTACAATATATATTATATTTATTTTTATATCTTATTACATTAAATACATTATTACTCTTAATATTACATTTAGCAGAAGATAAATGTAAAAGATTTACCTCATTTAATATAGAATAAAATGCAGCAGCTATAAGGATAACTTTTTATATAAATTTATATTTTAACACTTTTATCCATTCAAGTAAATATATTATTTTATTATTTCAAAGCCTTGTGATAAAATTAATTTACGGGTGTTTGAAATGAGGGGTGTTTGAAGTGAGTGTAGTTTTAAAGAAAGTACATATAAAAAACGAAGAAATTTCACCTAGAGTTCTGACAGCTGCTTTGTTTTATCAGGGAGCTAACATGCCAAAAGGTCACAGAGTTCAAGAACGCATTGTATATGACTATGAGTTTGAATTAATTGTTTACAGCAATGGATCCCAAATAATTGACGATAAATGCTACGATGTAAAGCAGGGAGATATAATATTCAGAAAGCCGGGTCAATATACCCAAGGAATAATGCCTTACAGCTGTTATCTTGTATGCATTGATCTTCTTAACAATACAGGTAAGAGTTCTAAAGGCTATTATGTGTATAACAAGCAGGAATATCAAAACTACTATATAAATCCTATAATCGAAAAAATTCCGACTATATATCATCCTGCAAATATGGAAAAAAGTCTGAATATTTTTGATTCCATATTTAAGGAGTATATAACACCATCACCCGCAGCAGATTTATCTTTGAAAGCCAATGTCTTAAATCTGATATACTATCTTTATCAGGACTCCACCGAGTCATTAATAAACAATACAATGTCTCTTTCGCCACACTTCTCTGCCTTAAAAAAAGTTATTGAACATATAAAGAATAATCTGGAGCAAAAGTTATTGCTCAACGATTTAGCCAAGATTGCCAATATTAGCCCACACCATTTTCACAAAATTTTTTCAAATGCTATTGGCATGACACCTAATGAATTTATAACAAAACACAGATTGGATAAGGCTAAGGCCCTTCTTTCAAAGACAAACTATTCTGTAGCAGAAATCGCCGTACTGTGTGGTTTTGAAAATGCACCTTATTTTAGCTATGTGTTTAAAAAACACAATTCAGTAACTCCCATGGAATTTAAGAAGAAACATATCTTCGAAGCTCCAATGCTGAGTAATGAATGATTGAATTTATTGAAAGCATTCATTAATTAAAGGGATTATTGTGTCACCCCATATTTTATAGCCAGGCTCTATCAAATGCAAGCCATCTTCCATTAAAGCCCTGTTGACCTTATTGTTCTCCATTATATACTCTTTTCCTATATCCAAAAATATTAGATTACGTTCCCGGGATACAATACTAAGCTTTTTGTTTATTTCATTAACTATACTTATATAGTCGCTGCATGCATCATCAGCATCCCTTGGTAAAATTCCCATTAAAATTATTTTGGAATTGGGAATCTTTTCTTTAAATATATCCAATATTCCTTCTATTCCCTGTGTTATTTCTTCCGGACTATAATCCGGTAAATTATTAGTACCTATAAGCAAAACAACAACTTTAGGCTGTATATTATCCAATTCACCATTTAAAATTCGCCATTTGAGATTTTGAATGGTGTCCATTCCTACACCTAAATTTGCAGAATTGTACTTTGAGAAATAGGATTCCCATAGGTGCGGAACTTCCAACCATCTTCTAGTAATTGAGTCACCTATAAACAATAAATCAATTTTATTGTTTATATTAAAATCCAGAATATGTTCATGTCTTTCAATATGATGATCGTCAAACCTTTGAATAGAATCTCTAATGTCTTGTTTTGTCATTTTTATACCTCCATCATTGACTGTTTCAATTAATGTATTTCAACATTTTTTATATTTTTGTTCTATAAATTATACTACTATTATTTCTATTACATTACTAAAGGGGCAGATATAAACCACTCTCTCTGCCCCATATATGATTTGGAGGGAATAAATTACGCTGTTTTGCTGCCAAACAGCTATATAATAACGTTGCTTGAGTTAAATCTTTTCATTAACTTGCAGTTTTGTTGAAGTTCTTTGCAATTTCAAGAACATCTGCCATATTTATAGCACCATCATTATTAAGGTCATATTTTGCATTATATTTCTCAGTTCCAATAGTCGCGTTGAAAGCAGTTGCTATAAGAATAACATCAGCCATGTTTACAACGCCGTCATTGTTGAGATCGCCTTTTAATGCATTTTGTGTCGGTGTAGGAGTCTCACTCGGCTTTTCAGTTGCTTGCGGAGCTCCCCATATTCTGAAGTTACCGCTGCAATGGAGCAACCCGAACATTAAAAGACATCCGTCATAATATCTGTATTTTCCGCTTGGTGCAGATAACTTCCACAAATCTTCAACAAAATCATACGCCTGTTCTTTAGTTGCTGCAAGACTTGCAACTGCATTCATTGCAACAAGTCCAGGTGAATGGTCATTGTTTAATTGTCTTCCATCTAATGTATAACAGCCTCCGTAAGTTGTACGGCCTTGTTTAACAAAGAAATCCTGCAACCTGTCCGCATATGTTTTTGCCCATGGGTCCTTTGCAAACCATGCATAGTCAAAAGCACTATTGCATACTGTACGCCATGCATCATAGCGGAAATCAACATGCTCCTGTCCCCATGAAACATATTTCGGTGATCCGTCGAAATTTGCATAATCTGGGTTTAAGCCTGTTGTCGGATGTACTGTCTTTTTGAAAAACTCCCTGCTTGTTTCAGCTACTTTTTTCCATGTTTCCCTATCCCTTTCAGGTCCCCATAAAGCAAATAATTCGTAGAAACCCGGAAGGTGGTATGATGGATCTGTAAAATCATAGTTTCCTGCAGTAGGACAGAATACTACCTGATTTGCGTTTTTATTGATAAGGTTGTATCCTTGTCCGTCGTCTGACTGATGAAGCATTGCATCCAATATGTAATGAGCCTCCGCCTCATAGTTGAATATTCCTGTACCGTTACCCCAACGTTTGGAAGCAAATAAAAGTGCCATCGCAAAGTATTCATCACCGTCGGAAGCAGGTGTTCTATCTATAATGCTTCCATCTTTACGAAGCTGCCATGCAAAAAAGTATTTTAAATCCGGGCTTGTATGCTGCATATATGTCTTTGCCCATTTCCAGAGTTTGTCAAACTCCTCCTTCTTGTCCATCTGCACGCATTGCATCATACCGTATGACATACCTTCACTACGTATATCATCATTGTTGACGTCGAGAATATAAGCCATATCGGAGCCTACTTCATAATATATCTTATGGTTATCGTCACCATGATATAATGATTGAAACTCTTTCTCCAACTTAGCCTGTATTTCTGCGTCTGTTTTGCCTATTTCCTTAAACAGGTTTCTGTATACACCGGTCTCATAGGCACCCTGTGAAGGTACTACAGGGGTTGCCGCATTAGACTGAACACCTGTAGGAATAAGACATGTCACTGTTATGCTGCATATAAGCACCATACTCAGCATTTTTTTAATTTTCATACTTGTAACTCCTCCTTAGAATAATTGATTACTAATTTTGTTGTTTCTGTTTATTTATATCACTCCTTTCACTAACTAAATTTGCATAAAATTCAAGTAAATTCAGTTAACAGAAACACATCTTAGTAAAACATTAACATAAATTAGTAATCCTTTTTTATATCTGATAATTCCCTTTGTTATAAATTATATCTGTAGTTCATTTATATCTGTATTTCCGCTTAATCGTTTTATGTACACTTAATCTATATTATGAATGCACTTATTGTTCATATCAAGTAAATATATTCCGAAATTTATTCAAAATTTTATGTTTTTTTGTTAAAAACACATAAAAAAATTACTTGCTGATTGTAAGTGTGTCGAGATGACACCTACTATCAACAAGTAATCACATTAATTACTGAACTTCCCAGCTATTCCTTCATTATGTATAAATTTTACTTCAATTAATTTAATGTCTTACCGAACTTAGCAGCAATAGCTAATACATCAGCCATATTTATAGCACCATTATTGTCCAAATCACATTCTGCTTTATACTTGCCGTCTCCTCTTGTACTATTAAATACAGTAGCAATCATCAAAGCATCTGCCATATTAACAACACCATCCCTGTTTACATCTTCAGGGTTTGTAATCTTCGTCGGTGTTGGTGTATGCGGTGGATTTGTCGGTGTCGGTGTATTTGTAGGTGCAACTGAAGCACCTGGCTCAGGTACGGTTCCTGTTAATGTAGGAACAGTCCAATCAATCCATTTTGATTCGTTCAGAGTATAGTTACGGTCTGATTTGAATATATTTGTATTTGCAGTTTTATCATCAAGAAGGAACTTTCTTATAAAAGCATTAACATCTTCATACTGAGATGCAGGTAATGAACAGTGCATATGACCGCCTACAGATGAATACCCCATTCTATCACCTACGCCTAATGCCTCATACACCATTTTTACAAGCTTTCCATTATTCCAGCAACCTTCATTGCATAACCATTCATAATCAGGATTCTCTATAAACAATAATCCGCGTGGTGCACACATTGCCAAAACCTGATGATGGTCATACGGAAGCTTGTTAACAGCATATGAGAATTGATCTAAAGCCTTGGAAAACCATGCCTGCTCTCCAACTAATGACTGTATACGCTGTACGGATGAACCTTTGGACTCTGCAAAACGATAATTTCCTGTTCCGCCGCAGCCCGATTCCTGAGGTATGGTTAAAACAATTCTTTCTTCAAAAGCTCCGATTCCAAGTGCTCCCTTACCGTTACGTGAACCTCCTGTTACACCGAGCCTGGCAGCGTTGATTTTTGCTTCCGGTGTAGTCTCAAGGGCATCAATCAAACGGCTTGCACCCCAAGCCCATGCTGCAATTGATCCGCAACTATGGTTGCTTCCATACAAATCATAAAACTTACCTTTTCCTCTTACATTGTTGGTCTGACTTGCAATAGTTTCAGTATCAAGATCGATGCAAGCCACTCCTAACTTAAGTATTTCCTGCTGATTGAGTGTATTCATTCCGCATCCTATCATTGCAGGATATGGTGCTTTTCCTGCAGTAGGATATGTAATCTTAGCCGTAAAGGATACGGTCTTTCCATTATCGGTAACAGTTACCGTAAATGTGTTGCCGCTTATGGAACCTTTAACGCTCTGTGGTTTTCCGGGAATAATACCATATTCAAATGTCTGTGCCAATGCACTTATTTCATTGCGAAGTTTAGGCCAGTCCTCTCTAGCCTTAAGACGTGACCCGTCCAAAAATTTGAATGGATCGGGATACTTTGGATTTTCCTTTAACTGTGAAAATGACGGTACTGTTATACCTGGCTCTATAACAGCATTAGCTGTTCCTGAACCAAATGTAAATACCGATAATACAAAAACAATCAAAAGAAACACGCTTAAATGAGACTTTCTCTTTCTCATACATAATTCCCCCATTTGAGTTATTATTATGCAAATAATAATTCATATCTTATACCGTAATATTCTCTCTCTATATTTAAGCGGTTGACTGACGGTCTTCCTTTTCCCTCCTTTTTAAAATATACTCTTTATATACATGTAGCTTATTTTAATTATGAATTTAATATGTAAACCAATCAAGTAAATATCTTATCAGCTTATTTCAAAATCTTCTTATTATCCATGTAATTTCTATCCTTTTCACCTACTTTATTCCTTTATTTTCATATTTATCTTACAACTCAAAATAGGGCAGCAGAGAACTTTTCTAAACATTTTCTCCGCCACCCCTTATTTTATTTTTAATAAAACTAATTATTTTAAAATTATATCAAAATATTCTTCTTGACTAAATCCTCAATTCTGGCCTCTGACCTCTGTTTTCTGACTTCTGTCTTCATTCCCCAATCAATGCCTTTTTATCCTTACCGAGTTCTTTATCAATTCTCTTTTTTATTTTTTCAACTATTTCGTTAGGCTTTAATTTTCCGTTTATTTCTGACCAAATGCTATTTCTGTATATCTCAAGTGCAGCTTCATCCATTGGAGTTAATTTGTAATAATTCGTCTTTTCTGCAAGCTCTTTTATAATGGGATAAACATTCTGACCTCCATAGAAATCCAATTTTCTGTTTAAGTTCTTTTCTGCGTTAATATATGGTTTATATGAAGGTACAACGTTTATATAATCCCTTCCATCTTTAGATTTTTGGGTAACTATGTATTCAATGAGCTTCCATGCCTCTTCTTTGTGGTTGCTCTGGATATTGATAGCCGCTCGGGCATCTGAAGCCCAGGAAGCCAAACCAAAAGGTGGTGTCGTAATTCTCCATTTACCCTTTTGCTCAGGTACATAACTTTCCAGTGTACCCATAATATACGAGCCGTAAAAGCACATAACAAGCCTGTCTTCCTTAAGTGCAGCCTTTCCGCCTTCACCCCAGAAATTTTCTTCTGCAAACCAACCGTTTGCTCTTGACTGAAGCATTATATCCAATGATTTTTCAAACAAATTTCCTTGACGCAAATAATTAAAATCATCATCAAAATGGCCTAAATAATTTCCAACTACGTCGGGCAGGTCAGTAGGATAGGAAAAAATGTACTTGCCGCTTTCTTTAAGCTTTTTGGCTATTTTTATAAGATTGTCGGGATTTTCAATAAATTTACCGAACTCATCAGGCTCATAGGGAAATCCGTTTTCTTTCATTATATCCGCCCTGTACATTGTAACATAAGGTGCAGTATTTATTGAAAGGGACAATAATTGATTCCACTGCAATAACTCCTGTTAAAAACAGGTAATATCGATCTTTG
>DAOOVO010000051.1:0-28792 GCA_035370245.1 Pseudobacteroides sp.
ATGGGTCGAACAGTGGCTTCGGTCACTGATTTAATACAATATTAATTGTACAAGGTAGGTTTAGTATGGATTTTATAAGCTCTGAAGAAAAGGTTGATTTGATTGATTCTTTCAACGGCATAGAAGTGTATAGGGTAGCGGTGGAAAAGTTCAAAACAAACTCCATAAACATATTTTTTCTCGATAATCTTTCGAAGGAAAATGCAACTAAAAATGCATTGATTCCGGCAGTTTTAAGAAGAGGGACCAGTAAGCACAAATCTTTTAGGGAAATTGCATTGTATCTTGAAGAGCTGTACGGAGCTTCCTTTGATTGTGCTGTTTCAAAAAAGGGAGAATACCAGATAATGCAGTATTATATAGACCATGTATCCGACAGGTATACGGGTACCGACACCAACCTTTTTGATGACTGCTTCAACCTGCTTCTGGAAATTATTACCGAGCCTTTGCTGGAAAACGGTACTTTCAGAAAGGATTATTTGGACCAGGAAAAGGATAACTTAAAAAAGATAATTGAAGCAAGAATGAATGACAAGGTCCAATATGCAGTTGAAAGATGTTTTGAAGAGATGTGCAAGGGTGAGCCTTTTGAGATATACGAAAACGGTTCTATAGAAGACCTTAATAAAATACAGGAGGCTGATCTTTTCAATCATTATAAATACATATTGGAAAGCCTGCCTATGAAAGTATTTATATCGGGTGATACGGACGATAATAAAATACAATCTGCTATAACAAAACTTAAAAAATTAAAAAGAAGCAATATAAAAGATTTATCCCAACCTGTAATAAGTAAGCCTAAAAGGGATATAAATTATGTAACCGAGAAGCTTGATGTATCGCAGGGAAAGCTTTCAATCGGATTTCGTACAAATACTGCTCCTGACGAGAAAGATTATTACAGTCTCGTGGTCTTTAACAGTATATTGGGAGGCGGTATTCATTCAAAGCTTTTCCAGAACGTAAGAGAAAAGGAAAGCCTGGCTTACTATGCTTTTTCCAGGCTGGAGAAGTTTAAAGGCCTCATGATGATAAGCTGCGGTATTGAAATAAATCAGAAGGATAAAGCCAAAGATCTGATTCTAAAACAGGTGGAGGATATCAGACAGGGAAATATATCGGATTATGAGTATGATTCCAGCATCAAATCCATTAAAACAGGTTTGGAATCCTTAAAAGACAGCCAGTTGGCCATAGTTGACTTTTATCTTAGCCAAAAAATATCCAATACCAGAGATACGTTAAAGAGTCTATATGAAAAGTTTGAAGCTGTAACCAGGGATGAGATTGTCGAGGTTGCAAAAAAGGTAGAACTCGACACAATCTATTTTCTTACATCTGAAAACCAGTAATACTTGGTATTGAATAAGTGGTTTTAAGTCTAACAATCAAAATAAGGAAGGGATGGCCGAATATGGAGATTAAAAAAATAAATTATTCTAAAGTGAATGAAGAGCTTTATATATATGAGCATGAAAGCGGTTTGAAAGCCTTTGTAATACCTAAAAAGGGATATTCAAAAAAGCATGCGTCCTTTGCTACCTACTACGGATCTATAAATAACAGGTTTATTGCACCCTATGAAGATCATGAAACATCAGTACCCGACGGTATAGCACATTTTTTGGAGCATAAGCTGTTTGAACAAAAAGATGGCAGTGTCATGGACAAATATTCTATGACAGGTGCAAGTCCAAACGCTTATACAAGCTTTACCCACACTGTTTATTTATTTTCCTGTACAGACAAGTTTGATGAAAATTTCGACATGCTTTTGGATTATGTCCAGAATCCGTATATAACCGAAGAGAGCGTTGAGAAGGAAAAGGGTATAATCGCTCAGGAAATAAGAATGTATGATGATGACCCAAACTGGAGGGCATTTTTTAATCTTTTGGGAGCATTTTACAAGGAGCATCCTGTGAGAATAGATATTGCAGGAACTGTTGAAAGCATAAGCAAAATCAATAAAAGCAACCTCATGAAATGTTATGATACATTTTATCATCCATCCAACATGGTAATTCTTGTTGTCGGGGATGTGGACCCGGAGAAAACACTTAAAAAGGTGGCCGAAGGAATAAAGACTACAGAACATAAGCCTGAGATAAAAAGAATTTTTCCAAAAAGTCATAAAGGAATCAACAAGAACTATGTTGAGCAGAATCTTTCGGTATCCATTCCTATTTTCCAGATGGGTTTTAAGGATGAATTGAATGGAGAAAAAGGTTTTGATTCATTAAAGAGAGAAATTGTTGTTAAGCTGCTATTGGAAATGATTGTGGGAAGAAGCTCTTCGCTATACAATGAACTATATGAAGAGGGACTTATAAACAGCAGTTTCGACTCTGATTATACAATTGAAGAGGACTATGCTTTTTCCATGTTCGGAGGCGAATCTATCGATCCATTGAAAGTAAAAAGTAAAATTTTAAATGAAATAAAGTCAATTAAAGAAAAAGGCCTTGATAAAAAAAGCTTCGACAGGATAAAAAATTCCATGAAAGGCAGATTTATAAAACAATTGAACTCTGTAGAGAAGATATCCCATCTTTTTATACCTGCATATTTTAAGGGAGCTACAATGTTTGATTATTTTGACGTATATGATAAAATAACCTTTGAATATGCAAGTGAGGTGTTTTTGAAGCATTTTGACGAAGAGAATTTTGCTTTGTCAGTAATAAAACCGATTAAGGGGGATTAGTATGGACACTATCAGTTTTCCGGGGTTAGGGGATATCAGTTTTCATATTGACAGAATTGCGTTTACATTATTTGGATTTCCTTTTCGCTGGTACGGTATTATAATTGCAGTAGGTTTTTTGCTGGCTGTATTGCTTGGAATGAGAGTTTCCAAAAAATTCGGTATCAATCCTGATGATATCATTGATATTGTGCTTTATGCCGCACCGGTATCAATAATATGTGCAAGGCTTTATTATGTTATATTCAGTCCCGATAAAAGCATTTACTTTGAAGATCCCGTAGAAATAGTAAGAATTTGGCATGGCGGACTCGCCATATATGGTGGTATAATTGGAGCAATCGGTACAACTTATGTATACTGCAGAATAAAGAAGATTAATGTTCTGAATATTTTGGATTTCGGTTTGCCGTATTTTGCATTGGCACAAGCTATTGGCAGATGGGGAAACTTTGTCAATCAAGAAGCTTTCGGCAGCCAAACCGATCTTCCCTGGGGCATGACTGGAGATATCATACAGGATTATTTGATAAGATATTATCCGGACTTAGATCCTAAAATACCTGTGCATCCCACATTTTTGTATGAGTCATTGTGGAATCTTGGTGTGTTTGCTTTTCTCATATGGTACAGGAAAAGGAAGAAGAATAACGGGGAAGTGTTTTTGTTATACATTACGTTATATGGCTTAGGCAGGACGTGGATTGAAGCTCTGAGGCTCGACAGTCTCATGCTTGGTCCTGTAAGGATTTCTCAAATGCTGGCTCTGTGTTGTGCTGTTATTGGTATGGCAGCATTTGTAGTGCTTAGAAAAAAGAAAAATGTCGAAGCTTTAGAAGCAGAAGGCGAACCAAGCAGTTACAGAAAAATATTGGAGGAACTCAATAATAAAAGTACGGAGCCTCATGCAGAAGATGTGGAGGCAGATGAACTAAAGCTAAGTGATAGCAATGATGAAAGTGAAAGCAATGAAGAGAATTATGAAGATGCTGAAACATCAAGTAATAATATAAATGATTGATTATAATGCCGCAGGCGATTTTGTTTAGTAAGGGTGACATGTATGTATTTTGTCGAAAAAACAAAAGGGTTAAATATTGTAAAGAATTTTGATTATCTTCTTTTTTCTGCGGTTCTGCTTCTTTCAACATTGGGTTTTTTAGTTGTGAGAAGTGCTACTCTTACAAGGGCTGACGGCGGTTTTAGAATAGCAGTAAGCCAGTTGGCCGGACTTGTTATGGGAATAACTCTTGCTCTTATAATGAGTTCTATTGATTACAAGGACTTTAAATTGTTTGGAAGCGGATTGTATGTTGTTAGTGTAATACTGCTAATAGTGGTTTTGAAATTCGGGTCGGGTGATGAACTAGGAAGCAGGAGTTGGATAGACTTAGGATTTGTGACTGTGCAGCCTTCTGAGATTGCAAAGGTGGCATTTATAATGGTTGCCTCTATATTTTTAGAAAGGATATTGGAGGGACAGGGAAGGGGCAACATTATTAAATTAATAATATATTCATCAATTATTATCGGGCTTGTGGTGATGCAGAAGGACTTTGGGACAAGCATGGTGTTTGTATCCATATTTCTTGTAATGCTCTTTGTATGCAGGGTGCCGTTGAAATATTTCATATCCATGATACTTGCATCAATACCTGTGGGGCTTATAATGTGGTTCTTTGTCCTAAATGATAAGAGAAAGGCCAGAATAATTTCTTTTCTCTATCCCGAGCTTGACCCACTCGGCTCAGGCTTTAATGTTTTAAGGTCAAAGTATGCCATAGGTTCGGGACAGCTCTGGGGAAAAGGCCTTTTTGAGGGTATACAGACACAGAACAACATGGTTCCGGTTAAAGAATCGGACTTTATTTTCTCGGTAATAGGTGAAGAATTGGGATTTATAGGCTCAGTTGTAATAGTGTTTTTACTTCTTTTTATTCTGCTGAGATGTATTTATATCGCAAAGAACTCACGGGATAAATATGGAGCCATAATGGTAGTAGGTGTTGCAGGCATGATTGCAGTCCATACATTCGAGAATATAGGAATGTCCATAGGTATTCTGCCATGCACAGGCATTCCGCTGCCTTTTGTAAGTCAGGGTGCCACAAACCTGGTTACAAATTTCATGGCCATGGGCATAGTTTTAAGCGTATCGGCAAGGAGAAAGAAACCAATTTTCAATTCATCCCAGTAATAATGCATTCAAAAATAGTGTTAAAGTGGAAGATTATTTGAAAAATTAAGAAATGTCAATAGCAAAAGATAGGACTTTAGTCCTATTTTTTTATTTTTTAAAAACTTTTTTTGTAATATGACTTGATTATTATAAAAAATTAGAATAAAATTATATACAAGTGGAGGAAAGTGGTGAAAAGTGGTGAGCGTTCCCAAAATGTGAGGTGAAATAATTGTTCTCAGGTGAATACCAACACTCAGTTGATCCTAAAGGCCGTTTAATAATGCCTTCAAAGTTCAGAGAAGGCCTTGGGGAAAAGTTTATGATAACCAGGGGACTGGATGACTGTTTGTTTGTGTATTCCATGGCTGATTGGGAAAGCTTTGAAGCAAAGCTTAAGTCACTTCCTATGACTGACAACAATGCAAGAGCGTTTGTTAGATTTTTCCTTTCAGGTGCTTCTGAATGTGAATTGGACAAGCAGGGAAGAATATTATTACCGCAAACATTAAGGGATTATGCAGGAATAGAAAAGGATGTAGCAGTAGTAGGTGTCTCTACCAGAGTTGAAATCTGGGATAAGGACAAATGGCAGAGTTATATTTCCGATATCAATGCAAATCCTAATGAACTTGCTAAGAACTTGACATCAATGGGAATAGTATTTTAACAATTAACTATTGCAAAATAATGGTAAGGTGTAAATATGGAATTTAATCATAAGCCAGTAATGCTCAAAGAGTGCATTGAATATTTAAATATCAAGCCCGATGGCATATATATTGACGGTACTCTTGGAGGAGCCGGGCATGCATCCCATATTTATAAGAGACTTGACCAAAATGGTGTTCTAATAGGTTTGGATCAGGATTATTTTGCGATAGAGGTGTCATCCAAACGGTTAAAAGATTTGGGTGGACAAGGTAAGATATATCTCATTAACAGCAATTTCAAAAATATTAAGGAGATTTGCACAGATCTCAAAATATGTGGTGTTGACGGTGTTCTTTTAGATCTCGGAGTGTCATCCCACCAGTTGGATGAAGCAGAAAGAGGTTTTGGGTACCAGAATGACGCACCACTGGATATGAGGATGGATAGAAGCAATGAATTAAATGCTGAAATTGTGGTGAATGAGTATGATGAAAAAAGATTAAAAGAAATTATAAGGGATTACGGAGAAGAAAAGTGGGCATCAAGAATTGCTGAGTTCATTGTAAGGGAAAGACAGAAGAAAAGAATAAGAACTACATATGAGCTTGTAGACATAATTAAAGCAGCTATACCGAGTTCGGCAAGAAGGGAAGGACCTCACCCGGCAAAACGAACTTTTCAGGCAATAAGGATAGAGGTCAACAATGAACTCGGAATACTTGAAAGTACAATTAACGATATTGTATCTATCTTAAATCCGGGAGGAAGGTTGTTAGTAATAACATTCCATTCTCTTGAAGACAGAATAGTAAAAAATACATTTTTAAAAAAAGCAAAACCATGCACATGTCCCGAAAGCTTTCCCGTATGTGTATGCGGAAAGAAACCGGAGGTTGAATTGCTCACAAGAAAGCCTATTGTTTCTTCAAAAGCTGAACTCAAGGATAATCCAAGAGCTCGCAGTGCTAAATTAAGGGTATTAAAAAAATTAACATAAATGCTAACGCAAATACCAAAGACAAAATCTAAAAATGTACAAAAGAATAAAAATTACAAAAAAGTAAAAAAATACAAAAGACAAAGAAAAAATTAACAAAAGACAAATCAAGTAAGAACATACAAAAGAAAAAGGAATTAAATTTACTAAAACACAAAAGAAAAGGTATTATGAAAACACAAAGGATGAAATTGAAAGTAAGTACAAAAGAAAAAAGATTGAATTACACAAAAGAAAAAAATTAAATTTTACAAAGTACAAAAATTAAAATTACACAAAAGACAAAAAATTGAATTTTACAAAAGACAAAAGATTAAAAACTACACAAAAGAAAAAAGATTAAACTACACAAACGATTAAAAGTACACAAAAGTAAAACGATTAAACACAAGACTGTGATTTTATTCACATTTCTTATTGGCTGGGGGATTATGGTGTCTTGTTGCATAAACATATCGACACCGGGATTTTTTAGATATCGTAATTTCTCCTGGCAGGTTTTGTTAATTGCATTTCCGGGAGGTCTTATAATAAGCTCTCGGATTTATTGTTCCTTTAAACATAAACTGCAGTTAGGCGTATAAGCAGCAATGCTGAACATAAATATAGTCAGGTGATTCTGTGAATATTTTGAAAAAGAGGTGAATACAATTGTTAGCGGAGAAAGAAAAATATTATTACGGAACAGCTGCTCCAAAGATCGACTATGATGTTTATGAAAACAACAAAGTGCTAAAAGCTAAAAAGAGACAAAAGAGAAACAACAAGGTTAAGCTCAAGGCTGTCTTCTGTATATTAATATTTTTTCTATCCTTTAGCCATATAATTTACATGTATGCACAGGTTACCGAAATGGATTATTTACTCAATAAAGACAATAAAGTATTGAATGAGCATAAAAATGAAAATATCAGATTAAAGCTTGAAATACAGAAGAATCTTGATTTAAACAGGATAAGAGAAATTGCACAGACAAAACTTGATATGCAAAAGCCTGATAAACATCAAATAATATACGTTAATGTTCCTAAAACCGATTTTACTGAAATTCCTGAAAAGAAAGAGGGCATAAGTAAGGGAAGTCTCATTTCATATGTGGAAGGAATATTTAGCAGTTTGGATTAAAAGTACTTGTTAAAGATGAGAATGTGAACAGATATACAACCGATAAGCCTTGCTATTCTTAAGCAAGGGACAAAAATGCCGGCAACTTATAAGAAGGATAATATAAGTAGCGATTTAAGTCGCACTTAGTAGTTTATCCTTTTTTTGCAGGAGAGTTTTTGTAGTGGGGGTATAATATTGACAGGTATAAGTTTATCTATAAAAAAGAGGCTTTTGATTGTTTTGCTTTTCTTTTTGACAGTAATAATACTATTGCTTGTTAGACTTGTCTTTATACAGATAATTAACGGCGAATGGTACCAGCAGCAAGCTTACGAACAGCAGAATTCCGGTATGGAAATAGCGGCAGGAAGAGGAACAATATATGACAGGAACGGGAATGAGCTTGCAGTAAGTGCAAGTGTTGAAACGGTATCTATTAATCCTCAGGAAATAAGAAGGTCTAAGAAAGATAAGTATTTAATAGCTAAAGGCTTAAGTGAAATATTGTCTATCAGTGAAGAAGATGTGTTAAAAAAGATAGACAGGAAAAGCCGTTATGAAAGAGTTGTAAGAAAAGTTGATAAAGATGTTGGAGATAAGGTAAGAAAGTGGATTAAGGATGAACAGTTAAGCGGTATATATGTGGTTGAAGATACAAAGAGGTTTTATCCCAACAGGAATCTAGCCGCCCATGTAATCGGTTTTACGGGAACCGATAACCAGGGATTGGATGGGATAGAAGCTACTATGGATAAATATCTCAAAGGAACGTCGGGAAAAATACTCAGTGAGGTTGATGCGGGAGGAAGGGAAATACCTTCCAATGAACAAAAACATATTGCACCAAAAAAGGGAAATAATGTAGTATTGACAATAGACGAAACTATTCAGTATCTTGCTGAAAAAGCACTGGAAAAGGCAATAAAGGATTATAAGATTTTAAGGGGAGCAACGGCAATAGTGATGGATCCGAGAAACGGAGATATCCTTGCTCTTACATCAAAGCCCGATTTTGATTTGAATAATCCGTTTGCAGCACCTGAAGGTGTTGATGCAAGTCAATGGAAAGGTACAACAAAAGAAGATATCGAAACTCTCCAAAAAACCGTATGGAGGAATAAAGCGGTTGTTGACACATATGAGCCTGGGTCAACATTCAAAGCGGTAACATCAGCTGCAGGACTTGAGGAAGGTGTGGTCAAACCCGACACTCCTGTAAGCGATGCAACAGTCAGGGTAGGAGGTTGGAACATTAACTGCTGGAGACCCAATGCCCATGGAAACGAGACATTTACCGAGGGAGTATACAACTCCTGCAACCCGGTTTTTGTACGGGTATCTCAGGCGCTTGGTATAGAGAGGTTTTACAGTTATGTAAGGAAGTTTGGATTTTTTGACAAGACCAATATTGACTTGCCAGGCGAGGCAAAAAGTGTTATACATAAAAAGCCAACTGAGGTTGACATGGCAGCTGCTTCATTCGGTCAAAGATTCCAGATAACGCCGATTCAGCTCATTACCGCCTATGGGGCAATTGCTAATGGTGGGACATTGTATAAGCCAAGGCTTGTAAAAGAACTTACCGATGATGAAGGCAATGTTGTAAAAACATTTGAGTCGGAGCCTGTCAGGACCGTTATAACAAAAGAAACAGCCCAGACATTAAGGACTATACTTGAAGGTGTTGTATCGGAAGGAACAGGTGGAAATGCCTATGTAAAAGGATATAGGTTGGCGGGTAAGACAGGTACGTCGGAAACTCTCCAAACTAAGAAAGAAGGAAGATACATTGCATCCTTTATGTCTTTCGCACCTGCTGATGATCCGGTCATATGTGCACTTGTTGTACTGGATCACCCGGATGTTTATCCCCATACTGGAGGTATGGTGGCAGCACCTGTTGCAGGCAAACTTGTTGAAGATATATTAAATTATCTTGAGGTTCCAAGAAGGTATACCGAAAAAGACAAGGATGCATTACAGGTTGATACGGTGGTTCCGGAAGTTACGGGGCTATCCTTTGAGGATGCAAAAAAAATGCTAAACGAAAAAGGTCTTACATATGAAATAGTAAATAAGGGAAATACTAATTCTACAGTTGTTGTGGAACAAATGCCAAAACCCGATGCTATTGTTCCTGAAAAAACAGTTGTGCTATTATATACATATAAACCGGAAACTCAACCAATGGTCACGATGCCGGATATTATGAACAAGACCATTGATGAAGCGGCTCAGACACTAAAAGAAGCAGGATTAAATATAAAGGCGGTGGGCCTTGGAGTTGCAGTTGAACAGTCCTATCAGCCGGGGACAAAGGTGGCAAAAGGCCAGTTGGTTGAAGTAATTTTCAGAAAGCCTGATGTGGAGTAAGGCTTTATGATTTGCTAAGGTATGAAAGGATGGAGGTTTCATATATGATACTTAAAGAGCTTGTTGAAGGATTGGATATTTTGGAAATATATGGGGATATAAATGAGAATATTACCAATATTGCTTATGATTCGAGAAAAGTAAGAAACGGTACTCTTTTTGTTTGCATTGAGGGATTTAAGGTAGATGGACATCAATATATAGCTGCGGCAGTTGAAAATGGTGTCAAGGCTTTATTGGTGCAGAAGAAAGTAAGTGTTCCTGAAGGAATTACAGTTATAAGGGTTGCCGATACAAGGCTGGCATTAGCACATGTTTCTAATGCCTTTTTTGAAAATCCGTCGGAAAAGTTCAAGTTGTATGGTGTTACAGGAACAAAGGGGAAGACTACCACCACCTTTATGATCAAGTCCATTCTTGAAAGAAAAGGTCAAAAGGTAGGACTTATCGGTACTGTTGCAAATTATATTGGAAATGAAACAATACCCACAGAAAGAACTACTCCTGAATCCTATGATCTTCAAGCTCTTTTTGGCGACATGGTGGAAAAAAATGTTGACAGTGTTGTCATGGAAGTATCTTCTCATGCATTGGAGCTGCATAGAGTAAGCTGTTGCAAATATGATATAGGTGTTTTTACAAATCTCACCCGGGACCATCTTGATTTTCATGAAACATTTGAGAACTACTTTAATGCAAAAATGAAACTTTTCAATATGTGTGAAAAAGCTCTTATCAATATAGACAGCGACTATGGCGAAAGAGCAATAGAAGCGGCATCTGCAGCTTGTGGGAAGGTGTATACATTCGGAATAAACAAAAAAGCAGACTTTAAAGCCATAAATATAGTGACACATGCAGACAGTGTTGAATTTGACCTCGTTTCGCCATTGGGTAACGGTCATTTGAGGGTAAATATCCCGGGGATATTTACAGTTTACAATGCATTAGCTGCCATGGGCTGTTGTGCTTTAGGAGGGGTGTCCCTTGAGGACATAAGAGATGGCCTTTTAAATACGCGGGTTCCGGGAAGAGCGGAAGTGGTATACACTGATGACAAATTTACCGTTATAGTTGATTATGCTCACAGCCCCGACAGTCTGGAAAACATACTTAAGACTATAAAAGACTATTCCACTGGAAGGGTTGTTTGCCTGTTTGGCTGTGGAGGAGACAGGGATAAAACCAAAAGGCCAATAATGGGTGAAATCTCCGGAAGATTGGCAGATTTTACAATAATTACATCTGATAACCCGCGAACAGAAGAGCCACTGAGTATAGTAAAGGATATAGAAGAAGGAATTAAAAAAACTAATGGTGCATATATAACAATAGTGGACCGAAAAGAAGCAATAAAATATTCCTTGGAAAATGCACAAAAAGGGGATATAATTTTGCTTGCCGGGAAGGGACATGAGACTTACCAAATATTCAAGGACAAGACAATCCATTTTGATGAAAGAGAAGTAGTTCTGGAGTTGCTTGGCGTATGTGTCAACAAAAAATAAAAACAGTCAGAGAGGTAATTATATGCAGAAACTTGGATTGAATGAAATTGTTGAAGCAACTAAGGGCGAATTGATTTTTGGTGATTTAAGTAAGGGAATTAGCGGCATTTGTACAGATTCAAGGAAAGTTGCTGAAGGAAATCTTTTTATCCCTCTAAAGGGAGAGAATTTTGACGGTCATGCATTCATTGAGGACTGTTTCAAAAAAGGAGCCACAGCGTCTTTGACATCTGAAGTTGCTGATGGCATAAATGCCGTGGAAGGAAAGGCTCTAATTAAGGTAGAGGATACTTTGGCGGCATTGGGAGATATTGCAAGGTATTACAGAGGATTGTTCGATATACCCTTGGTGGGTATAACAGGCAGTGTTGGGAAAACAAGCACAAAGGACATGATTGCCTGTGTGCTCCAGCAAAAATTCAATGTACTTAAAACATCGGGCAATTTTAACAACCATATAGGCTTGCCCCTTACTGTTATGAATTTGGAAAGGGATCATGAAGCAGCAGTTTTGGAAATGGGCATGAGCGGTTTAGGTGAGATAAGCTATCTGACAAAAATAGCAAAGCCTCAGATTGCGGTTATTACCAATATTGGAATGTCCCATATAGAGAAGCTTGGTTCGAAGCAAAATATTCTAAAAGCCAAGATGGAGATAATGGAAGGACTGCCCGATGACGGCATTGTTATATTAAATGGAGACGACAGCCTTTTATATGGATTAAAGGGATTTTTGAAGTACAAGACTATCTATTACGGAACAGAAGAAGGTCTTGATTTGCAAGCTTATAATATAAAATCAATGGGTGAAAGCGGTATATGCTTTGAAGTTACAATCGGTAATAATGACTATAAAGTAAATATTCCGGTACCTGGGACACACAATGTTAGTAATGCATTGGCGGCTATAGCGGTGGGCCTTAACATGGGTATGCCTGTTGAGAGCATCATTGAAGGTATTGCGTCATACAGTCCTGCCAATATGAGATTGAATATAGTTGGAAGCAAGGGCTACAAGGTCATTAACGATGCTTACAATGCAAGTCCTCAATCAATGGAATCGGCAATTGATGTATTGAAGGATACATGCGAGGGCAATAGAACAATAGCAGTGCTTGGCGATATGCTGGAAATGGGAGAATGGGCATACAAAGCACATGTGGGAGTAGGCAAATATGTTGCATCAAAGGATATTAGCTATCTTGTTACTGTCGGTGAAAACGGCAGAAGTATTGCTAAGGGAGCTTTGGAGGCAGGTGTACCTTCAGAGAGGGTTTTCTCATTTGATGACAATGATGGAGCAAAGAAATTTTTAAAGAGTTTTGTAAAGGAAGGGGATTATATCCTCATAAAAGGTTCGAGAGGAATGAAAATGGAAGAAATAGCACAAGATTTATTAGAAATTTAAGATTATCAGGATGAAATACGGGGTGAAGTATTAAAATGCAATTGTCAATTCAAGTTGTGGTTTTTATAATATCATTTGCTATGGCTCTAATTGCAGGGCCTATTTTAATTCCGGCTTTAACAAGGCTCAAGTTTGGTCAGACAGTTCGTGATGACGGGCCTGCTACTCATTTAAAAAAAACAGGGACTCCAAATATTGGCGGTCTGATTTTTCTTATACCGATTCTTTTGCTTTCCATTTATTTTGCAAGAATATATACAGAAATTATACCTATGGCAATAGCCACAATTGGATTCGGTTTGATTGGCTTTATCGATGATTTCATAAAAGTTAAGAAAAGGAGAAAGGATGGTCTGTACCCTAAGCAAAAAACAGTAGGGCTTTTGCTTGTAGCGACTGTTTTTGCTGTTTATACGGCATATTTTACCGATCTTGGCGTGGATATAACCATTCCTTTTTTTGGTACTGTAACTGAAAAATGGTTTTACATATTATTCGTTATTTTTGTGTTGTATTCAACAACAAATGCCGTTAATATTACTGACGGCTTAGACGGCCTTGCAGCTGGGATAACCCTTATTGTAATGGTATTTTTTTCACTTGTTGCAATGACGAATTCAGTGTGGGAATCCAGCATGATCTTTTCATCAATTGTGGCAGGAGGTTGTCTTGGTTTTCTTACATTCAATATTCATCCTGCCAAAATTTTTATGGGTGACACAGGCTCGCTGGCTTTAGGCGGTGCAGTGGGTACCCTTGCAATTATGATGAAGATGCCTTTTGTAATTCTATTGGTTGGTGCCGTATATGTTGCCGAAATACTTTCAGTTGCAATACAGGTGATATCCTTTAAGACAAGGGGAAAAAGAGTTTTTAAAATGGCACCGCTGCATCATCATTTTGAGCTTTCAGGCTGGAAAGAAACCAAGGTTGTATATTCATTCTGGTTTGTTACATTGGTATTATGTGGAATTGGCATTGCAATATATATAACCTGATAAATTAAAAGCTGTTACGGGTTTTATTATGTTTTTTGGAGGGTTTTTCGATGAAGGGAAAGAAACCGTTTGATTTTTGGATATTCATATCTGTACTGATGCTGCTTTCGATAGGCTTAATTATGCTTTTTAGTGCCAGTTACCCCAGTGCATATAATTATCATAATGGAAATGCTTATTACTTTGTAGAAAGACAAATTATTTTTGCCGTTGTGGGTGTAATTGGAATGCTTATTATATCGAGGGTCGACTATCATAAGCTTGGTAAGATATCACCCATTTTATTCGTTATAAGTTTGGTTTTGCTTGTATTAGTAAGGATACCGGGTATAGGAACTAAACTTAACGGTGCGTACAGATGGATTTTTATAGGACCCATTTCCTTCCAACCTTCCGAGCTTCTAAAAATATCTATGATTTTATTTTTTTCATATAGTCTATCCAAGAGAAGGGATGAACTTAAATATTTCTTTAAGGGATTGCTGCCATACTTGATTTTAATAGCTATATTTTCAGGTCTCCTGCTTATTGAGCCCCATCTAAGCTGTACTGTTCTGGTTGTTATTGTTGCTGCCATAATTTTATTCTGTGCAGGAGCAAAGATAAAGCATTTTATGCTGCTTGGAATACCTGCTGTGGGAGCTTTGATTACAGCCATCATAACTCTGCCTCATGCAAGGAAAAGGCTCACAACTTTCTTAGACCCAATGCAGGATAAACAAGGAGACAGCTGGCAGATTATTCAATCTCTTTATGCCATAGGTTCCGGAAGGTTATTCGGTAAAGGATTGGGAAAGGGTATGCAAAAGCATCTCTATTTACCCGAACCATATAATGATTTTATTTTTGCTGTAATAGCGGAAGAATTGGGGTTTATAGGTGTGCTGGCCATACTGATGCTGTTTTTTGTATTTATATGGAGGGGTATAAAAGTAGCCATTAACACACCGGATGTTTTTGGGAGTCTTGTTGCAATTGGGTTGACTTCACTTATAGGAATGCAGGTTGTTATAAATGTTGCTGTTGTTACATCATCCATACCTGCTACAGGTATCGCTCTGCCGTTCTTTAGCTCGGGCGGTACATCCCTAACATTTATGCTATGCAGTATAGGAATTCTTTTAAATATATCTAAACAGGCAAACTATGATAGGATATGAGGTGATTGAATTTGAAAGTATTGATAGCGGGTGGAGGCACTGCAGGCCATATAAATCCGGGGCTTGCCATTGCCAAATATATAAAGTCAAAAAATACTGAAGCTCAAATAATTTTTGTAGGTACCGAAAGGGGACTTGAAACCAAATTGGTACCGAGGGAAGGCTTTGAGCTTAAGCTCATAAAGGTAAGAGGATTTAGAAGAAAGCTTTCAAAAGATACATTTATTGCGGTAAAGGAGATGTTTCAGGGCTTTCATGAAGCACGAAAAATAGTAAAGGAATTTAAGCCTGATATAGTAATAGGTACTGGGGGCTACGTTTGTGGTCCTGTTGTTTTTTCAGCATATATGAAAAAAATACCTACCCTTATACATGAACAAAACGCATTTCCGGGCGTTACAAACAGGATACTTTCCAGGTTTTCAAATATAACTGCCATTAGTTTTAAGGAGTCTGAAAAATTCTTCAAGAATGCAAAAAAAGTAGTTCTTACCGGAAATCCTATAAGAAAGGAAATGTTGGAAATTCAGCGTGCCGATGCCAGGGAAAGCCTTAAGATTGACCGCTCTATCCCGCTTGTGGTAATCTTTGGAGGAAGCCTGGGTGCCGAAAAAATAAATCAGTCTGTTGTTGATATGCTAAAAAACCACTACAAGGAAGGCTCCTTTAAGCTCATTTACGCAACGGGAGAGAAACAGCATAAAAATGTTTTAGAAAAATTGGATGGAGTAAATTATAAGTCGGTTGAGGTACTTCCTTACATATTTGATATGGCTGCCGTTATGGCTGCCGCAGATCTGGTTGTCTGCAGGGCAGGTGCGATAACTATAAGTGAGCTCACAGCACTTTCGGTTCCTTCAATTCTGATACCTTCACCTTATGTAACCGCCAATCATCAGGAGCATAATGCCAAAGCCCTTGAAAAGCACGGTGCGGCTTTGGTAATTCTCGAAAAAGACTTATGCGGCGAGGTGCTTCATAAAAAAATTGTTGACACTATTAAAAATAAAGCCAAGCTTAAAGCAATGTCAAAAAATGCGGGTATGATAGGTGTCAGGGACGCAGCAGATAAAATATACAACCTCGCAATTGACATAAGGAACAAATAAAAAAGTAACATTTTTGTAAACCCAGCATAATATGTAACATATATGAATAGGATTATTTCCACCGGGTTTTCGGAGGTGTTGTAAAAAATGAGCAAACTTGTAATTAGCGGTGGACAGAAATTAAAAGGCGAAATCACCATCGAAGGTGCAAAAAATGCTGTCTTGCCCATACTCGCAGCGACAGTACTAAACGAGGGTCTAAGTGTCATAAAGAATTGTCCCAGATTGAAAGATGTTGAAGTAATGGTAAATATATTAAAGAGCTTAGGATGTAAGGTTAATATGGAAGATAATATTATCCTTATCGATTCTTCAACAATAAACAATACCTTCATTCCCGAAGAGCTGGCTGTCGAAATGAGGTGCTCCATTATATTTATGGGTGCAATCCTGTCAAAGTATGGGAAAGTTACTATAAGTTACCCAGGTGATTGTGTTATTTTATGGGCAAAAAATCTATTAACAGTATGTTTTGAAATAGTTCTTCAATCTGTTGGAATCCATAGCTTTTAATATATCTGCATCTATTTCAAGTGCTGATGTCAAAATATATGTGATATCCTTGTGTAATTGAGCAAATCTTTCTTCGAGAGGTAAAACCTTTTTAAAGGAATCAGCAAAAACTATTATCATAGCAATAGTCATTTTAAGTCTTAGCAGGCCTCTGTATACATCTGTTGATTTAGCCAATGTCTTTCTTTTTATTCTAATTCTATGTCCGTCTTGTAAATCTGCCAGCTTTTGAGCCATTTTGTAAAGCTTTATCCTGTTGTTGTCGGGTAAAATCCAGGGATTTTTTTCACCTGCTCTGCCGAAAAGATTTCTTGTCTCGCTATTTACCTCTAAAATTTCTTTATGAAGAAGGGGGATCACTTGACTTGATTCACGTAAATACAGACCGAAATCATTTATGGAAGCCAATCTTGCAATAGTTTCCCAGAGTGGAATATCTGTGGTTTGAACAGGCTCATAAGATAATAATGGATTATAACTCTGACTGT
Organism: Pseudobacteroides sp.; assembly: GCA_035370245.1. Taxonomy (GTDB): domain Bacteria; phylum Bacillota; class Clostridia; order Acetivibrionales; family DSM-2933; genus Pseudobacteroides. The sequence continues at coordinate 17,208 of DAOOVO010000051.1, forward strand.
TAATATCACTGCTTAAAACGTCCAATTAGAAAACCTCCTTTAGTTATTAGATAAATATTTATTATTTTGCAGAAAATAACTTTTAAAAGATTTGCAAGTTTTTTATCGGCAATAATATCTTATAACATTATGCTTAAAAAAGCTATTGTTTCAGCTTTTTAAAATATTAATTTTTTATAAATAACAATAAATTTTTATAAAGTTTTCATAAACGACTAAAAAATATAGTTCTTTCGAATATTTAACTATAGACATAGAAGTTATTTGATTAATCTGCCGATAAATATATGTATATAAAACTATTCAAAAAATATTACTATTTTTAATAGAAAGTGAGTATATGTATATTTTTTTATTGCATACCTGAATGCGTATAATAGCTTTTATTTTATGGCATTATTTGTAGCTGTTTTATTGATATGATATAATTCAAAATAAAATAAATATAATTGATTTAGATTGCATAAATTCCTGCTTATAAAAGGGGTGCTTTATTTTGATTTTTACTTTTACAGCCTATAATTCTGACAAAGAGCATGCCGGACACTTGCTTAACAGAATTAAAGAAGGCGATGAAGAGCTTAGGGATAAATTTATTAATGACTATATACCTTTTATATTAAGAGTTATTTCAGATGCAGTACCAAATAAGGAAAGTCTTAGAAACAGTGATGAATACAGTATAGGTCTTATCGCTTTTAATGAAGCTATTGATAAATTTGACAGTAATAAAAGCCAAAAAACATTTAATTTTTTTAGCTTTGCCGAACAGATAATAAAGAGAAGGATAATCGATTATATAAGGTTTGTATCTAAAAAGAGTAAAGAGATACCCTTTTCGTATCTTGAGGATAAAGAGAATCAGTTTGATGAAAAGTATGTCGATGAGCCTGCAATATCAAAATATGACAGGATAGAGCTTTTTCAGGAGATAAAAAGTTTTGATGAAGAGTTAAGGGCATTTAAAATAAAATTAAGTGATTTACATAAGTATACTCCAAAACACAGCGACTCAAGAGAGATGTGTGTTCAGGTAGGGAAAAAGATTGCACAAAATAAAGAAATATATAAGAAAATAATAAATAAAAAATATTTTCCAATGAAGGAATTAGCCAAGATTGTTGATGTTCATCCGAGGACAATTGAAAGAAACAGAGAGTTTATCATATCTGTTTCAATAATATATGGAAATGATTTTGAGCATCTACAGGCCTATCTTGGTCGAACGTTAGGGGGAAAAAGTAAAAATGGTTAAAAGTGGAATAGTTATTGATATAGAAAAAAAATATGTTACTGTATTGACGGAAGAGAATGAATATTACAAATTAGCCAGAAAGCCTACTATGTATATAAGCCAGGAAATACATTTTAAAATGAGCGATGTTATAAATACGGCTTACATTTTAAAAAGGGTTTCGTTAGTTGCCGCTATAGCATTGATTATTGGAATTTCCGTCTTTATAGGCATAATGTCTAACAGTAACAGTTATAATAACAATATTTTGGCATATATAAGTCTGGATATAAATCCTAGCATCCAGTTTGCTGTCAATAAGGATTATAAGGTTGTAGATACAGACTATATGAACAAAGATGCAAGGGAACTTTTGGGGGACTTAAAGCCTAAAGGGATGAAGATAAATGAGGCTTTCTATATAATAATAAATAGATGTGAAGAAAAGGGGATAACAAATGATGGTGCCAAAAATTATTTTTTAATATCGGGTGCCGTAAACTCAAGCTCAAATACCGATAAAGATGAATTAAAAGCCAACGAGTCAAAATTAAGCAGTCTTTTGTCGGATTTAAAGGATGAAGTAGGAGCAAGACATGGCGAGAATAATCAGATAGATGTTTTTCAGTTGGATAGGAATGATATCGAAGCGGCAAAAAAAAGTGGCATTTCATTAGGAAGATATGCTCTGTATAAGGAATTGGTGAAGACAGGCAGCAAGTTATCCCTTGATGATGCTAAAAGGTTTGAAGTATCGGATTTGATAATAACATATCATATAAACAAGGGTAATATGGCTTACAATGTACCGACAACCAATACACCGGAAACTAATACACAGGAAAACAATATATCGGAAACCAATATGCCGTCAGCCAATACACCGGATGCCAATACACCGGATGCCAATACACCGGCGACGAAGGATGACAGAGCCGATGAAACTGCCGATATAACTGGAAAAATAACCAATACACCTAACGGGTTGAATACCGATAATTTAAATACAAACAGTTTAAATACTAATAATTTAAGTACAAAGAATATATCAAGTACTCCGACAAAAGGCTCAAATGATGTTCAAACAGTAATAAAACCGTCAACCAATACGCCGGAAAGTACTCCAACAGCAACTCCAAAGCCTGAAACCGGTACAGGTTTGCTGGCTGAGTACTATGATAATATAGATCTTACAAAACTTGTAACTACTCGTATCGACAAGCATATCAACTTTTATTGGTTTACAGGTGCGGAGCCTGCTCCGGGTGTAAGAAATGATGACTCTTATAGCGTTCGATGGACAGGATATATCAAACCTCCGTCCACTGGAGAGTATAAGTTTTATGTTAGTCGTGATAATGGAGCAAGGCTTTGGATAGATAATAAGCTAATTATTGATCAATGGAACGATCAGTGGAATGTAATTGATACGGCAAAAATAACGTTAACAGGAAACAAAAAATATGATATAAAACTTGAATATTATAACAATACCGGTAATGGCATAATTTCATTGTGGTGGAACAGTGTATCGGTGGAAAAATCAATTGTACCTTCTTCGTACCTGTATCCTGCGGAGAAAAAGCCTCAACCTACTGTTTTACCCGGTGAGGGAAAGGGTCTATCCTATGAATATTATGATAATACAGATTTAACCGACCTGAAGGCAAAAGGTATTGATACAGAAATCAATTTTAACTGGGGAACCGGTTCGCCCGACCAAAGGGTTCATCAGGATCAAAAGTATAGTATCCGGTGGACAGGCTATGTACAGCCGGTCAGCGATGAGAAATATAAATTTTACCTGGAATATGACGGCGGTGTTAAGCTGTGGATAGACGATGTACTGGAGATTAATGAATGGGGTAATTCATCGAAAGACACGGCATCAACAAGGGAAATAAAGTTAAAAGCGGGGAAAAAGCATAAAATAAAAATTGAGTATTTTAACGGAAATCTAAATGGAAGGGTTAAGCTTTTGTGGAGTAGTCCTACTGTGGAAAAATCCGTAATTCCTATGACCAGATTATACCCTAATGAATGATTGAAGAATAGAAAATTTAAAGGACCTTTAGAATTCAAATCAGTTTTCTAAAGGCCCTTTTTTATATTCAATCTTTTTATATAATCAATCCGTTACGATCATTGTTAATGTACCGCTTGAGCTTGATCCGAACTCGTTAACAAGCTTCCATCTATAGTTGAATATGCCCTTTTCATTGGCTATAACGGCTACGCTTCTTGATTGAGGCTCAGGTGTTTTATCCTCTAAAGAACTTGTTGATATAACTTCGTTGTTTTCATAAAGTATAAGAGAAGTACCGTTATTCCCTCCGAACATGTTCATGGATAGTGTAAAATAATCTCCTACTTTTACAGAGTAAGTATTGGAGGATATTTGAACCGGTCCTGGAATTCCCTGTGCTTTTGCCACCTTAGGAGCCTGAGGTGTAGGCTTTGCAGTGGGCTTTACTGTAGGTTTTACAGTAGGCTTTGCTGTAGGTTTTGCCGTAGGAACAGCTTTTGTAGGAGTTGCCCTTTTTGTTGTATTTGTAGGTTTAGGTTTTGTATTTGTAGGCTTTGAAGCCTTTGTAGGTGAAGCTTTAGGTTTGGCAGCACTGCTTTCAGCATTCCCGGAATTGCCGTCTAATGGAGAACCGGCTTTAGGAGACTCTGATTCCTCAACAACATCAGGAGTCGGATTCTCTTCAGTGCCATCCGTATCTTCTGTATCTACGGGTTCTTCAATATCTTCACCTTCTGATTCCGTTTCATCTGTGGATTCCGGATCATCCAATACTAATGAATTGCCTGAAGGAGAAGGTGAGACTGCTTCGTTAGACTTATTTAAGAAGGCTTTACTTCCAAGCAAAATAACAAGTATAACAGCAACAGAACCTGCCGCAATGCCACCGAATCTTAAAAACTTGCTGCTATACAGCTTAGAACCGTCCTTGTTGAGCTGAACCTGCTTACCGATAATTCTGTTATTGTTTCGGTCAATCTTAATAATGATAAACTGACCTGAAAAATTCATTACAATAGCGTCTTTTTTAAACAATTCAAGGACGATACCTATGTTTTCGGTAGGTTTACCTTGTTCTATATTTATAAGATAGCTTTTTAATACCTTTAAATCGCTTTTTAATATAATAGAAAGTGCAATTATGTACTCTTTATTTTTTTCTATCAATTTCTTCTGAAGCCTCAATTTTTCGTCAAGATCATCGATAGGAACAGTTTTATAATTAAACATGTTTTTGTAAAGCAATTTACTGTCGGCAATTGACTTTGCAACAGTTAATGAAAACATGATCTGGTCTATTTCTCTCGGGCCTAAGAAATACAAATCCCTTAATGTAATTCCAAACTCCCAAAGCTTTTGCTTGAAAACTATGATCTCATCTTTATTTTCAAAATTGCGGTACAGGTACTCTTTAGAATTATCGGTAGATGGCTCATCGATGGATAAGCTTTTGGAATTTTCTTCCCATAAAAAGTGGTAAATCCATTCCTTTATAATTTTTTCCGAATATGCAGAAAAAGTTTCATTACCGTTGAAATCATAATGATCAATACAATAGTTGAAAGCTGTAATGGCAGCATCATATTCCTTGCTGTTTGTCGGAATTGCTGATTTGCCCAGAATCTGGGACACAACTTTCATTATCATATTTTTATTTTCTTCAATAAAACGTTCTCTTAGTTCAATATCCCCCTGCCTCATTCTGCTTATGGAGGCACTTAAATTATTATTGTTAAATACATCATTATTTTGAAAATCAGAGCTCATCTTATCATCTCCAAGGTAAAATTAGTTTAGGAATGTGTTAATATATTCTATAATGATCAATGTACTTTAATCACATATATATAAATTACATACAAAATAATACAAATTAGTCATGCATTAGTGCAAAAGATACTTAATTTACAGTTACAGTAATAGTTTCACTACTTGTGGCTCCTTTAGCATTGAGCAGTTTATATCTGTATTTAAACGTTCCTTTTGATTTTGCCTTAAATGACATGGATTCGGTTTGTTGATTCGGTGAATTGTCTTTATGCCTTTTATAAAGCACAATATTATCATTTTCATAGAGAACAACAACTGTACCGTTATTTCCACTAGGCATGTTCATTGATACGGTGTATGTATCACCGACAGTGACACTTTCTACATCGCATGTGATTACAGGAGTATCCGGCGGACCTACAGCTTTATCGGTCGGAGGTGTAGGTTCCGGTGTCTTTTTAGTCGGTACCGGTGTATTTGTTCTCTTAGGCTTAGGCGTATTTGTGCTTTTAAGCTTTGGTGTGTTTGTACTTTTAGACTTGGTTGTGCTTGTATTTAATTTTTCCGGTGTCGGCGAAATAGTCGCATAATCCGGACTTTGTGTGTCTAATTCTGCAGTAGGACTTGGATCAACCGATGAAGTAACTGTTGCAGCCGGAATCGACGTGTTTTGTTCTTCATTTTCGCTAATTATGGCAGTATAATTTGAATTTCCGTCTTCCGGTGAATGAACAGTTGTTGCATCGTCCCGAGAGAAATAAGTGAAACCCAAAAGAACAGTTAGGGTCACAGCAAAAAAGCCTGCAGCGAATACAGAGTATCTTGAAATATTTGAAGTTCTTTTGGTGTTGTTAACGTTTATTAAAACTTGTTTGCCTATATAAGTGTCAGGTGTGATTTTAATATGGTTAATAGTAAATTTACCCTGAAGTGTAAAAAATAACGCTTTATCTTTAAATATTTCGAGAATAATTCCGATATTATCGGAGGATCTATTACCCGACTCAACATTTTTAAGATAGCTTTTTAATATTCCCATATCGCTGCTTAATATAAGCATGAGGGCAATTATGTACGCTTTATGTTTCTCAATGAATTTTTTATTGTTTCTAGTATCTTTATCCAATTGATCATATGGGATACCTGCTTTAGATAATATCTTATTGCAAATATCACGGTTTGATAAAAGCCTTCGGGCTATGGAAATTGAAGTTATGATGGATTCATTATCATTTGGGGTTACCTCAACTAATGAATCTAAAGTAATATCCAGCTTCCACAGTTTAAGCTTAAAATCGCAGATTTCATTCTTGTTTTCAGAATCTCTATATAAGTACTCATTTTCAATTTTAGCAGCAGAATTCTGTAAGTTATTGCCTGAAAGTTTTATATAATCATATATGGAATTTTTAATAACTTTTTCTGCATAGGACAAAAAGTCATCATCACTGTTAAAATCATAGGTATCAATGGCATAATTGAATGATGCCAGGCCTATTTCAAATTCCTTGCTGTTTTGGGGCAGTGTCGATTTTTTTAATGCGGTTGATACGACTTTAAGGATAAAAGTTTTGTTTTCATCAATAAAATCGTTTCTGGATTCATTGTCTCCTTGACGCATTCCCTCAATAAATGATTTTAAATTTTCTCTGGATAACTTATCTCTACCAAAAAAATTTGAACTGCTCAATTGACAACCTCCATATGTTAGGTATTAAAAACAATCAACTGACCAATGAGGCATTTCAAAACCGGAAATAATTGTTTTATAAAAAAATACTCAAGTAAAGTATTTCTTGAAATGCCTAAATATGATAAATTCTCTTATGATAAATTCTCCCTTAAATGAATTATATATTAATTAAGCACATTCTTCAATAATAGATATAAAAAATAAAGGAATATAAAGCATTTATGTGTAAAAAACTGTTGTTTTGTCATATATGCTGCAAAATTCAGGTAATTTGTCGTTTATTTTGTTCTGCTAATTGAAAGATTAATGATGTAAAAGATTAATGATGTATTTAATGTAATAATAAATTATAGCTGTTAATTAAATAAAGAAATCATTATAATGAATATGGGAGAACAATTGATCTAAAAATCAAATGATAAAGGTTAGTGGAGAAGAAGTATGAATCTTGAACAAATTTTGGATAATATTAAAAATTCTGAAAAGATGATGAAGAACATAACAGCTTGGATTGAAATACCTCCTAAGGATGCTGTTTACTCGGAGTTTCCCGAGTGTGTGGATAACAGACTAAAGGAAGCACTCAAAAGAAGAGGAATAACAAGGCTTTATTCTCATCAGGCTACTGCGGTAAGCGAAGTGGAAAATAATAAAAATGTTGTTGTGGTGACTCCTACGGCATCGGGTAAAACCATGTGCTACAACATACCTGTTATAAACAATATATTAAAGGATCCTGAATCAAGAGCAATTTTTCTTTTTCCAACAAAAGCACTTTCTCAGGACCAGACCACTGAGCTGCATGAACTTATAACCGAGGTAGGTGTGGATATAAAGACATATACCTATGACGGGGATACTCCTCAAACGGCCAGAAAGGCAATAAGGCAGGCGGGGCATATAGTTGTTACAAATCCCGATATGCTTCACAGTGGAATACTTCCTCATCATACGAAATGGAACAAGCTGTTTGAGAACCTCAAGTTTATTGTAATTGATGAGATACATCATTATAGAGGCGTATTCGGGAGCCATCTGGCAAATGTAATAAGAAGACTCAAGAGAATATGCAAATTCTACGGCTCCAACCCCAGGTTTATATGCTGCTCGGCTACAATAGCCAACCCGGATGAACTGGCATCGGGAATTACGGGAGAGGATGTTGTGCTTGTTGACAATAATGGGGCTCCCATGGGAAAAAAGCATTTTATTTTTTATAATCCACCTGTTGTCAATAAGGAGTTGGGAATCAGAAAAAGCAGTACCATAGAAGCCAAAATGCTGGCTCAGAACCTTGTAAGAAACAACATACAAACAATAGTATTTACAAGAAGCAGGCTAAATGTTGAAGTTTTGGTAACATATCTCAAGGATATTTATGCAAATAAATTTGAAGGAGAGCAAAGGGTAAGGGGATATAGAGGAGGATATCTTCCAAGCCTTAGGCGTGAAATAGAAAGAGGACTTAGAGATGGCAGTGTAACAGGTGTAGTGAGTACCAATGCCCTTGAACTCGGTATTGATATAGGTAATTTAGAGGCATGTGTCATATGCGGATATCCCGGCAGTATATCCAGTACCTGGCAGCAGGCCGGAAGAGCAGGCAGAAGGAACAGCGTTTCTGCTGCGTTCTTGATTGCCAGTAGCAGCCCTCTAGACCAGTACATTGTGAACAACAGCGATTATTTTTTTGAAAAGAGCCCCGAATATGGGCTTATTAATCCCGATAATCTGGCAATACTCTATAATCATATAAAATGTGCCGCTTTTGAACTCCCATTTACCGATGACGAGAAGTTTGGAGTTGAAACAACGGCAGAAATACTGTCATTTATGGAAGATGCCAAGATTTTAAGGCATGTAGGTTCAAGATGGTATTGGATGAGCGATGTTTTCCCGGCAGGTGATATATCCCTTAGAAGTGCTTCAAATGAGAATTTTATTATAATAGACATATCGGAACCGAAACACAGAGTGATTGGAGAAACGGACAGATTCAGTGCTCCCATGCTTCTTCATGAGGAAGCCATATATATGCATGAGGGCCAGCAATATCAAGTAGAAGAGCTGGATTTTGACGATAAGAAAGCATATGTCAGGAAGGTTGATGTGGATTACTATACCGATGCCAATCTGGCGGTTGACATGAAGGTTATTGATGTATTCAGAAGCGAAGAGGGAAAGCTTACGGACAGGTATAGCGGAGAGGTAACGGTATCTTCCATAGTAACAATGTTTAAAAAGATAAAGCTCTATACCCATGAGAACATAGGCTCAGGGCCTGTAAATCTTCCCGAACTTGAAATGCACACAACTTCTTATTGGATAAGCTTTTCGGAAGAAGCTACCATGGGCATGTCCCAATTGGAAATACAAAACGGACTTCTTGGTTTATCGAATATAATTGCCAACTGTGCCCCAATTTACCTCATGTGCGATCCCGGAGACATAAGGGTAGTATACCAGGTGAAGGCTCCTTTTACCGCTAAGCCGACACTTTATATCTATGACAGCTATCCCGGGGGAGTGGGATTTAGTGAAAAGCTATACAGCATCCATAAGGAATTGTTTATCGCTGCAGGCAAAATGATTGAGCAGTGTGAATGCGAATGCGGCTGCCCGTCATGTGTAGGGCCTCTCAACGAGTTTTCAGGCAGCGGCAATCCCAAGCTTTTAACACTTAAACTAATAGGCTATACTTTAAGGGATAATTAAAAAAGGATAATTAAAAATCAAATTTTGGATTTGGTGGGGCATGAATATGTATTCCGATTTGAGAAGCAAACTAAAGCAATATGTTGAGAAACAAAAGCTTAAAGAGACTGCTGCGATAGAAGGTACAGAAAGTATGAACGGCTCATATGGAGTTAATAATACATCCGTAGCTGCAAATACATTCGATATAGACAGGCTCGTGGATGGAACTATTGAGAGCAGTCATTTAGGGTCATTTTTCATGCATAAAAGTCAGTACCCTCTTAAATATGTCCATGGCAATTGTATGCTGGAGGATTTTACAAATCTGGATTTCGATTATTTAATAAAAGCTTTTAACAGCAAAAGCAAACTCGCTCTTGAAGACATGATATTTCTCGATACTGAGACAACCGGTCTTGGCGGTGCGGGGACGATGGCTTTTCTAGTAGGCATAGGATACTTTGATAAAGAGAATTTTGTTGTAAAACAGCTTTTTATGAGGGACTATGACGAGGAACCAGCCATGCTCAGCTATTTGGAAAATGAACTTGCTTCAAGGAAGGGGCTTATAACATTTAACGGCAAGTCATTTGACTGGAATCTTTTAAATTCAAGATTTATATCAAATAGAATAAAACTAAGGCTAAATGATCCGGTACATTTGGATTTGCTTCATATATCCAGGACTATATGGAAAAGGAAGCTTCAAAGCTGCAGGCTTATATCTCTTGAGGAAAATTTGCTTGGGCTTAAAAGAAATGATGACATACCCGGTTATCTTATACCGGCAGCCTATTTCAAATATGTTAATGACCGTAATGCAAAAGACATGAAGAGGGTATTAGAACACAACAAATTAGATATCATTTCAATGGTGGCACTTTTTGTGAAAATAGGTAGGTTGTTAAATGATCCTTTGGAAGAAGCGTCCGATTATAGTGAATTGTTTGGTGCAGCAAGGATTTATAATAAAGTTATGGATTATATGAAGGCTGAGAATTGCTATAAGCATTGTTCCGACTCAAATAATGCAATGGTAAGGATTGAAGCATTAAAAGAGCTTATATCATTGTACAAAAACGGAGGAGATTATGACAGAATAACACAATGCTTTGAATTGATTCTGAAATCGTCAAAAACTCCTAATATTCCAATAATGATACAGCTTGCCAAACACTATGAGCATAGGGTTAGAGATATTGCCGGTGCGAAAGAAATAACCGAAAAAGCTTTTGATATCTGCTTGGGCAGTGATTTGTTAAGGAAAATATACTATAAGGACTTAAAGCATAGGTTGGAACGGTTGCAGAGAAAGACAGTGAAGAAATAAATGCTATGCTGTGAAAATATTAATATGTTAAATATAAAATATTGAATATGAATATTGAATATAAACATGTTGAATATGAATATAAACATGTTGAATATGAATTATGTATATGAATATGTGCATAAATATGAATAAAAAAGTATGCAAATGATAGAAAAACATGTAAAATAAAGATATAAATTGGAAAAATATACTTAAAAGTGTTTGACTAATGGGGAAAATATGGTATAATTGGATTATAATATTTTTCAAGGGGGCAATGTTATGGAAAGGTGGAAGGGTAAACTTAGAGCAAAAGAGTTTGAAGCCATCGTGGAAATTTTTTATGAAATGCCCACGTATTATAGTCCGGGTGAATGGTATGGATATGGCACTGCGGCTTGTTCCATTGAAACAAAAGAATATGATACAAACCTTGGAAGTATTATAGTAAATAACATTAAGAATATCAAAAACAGTAAGTTATTATTTGGATTTACGGGAAATGGTGATTTGTTCCTGCCGAAGGAAGAAGTAGAATGTTGAGTTTTATTTATTAATTTGATTAAATATGTAATTTTGTGGGTAAATTATATTACGATAAACTTTGCAATTATCCTAAAAGAGGGAACCGGATATTTATTTTGAGGGTTTCCTTTTTTAGTGCTGATTATTACATTTTACAAATTATTCACACTTTTTTAAAACTTAAATTATAGAATGTTAAAAAGGTCAATGTTAAAGCAAATGAAACATATATAGAGAGATAAATGTTTCACAGTACATCGATTTCTCCCTAATAGGGGCTGTTGCAAAACTAAATTAGTTTTGTATCAGCCCCTTTTTTATTCATAAA
>DAOOVO010000052.1:0-27664 GCA_035370245.1 Pseudobacteroides sp.
TTTCAACGTTTATAGCCCCTTTTATATTTCTCAACTGTCAAACTCGGGATTATAACATAGTCGTTTTATTTTTCAAGCTTATTATTTTTATCATTTGCTCATTTGCAGAATAGCTTGAAATATTTAATTACCTGTAGTATAATATAAATGTAGGGAAATTTATCAATTCTTTTATTTATTCTTTTTTTCTAACCTCATTAAATCCAATTAGGATGTTTCTATGTTAATCACATTATAAAATTGCGTTATTTTACTACTTATTTGTACACGTCATTATTTCACGATGTTAAAAAATAATTCAATTATTTGCCTGCAAAATTAATGTATTGATGTAATTAAAAAGCAAGCCTATTTTGGCATGAGGAGGAATCGCATATGTTTACGAGAAATTTAAGAAGTATTGTAAAATTCATGTTAGTATTTATGTTTTTGTTTTCTTTTGCACCCATTAGTGTATGTGCAGATGATTTGAGCAGTGTTTCTAAAACAGCGAAAAAAATTGGTATTGGAGAAAGTATCAGTGCACAATTAAGTAAAGCAGGTGAAGAGGATTATTATACATTTACAACAAAGGACGCAGGAAGCTACATAATTAGAACGTCAGGAAAGCTTGATACTGTGGGTGTCCTTTATGACCGGAATTTAAAATTAATTAAAATGAATGACGAGGGTGATTCCGGCACATCCAATTTTTGTATTGTATCAAATCTTGAAGCCCAAAAAACATACTATGTATGTGTTTATGGTTACTCAGAGGACGATGTAGGTGATTATAATATAAGTGTTGTTAAAAGCGACTTGCTGGTACAGTCATTTAATGAATACAACAAAAATGACATTATTGCCAATATAGTAGTATTTAATGTAACCAAGGAACCCATTAAATTATCCGACTTAAAATTAAGGTATTATTATACACATGAAGGCAATGGAAAACAATCATTTGAATGTTTGTATTCAAGTATCGGTGAGGAAAATGTAATAGGTAAAATCGAAAATATTAAAGATAAATCCGAATATGCCGATACTTATGTTGAAATATCGTTTAATGATGATGAAAGTGTTATTGAATCGGGTTTTTACACCGAGGTTAGCTTTGTAATAAAGAACAGCGGAAGTACTAAAATAAATATCGATAATGATTGGTCCGCAAATAACGAAATTGATGAGTTTGTTATAAACAGCAATATTACAGGATATTTAGACGGTGTTTTGAATTGGGGCAATGAACCCGAAATAATTGAATTGGATTAAATACCATTAAAATGATAAATACCGTGTATTGGGAGGAATAACAAATGAATGAATTGAAAGCAGTACTGTTCGGTCTAAATGATATTGCCTGTGGAGTGGATTCTTCACAAGTTCACGAAATTGTAAAGTTCCAGGAAATCAGCAAAGTGCCCAATATGCCCAAATTCATAGAAGGAATGATTAACTTAAGAGGTAAAGTTATTCCGATAGTGAATTTGAACAGACGTTTTGAATTAGGTGAAACACCTATAAACAAAAAGACAAAGATCATAATTACAAAGATTGATGAAACTTTTATAGGTTTTCTCGTTAATGAAGTTTCGGAAATAACCAAATTTTCAAGCGAGAATTTGGAAGAGCCTTCGGAAATATTAAGGAAGATAAACAATACATACATTAAATGTGTTGGAATAATAGAAGAGAGGATAATAATAATCCTTGATTTTGCCGCTATATTAAGCGACAATGAGTTGAAAATGGTAAATGGCAGTACATTGAACTCCAAGTTGAATACGGAGGAGAATCTGGTAACAGTATAAAGTGTATAAAATAATAAAAAATTCCTTACCGACTGCCTGTAAGGAATTTTTTTGTTTATAAAATTATAAAGACTATACATTAAACCTGAATAATGTAACATCACCATCATTCATAACATAATCCTTGCCTTCCGAACGGACAAGTCCCTTTTCACGGGCGGCAGCATAGGAGCCGCATTCCATAAGGTCATTATATGCAACCACTTCTGCACGGATAAATCCTCTTTCAAAGTCACTGTGTATTTTGCCTGCTGCCTGAGGTGCTTTTGTACCCTTAACAATGGTCCATGCTCTCACTTCCTGCTGGCCTGCGGTCAAAAATGAAATCAGTCCCAAAAGCTTATAGCTGGCTTTTATAAGCTTGTCCAGACCGGATTCCGATATGCCGAGCTCGTTTAAAAACATTGCTTTTTCATCATCATCCAGTTGGGCAATTTCTTCTTCCACTTTTGCACTAATGACAATAACTTCAGAACCTTCTTTTTTAGCGTATTCCTTGAGCTCATTGACCAAAGGATTGGAGTCAATGGAGGAAAGACTGTCTTCTGCAACGTTTGCAGCATACAGAACAGGCTTTGATGTTAGAAGAAATACATCACTCATCATTTGCAACTCTTCAGGTGTAAAACTCATAGTCCTGACAGACACGCCGTTTTCAAGGCCTGCCTTTATTTTTTCGTAGAGCTCGATTTCCAAAAGATATTTTTTGTCTCCCGACTTCAACATTTTTTTGGTTCTGTCAATTCTTCTTTCTATAACTTCCAAATCGGCAAAAATTAATTCAAGGTTAATTGTTTCAATATCTCTGGTAGGTCCGATTGAGCCGTCAACATGAACAATGTTGCTGTCTTCAAAACAGCGGACCACGTGGAGTATTGCGTCTACCTCGCGTATATGGGAAAGGAATTTGTTGCCAAGACCTTCGCCTTTGCTGGCACCCCTGACAAGACCTGCAATATCAACAAATTCTATTGTTGTAGGAGTAACTTTTTCAGGATTATACATTTCAGCTAGTTTTTGCAATCTTTCATCAGGTACAGGAACAATTCCTACATTTGGCTCTATTGTACAAAAGGGATAATTGGCACACTCGGCACCTGCCTTTGTAATTGCATTGAATAAAGTGCTTTTACCCACGTTTGGTAAACCGACAATTCCTAATTTCATTTATATCGATCCTTTCATATTAAATAAATAGTACCACAGTATTATAACATGAATTTTCCTGTATATACAACATTACTAATTCTGCAATCCTTATGTAAAAACATTTTTAAGAAAGGGAAGTCCGTTTTTCCATTCAAGCTGTGCATAAGGTATATTGAATTGCCCTATGGAGCTCCGATATACCGAAGGCATTTTAGCTCCCATTACTATTCCGCATAGTGAGCCATCAATCGGTAAATACAAATACTTCTCATCGGAATTATCCCATATCGTTATTCTGAATTCATTCTCAACTTCCCAATCAATTGTTTTTGTAAACAAAATGTTTGATATATTGCGACCTGTGAAATCATCCAAAGCCTTTGAAACTCCAAACTTTAGAACATCTTCATAGCTTATGCAAAGTTTCTCTATGTGTTCTTCCAAAGCCACATATCTGACAATGTTTTCATTATATACTTTATATTCTTTTTTAGAACTGAAATTATCGTTTAAAGCTTTAATAAGCTTATCTTTATCAAATATCAAGCACAGACCTTTGTGGTTATCACCGTAATAAGACCATAATGTGGGTTTGCTAAACTCCCTGTATATCATTTTGTAATGATGGGGTACATCAAAATATTTGTCTGAATCCCTAGAAAAGCACAATACTTTATGATTGTTGCGGAAATTGTCAAAATAATGTCGAATTTCATGTATCTTTTCTAATACTTCTGAGTTCTCGTTCGTTACATAATCATCAAATCCGGGAAAGAAGGGATGCAATATTTTATATTCAGCGGGGTCATTTACTTCAGATAGTGGAGAAAGCCTTAAGCACATATCCTTTAGTATATACTCCAATCCTTTTTCAAGTGTTGTATAGTGATAAACATATTTGTCAATTGAGTTGATGTTATCAAAGCATTCCATCATAAAAACACCTACAGGTCCTATGTTTTTTATATTAATATAATAACCATTTAAAATTAAAACATGAGGAAATAAATCATTTTAACCGTGGATAAATCTGCTTGTATCAATGTCGGCAAAGGTGTAAATTCATTTGTTATATGGTATTATAAAAAACGGTTAATAATACAATATGCAATTCCTTAAGAAAATCTTAATAATTTCGTTAGCCCTTTTGTAAGATTTGATGTTTATAATTTACACATAATAAAAAACGAAAGGGTGATTGGATGAAAACTGGGATAAAGAGGGGAAAACATGAACATATTAGTTTGTGATGATGAAAAGGAAATTGTGGAAGCCATTGAAATTTACTTAAAGCATGAGGGATATGATGTGTTTAAGGCCTCAAACGGTCTTGAGGCTCTGTCAATAATTGAAAATACCGAGATTCATCTCATAATAATGGACATAATGATGCCTATGATGGATGGTATAAGGGCTACCATGAAATTGAGAGAGAAGAAAAATATTCCTGTTATAATGCTTTCAGCCAAATCTGAGGATACCGACAAAATATTGGGGCTTAATGTGGGTGCGGACGATTATGTTACAAAGCCTTTTAATGCCCTTGAGCTAATGGCAAGGGTAAAGTCACAGCTTAGGAGGTATACAATGCTCGGAAGTATGGAAGTGAAAAACGATGTGTGGAGAAGCGGAGGCCTTGTGGTGGATGACAGCCGCAAAGAGGTAACTGTAGATGGTGAAGCTGTGAAGCTTACACCTGTTGAGTACAAAATATTAAAGCTTCTTTGCGAAAATGCTGGAAGGGTATTTTCAATTGACCAAATATACGAGCAGGTCTGGAATGAACCGTCTTTTAATGCTGAAAATACAGTTGCTGTTCATGTTAGAAGAATCAGAGAAAAGATAGAGTTGAATCCTAAAGAACCGAAATATTTAAAGGTGGTGTGGGGAATTGGATATAAAATTGAGAAATATCAGTAGTACAATATGGTTTAAGCTCATAACGGTATTGCTTTGTGTTGCTGGAATGCTCCTCATAGTCTACAGTATGACGGGTTATGAGTATCTAAGATACATAAGAGAGCCATCGGAATATAAAAATAGTTATAAAATCAGGGAAAAAACTGAGGGTGTGTATTCAAAGGTAGTTGGCCTGGCGGTTTTACGAAGTGAGGAGAATATAAAATCGGGAAATACAATTACTGACGAAAGAGTACGTCAAGAAAAAAATGAAATATTGAGGGAAAAATATAATGTAATAGAAGAGATTAAAGCTGAATATACTTCTCTTATTGAGCGGGCAAAGGCATACAATAACAGTGATGAAGCTATCTTGATAAAGGAAAGGGATGAACTCATATCAAAAGAAAATGAAAATTATGAGAAAAAAATAGCTCAGATTAATGAGAAAATAATCAATGACGATTTGTGGAAGTTTAAGGTTCTTAATACAGAAGTGGCGGAAAGTGGTATGTTTTATACCGTAGTATCAGCAACTGATGGGAAAATAGCAGACAATACAGGAAATAAGGCTGATCTGGAAGCTTTCTATAGCGGACTTCCGTTTCATATAAAGTCTCAAAACGGCTCTTATGCATATTATGGTCAATATGGTCCATACAGTGGTCGAGACTACACCAAATTTCTTTCGGGAACTACTATCTATGTGGGAGTATCGGAATCGGAATATGCTGCAGACCAAAAAATATATGAATCCGACAGAAAGCAGGGACTAGGTTACCTGTATATGTGTATTTTCGGTATAGTAGCTTTTCTTTTGGGATATGTATTATTTTTAGTTTCGGCAGGCCGTAGGAAGAATTCTATGGATGTGCATTTAACCGTTGTTGACAGGCTTTATTTGGATGTAGGTGCATTTGTATTACTTTTGCCCGTTTTGGGATTGATATTGTTTGTGGGGATTGTACCAAGCAGGGTCTTGCTGACTGAAAGAACGACATTTATGTATGTAACTTCACCTGCCGTTATAGCAGGAGTTTTATTAGGCCTTTTGTATTCATCCATATTCATAAAACATTTAAAAAGAGGGACAGTACTTAAGAATACCCTTGTATTTGCAGCTTTACGCTATATTAAACGCTCTTTTAAGGGTTATTCCGATCAATACGGAAAGGCTGCACTTTCAGGACAAACAGTGTTATTTATAACAACATTTTTCATTGTTTATAATATAGCAGTTGCTTTTTCCCTATTTTTGCTTTACCTCGGTTTAAGCAGACATCGTCCCGGTGCAACACTTTTTGCACTTTTTATCTATGGCATGGTCAATCTATTGATGCTCATGTATATAATAAAGAGGATTTCATACTTTAAGGTGATTGCAGAAGGAGTAAAGAAAATAAAGGGAGGTCAGCTTGCCTGGAGGATTCCAGAGGGACCTAGCCTGGTAATGACAGAGGTTTCTGATGATATAAACAATATTGCACAAGGGCTTGGTGCATCTGTTGAGAATGAATTGAAAGCTGAAAGAATGAAAGCAGAGCTTATAACAAATGTTTCACACGATCTCAAGACACCTCTTACATCAATAATAACATATGTAGACTTGCTTAAAAAGGAAGGCCTGAATTCGGAAAATGCATCAAAATACCTTGAGATTCTGGATGTTAAGTCTGCAAGGTTAAAAAAACTCACAGAGGACCTCTTTGATGCTGCAAAGGCTTCAAGCGGAAATATAGCTGTAAAAAAGGAAGAATTGGATATTGTATCCCTTGTAAAGCAAGGCTTTGGAGAATTAGCCGACAAGGTGGAAGCATCGGGGCTTGAATTTATAACCAGCTTTCCCAGTGAAAAGATAATGGTAAAAGCAGATGGCAAGCTTTTATGGAGAGTAGTAGACAACCTTATGTCCAATGTTTTTAAATATGCAATGCCGGCATCAAGAGTATATGTATCGGTATTTAGAGAAAATGGTTTTTCAGGAATCGTTATCAAAAACATATCGGAATTTCCATTAAATATTCCTGCCGAAGAGCTCATGGAACGGTTTAAGCGAGGAGATGAGTCAAGGCACAGCGAAGGCTCGGGATTGGGTCTTGCAATTGCAAGAGGTCTTACGGAACTTCAGGGAGGAAAGCTTACAATAGATATTGATGGAGATTTGTTTAAAGCAACTGTGAAGTTGCCTGTGAATAACTAATAAGTTTTACGAATTGCTATTTGCAGCTTGCTGGCTGTTTAAAAGATACAGCCAGCGTAAAGCTGCCGAAATGCTTTTAAAGTAGGTTGCTTTTATACCTGATTTGTTTAAAATATATTCAGTAGTTACTTTTAACATAGGGTTGTTTCTTAATATAACTGTAGTTTTATTCAATCCGCCTTTTAAAGAAAGATTTTGAGCTTCTATGTGCAGCTGAATGTACTCAGAGGTGCTGCCCTTATATAAGGATAAATCTATAATTGAATTAAAGCCGGGAGTTAATTTATTTATGGCAATTACGATGTCTTCCAGATAATATTCCAATTGTGATGTTTTATCCCATAGGCCCAAAAATTTAACAAAAAGTATGTTGTTTGTTGCATCTACCGATATTTCATAAGAGCCGGTTTTAGCAATTTTGCTCAAATCTATCGTATCCATAAATCACCTGCTTCCTTTGTTTATTGTTATTATATATATCGGTAGATTTTTATCTTTTGATTATAATGAGGACTAAACCCATTTAATGTATATCAGGATAATCCAAATATGTTTTCCCGAAGTTCTTTGCAAGCATGATAATATCGGCCATATTGATTATACCGTCATTATTAAAGTCCGCAGCAGCATTATACAATGTGTGTAAAGATGTTAAACCGAATACCTTTGCTATCATGATTACATCTTCCATATTTATAACACCGTTGTTGTTCATATCTCCCTCCATTAAGCCTATTGGGTTAGTCTGGTCTGAGATGGAGATGCTATAGCGATCTGACGGGAATGTTATATCAATGCTTCTTGTTAGAAACCCGGGTTTGTATATTTTTAATGTAAATTCTGTTAAAGAAGAATCAATATCCCTGATCATGAATGATCCATTAAGGTCGGATATGGCGGAATGCCCGGTTCCTTCCACTTCAACTCTAAAGCCTTCACCTTTTATATACCCGTTTATTGACCTGCTTAAAGCTGTTGGTGCAGCGGTGGGAGTAGGTGTTGCAGTTGGCTTGTATGTTGGAGTAGAAGTTGGTGTAGATGACGGCAGTCCTACATTGGCTTCTAAAAATGCGTCCATAGCTATAGTAGGCCTTCCGTTAGTGCTCCATGCACCTTTTCCGTAACCGGCCCAGTTATAGCATTGGGGCTCCCAGTAAAATACTCCAAGCCCTTTACCGCCTGAAACAGATCTTACTTTTTTTATGATATCGGAAATAAAATTTTTTGAGTCGCTTGCCAGATTATTGTCCATGCCTACTTCGCATATCATGATTTCTTTTCCGTATCTTGAAACCATATCGTTCATGTTTGTAAGGCACTGGCTGTTTAAGGTTAAATAGTTGCTTTGCTCGGGATAAAGGGACATGCCTATGACGTCGTATTTGCCGCCGTTATTTTTGAGGCCGTCGAATATCCATCTGAACAAGCTGTTATCATATCCATTGGATATATGTACAATCACCTTTGCCTGAGGGAAAACAGCCTTTACACCATCATAACCCGAACTTACAAGCTGGGCGAAATTTTTCATGTTTACTGAAGCTTTCCCGTCTTCCCAGAGCATACCATTGTTGGTTTCGTTTCCCACTTGAACCCATTCGGGTGTTACGCCGGCGGATTTTAATGCATTCAATACATCCGTTGTGTGTTCATAAACATCGGTCTTCAACTGTGTGAAACTGTGATTTTGCCAGGCTGCAGGCTTATACTGTTTTCCGGGGTCTGCCCAGGAATCGCTGTAATGAAAATCAATCATTATTCTAAAGCCCATATCCGCACAACGTTTGGCAAGTTCAACTGTTTCTGCTTTGCTGCAATGCCCGCTGTATGGATCGTTTGACGGATTCACCCATACTCTAAGCCTGATCGAATTGATACCATGTTCCTTCAAAATTTCAAGGCAGTCCTTTTGAACTCCATTATCATCATAAAACTTGTATCCTTTAGCTTCCATCTGCGGCAGCCAGCTTACATCAGCTCCGCATGAAAATGTAGCGGCATCGGCTTCTGCAAAGGAAAACATGCTGATTAAAACAACAGAAACAATTATTAAACACAAGACTGCCGGAATTTTAATTATGTAATTTTTCATATGGCAAATAATCCTCCTTATTATAAGGGTTTATTATGGGAATTTTTATCTGTATCATATTAATGCGATGATGAAGAATGGTTTAATGGGTATAAACGAAAGAATAAAAAAATTTTGTCACAAAACTAGTTCCTTAAGTGTTAACATTATAGATGACGTTATTAATCCAAACAATAGTGTACACTAAAATGAGTGGGAGGTGAGGTGTCATAAGCATGTCGATGGAAGATCAGATTAACAGATTTAAAAATGTTTCTGATGACTTCAGACTTATTTATGAAAAGTATTACCGTGTGATACTGAGGCACACCGCTTATATAACCGGAAATATTCAAACTGCTGAGGATTTGACGCAGGAAGTTTTTATAAAGCTCTATAATGCACCTCCGCAGCATTCAAATATTGCGGCCTGGCTTTCAATGGTAGCAAATAATCTTGCTTACAACCATATTAGGAATGAGAAATCGAGAAAAAGCAAGGAACCTGTCGTATATGAAGGCGAATCCGACAAGGTAATATCTATTGAGGATGTTGCCATCATGAATTATGACATAAGGCAGACAAAAAAAGTACTTGATTCCATGCCGGAAAGGGACCGAATTTGCTTGCTTATGAAGTTTTCAGGCTACAAATATGATGAAATTGCTGAAGTAATAAAGGTAGAAAAGTCTTCAGTCGGAACTAT
This sequence comes from Pseudobacteroides sp., assembly GCA_035370245.1. Classification (GTDB taxonomy): domain Bacteria; phylum Bacillota; class Clostridia; order Acetivibrionales; family DSM-2933; genus Pseudobacteroides. The sequence goes on from DAOOVO010000052.1 coordinate 9,819, forward strand.
ACTTGCCCGTGCACAGGCAAAGTTTAAGGAAAAGTATTTAAAGGGAGGTACATTAATATGAAATGTCAGGATAATGGTTTCTTACAGGCATATATAGATGGAGAGCTGGAAATTGATGAAAGAAAGCATCTTGAAGAACATCTTGGCAAATGTGAAAAATGCAGGGATGCTTTAAACATCATAAAATCAAATGATGATTTTGCTTATATGAAAATAAAGGAATATAGAGACAATATTTATGACAGGGTAAATGATGCATGTGAGGCTGTTCGACCTGTAGATGACTCTAAGAAGGATAAAATAAACAATGAGAAGGATAAAATAAAAAGCAATAAAAGTGAAAAAGGAGTGTATAGATTTATGTTGAAGAATCGAAGAATCGCTGCTGTTGCATGTGCTGCAGTAATGCTCACCACATGTCTGGCTTTCCAGCCCGTTAGAGCTGCAATATCAAACACACTGCTCATATTCAGGGCAAACGATTTAAAAGGTATTAATTTTACTGTTAATGATATTGTGCAAATCAAGGATGAGCTTTCAAAAAGCAATGCTGAGATAGACCTTAAGGATATGGGTAAAATCAAGACAATAGGTAGTTACGAAAGGAAATCAATGAGCATTGTAGAAGCTAAAGCACTTACAGATTTTGAAGTTGCTTTTCCAAGCGAACTTTCAAGCGCAAATATGCATATTGATACTATAAGTCCTTTTACAATGGAGTTTACATTAAATGTTTCAAGCACAAATAAAATATTAAAATCATTCGGTGCTAAAACACTTTTACCGGAAAGTATAGATGGGAAAACATTTACAGTTGATTTTCCAAGGGTTATAAACATGCAATATTATGATGGCGAAAAGGACAGCTTTTACATGATTCAGACAAAGAGCCCGGAAATCAAGGCGCCTGAAGGAGTTAATCCCGATGATATATATAACTCACTTGTTTCAATGCCTATTCTGCCTGATCATATAAAGCAGCAGTTAAGCGATACTAAGGACTGGAAGAATACCCTTTATATACCGGTTTTTGATTCCGAATCCCAGGAAGTAAGCATTAACGGTGCAAAGGGATATATTATGGATCCCGATTCCCAATATAAAAATATTGTGTGGTATAATAAGGGAGTGCTGTATTCAATTAGCGGCCCCATGAGTCAGGATGAATTGATAAAAATTGCTAGTTCTGTGAGGTAACAATGGTTATTGAGACAAATAATATTACAAAATTTTATGGAAAAAAGATAGGATGCAAGGACATATCCATATCGGTCAGGGAAGGGGAGATATTTGGCTTCCTTGGCCCAAATGGGGCAGGTAAAAGCACATTTATTAAAATTATGACGGGTCTTCTTTTTGCTACTTCAGGCACGGCCCAAATACTCGGAAAGCCTTTAAACGACATTTCGGTGAGGAAAAGAATCGGTTTCCTGCCGGAAAACTTTAAATACGGTGAATGGATGACAGGGGAAGACCTCCTGTCTTTCCATGCTTCCCTGTACAAGCTGGATAAGAGTATAGTAAAGGAAAGAATAAAGGAAGTCCTATCACTGGTGAAGCTTACAGGTCATGAGAAATACAAGCTTGGGACATACAGTAAAGGTATGCAGCAGCGCCTGGGTTTGGCCAGTGCGCTGCTTCCGGACCCCGACCTTCTGTTTCTCGATGAGCCTACTTCAGCACTTGATCCCATAGGCAGAAAAGATGTCAGGGACATAATGACGGAGCTTAAAAGGAGAGGAAAGACTATTCTTTTAAACAGCCATCTTTTAAGTGAGGTGCAAATGGTTTGTGACAGTGTTGCTATTATAAATAAGGGCTCTGTTGTAGTACAGGGAAATATGGAAGAGCTTTTAAATAGTGAGGAAATATTGCATATACATGCTGAGGATATAAGTGATGAGGTCATCAACACCCTCAAAAAAATTGATGTAAATCTTGCATTTGAAAACAATAGTATCAGCATGAAAGTAAACAATAAGGATGATGTGCACAGAGCTGCATCCATAATAGTAAACGGTGGCGGTAAATTGTATGAGCTTAAGTCTCAGGGAACAAACCTTGAAAGCAAGTTCATAAGCATTATAGAAGGTGGTGATAACAAATGATTACCATAGCTTTCACCACATTCAAAGAAGCTTTAAGGAAAAAAATGCTGTACTTAATAGGAGCACTGTCGGTTATTTATATTTTGCTTTTTACGTTAATTGTACGCATTTATGTAAATGACTTCAACAGAGGCGGCATGAATATGGATTATATGAATGAGCTTGCATCCCAGATAATATCCGTAACAGGTTTTTATTTTTCCAGCATGCTGGTTGCACTGCTTACAATAATGTCGTCAATAGGCTCAATATCCTCAGAAATAGAGAACGGAACAATTCATTCAATAATATCAAAGCCCATAAAACGTTATGAATACATATTGGGCAAATATATAGGCCTTGGGATTATATCGACAGCATATGCTACAATTCTTTTTGTGCTGGTAATTATTATTCCCAAAATAAGCGGAATGCCGGTCTCAAATTTGATGGATATGCCAAGCATTATAAAAGGATGGGCTTTATTCATATTAGAGCCGCTAGCCATACTATCTTTATCCATTTTTGGAAGCTCTGTTTTCCGTACCCTCACAAATGGAATAATGGTTGTTGCCATATATATTCTTGGACTCATAGGAAGCATGATGGAACAAATAGGTTCTATGATAGGAAATGACGGCTTGTATAAATTCGGGATTTTATCAAGTCTTATATCTCCCTTTGACTTGATTTACAGAAAGATGATATCGATGGTGTTTTCCGATGCTGTTATCACAAATCCCTTAAGCGGAGGCTTTAACACAGGTGCAACATCACCGAGCATTTGGATGATGGTTTATATAGGAGTTTACCTTGTTGGGCTGCTGGTTTGGGCTGTTAAAAGGTTTAGAAAGAGGGATATAAGTTAGGTTACTCCTGTTACTCTTTTGAAAATACGTTCAGGTCAATATATGCATAAAAAAATTATTAATTGACTAAAAATGAAGTCTATGATATATTGACCTGTAAAATAATAGATAATTTTGTTTTTTTATTTAGGGGGCTAAATATGCGAATTGCTGTTATAGACGGTCAAGGCGGAGGAATGGGTAAAACTATAGTAGAAAAGCTGAGACTGGAGTTTGGGCATGATTTGGAGATACTTGCACTTGGAACCAATGCATTAGCTACGGCTTTAATGCTCAAAGCCGGTGCTAACGAAGGTGCATCGGGAGAAAATGCAATAATTTATAATTCAACAAGAGTCGACGTGATTATGGGGCCAATAGGAATAATTGCAGCAAATTCAATGCTTGGAGAGTTAACTCCGGCAATGGCTAAAGCTATTGCAGAAAGTCCTGCAAAAAAAATATTGATACCGATAAATAAATGCAATATTCAAATTGCATGTATTAAAAATGACCCACTTCCGCATCAGGTTGACAGTGCTATAATTTTATTAAAGGAATTTATGGGGTGAGAATATGTGTGAAGCAAATGTATACATAATAAATAAACAAGGTGATGAAGAGCTTGTTCTAGAATCTGTGGACAAGGTTCTGCCGGGAGACGGTATAGTTGAACTGGAAAATATATTCTCTGAGAGAAAAACTGTAAAAGGAAAAATAAAAGAAATGGCTCTTGTAGACCATAAAATTATTATCGAAGAAATATAACAGAAGAAATTTTAACATGCAGGGATTAAAAAGAATATAATGATGAATGACATTGCTTCTTTATTTCTTTCTTTATATTAATAGTTGATATATTAATAATTGATATATTAATTTCAATAGACGGTATGGAAGCGGGCGGTATTATGGAGGAAAAAATGATTTATTTAGTTATAGCATTTCAACTAGGACTTGTAGTAGCAGGAATTGCTTTTCCTGATTTATCAAAATTATTTGACATGATTGCGAGCTTTTCAATTGTAACAACTTCTTTTGTTTTGTGGAGAAAATATAATTATATTTATAATAAATTTGTGTCTTTTGCTATGATATTTTGTTTTATCGGGGATTTGACAATGGCTTCAATTATACCTCTACCAAATAATTTTATTGGTGGCATGCTTGTATTTTCTGTGGCACATATCCTTTTAATAAACTGCTTCGTTAAGACAGCCAAATTTTACGGCAGAAGTCTTTTCACTCCAAAACTGACTGTGAGTATAACTTTTTATCTTATAATAAATACCGTTACATGGTGGTTTTGTATTCTCAATACTTCTAAATTGGCAATATCAATCGGAGCTTTGGTATACGGTATTATAATTGGAATAATGGCTGCATTTGCATTAACACTGCACTTGACATTGGGAAAGAGGTATATGCTGGCAGCTGCCGGAAGTGCATTTTTCATTTTATCGGATACGGTTATTGGAATGGCACGCATAAAAGGTTTGCCGATTTCCAATTCCCATGCTTTGATATGGTTAACCTATATTTCTGCATTGATGGGCCTCATATATAGCAATATAGTTGTGGAGAATGATTAGAGCCGGTCAAAAAACGATCTATAACCAATCCGTAACCAATCCGTAACCAATCCATAACCGATCTATTAACCACTCTATAATCAACCAATAATCAATTATTAACCCTTCGAAGCTTATCAAAATCTAATCAAAATCTAATCAAAATCTAATCAAAATCTAATCAAAATCTAATCAAAAACATTTTGTTCTATGCAAATATTTACAAAAAAATATTAAATATCCAATTACCTATTTACAAAATTTGTATTTATATGATATAATTTAGGAAGATTTACAAAAGATTAACTCCTAACAAAATTATTCAGTAAATGTGGAAACGTGAAAATTCAAAATAATACATTTGCGTGTTGCATATAAAAAATCGAATATATGTCTTGTTAACTGTCTGTGCAAAATCTTTAAAGCTTTGCTGTGAGCTTTTATTGCATCATTTGTTATTGTCGCGAGGTACTTACACAATTTTACAATTTAAATAGCTTTATAAACTGCCATGAAACTTTGTATCGAATGGGCTGTTATTTTGTGCTGCAAAAAGGGGCATGTACTCTTTTTGTTTGTACAAGTTCAGTTAATAAATTTTAAGGAGTGGTAAAATGCGTACAAAAAGTTTTATTTCTTTCACTGTTACTCTAGTTGTTACTTTGTTGTTATTTGCACTGCTCTATGTTTTTGTTATTGAAACAGGTTCATTCAGAACAGCAACATTTAAAGGCGCTAACTCCGTTGCAGGTCTTAGTAATGCAGAATTTTTCACGACCGGTCAGGACATCGTTGTTACCGATGCTATGATTATGGCTATAACAGATACATCAGTAAGATTCTCATATACAATCAAAAATGAAGGGACGGCTACAATTCCAAGCATTAGTAACGTATCCATACAGAGTTTTTACTCTAAAAATACTATATTGAATGACTCAAATGATGTGGATGCCGGTATATATAGAATAGGTGTAGACAGATCTCTTGCTCCTGGCGAAAGCTATACGGGAACCTGCTATGCATCGGGTGCAATTCCAAAAGGAATGAAATATCTGGTGTTTGAGGTTGATTATGCCAACGTTATAGAAGAAGAAGCCGAATACAACAATACATATTCATTGTTATTGGCACCCGATTTGGTTATCACAAATGCAGAAATAACGTCAAAAGTCGGCAGCCGGCTGAACTATACTTTTACAATCAAAAATGTAGGACATACTGCTGTAAATGATCTCTATAATATCAGCATTCAAAATTTGTACTCTGCCAACACTATTTTTAATGATAAAGGGGACGTGCCATGCGGGGGATGTATTCTGGGCGTAAAAGGCTCCCTTGCTCCCGGTGAGAGCTATACGGGAACATTTTATTCCCTTATTGAGGCACCTATCGGAACCAACTATATGCTTATAAAGATAGACAGCGGTGAGATTGAAGAAGAAACGGATGAAACAAATAATACATATATTTTGGAATTGATGCCCGACCTTGAGGTTACAAATATTGCGGTTATATCCAAATCGCAAAACCAGGTTAACTATGAATACACAATTAGGAATAACGGGATTAACACAATTCCTAGCCTATACAATATATCCATTCAGAATTTTTATTCAGCCAATGAAGTATTTTATGATGAAGATGACGTATCAGCAGGCGGCGGTGTTCTTGCTGTTGATCGTTCACTTGCCCCAGGTGAGAGCTATACCGGTACATTTTCTGCCTTTGGAGCGGTTCCTGACGGAATGAAATATATAACAGGCATGATTGATTGGGGAGACAATATTAAAGAAACAAATGAAGACAACAACAAATTTGCAGCGAGGATTCCTTATATTTAAACAGTGAAGATAATAAGGCTTTATACTTAAAAATCAATATTAATCTAACGTTTGGCAATGATGCCAAATGTTATGGTTAATTGATTTTATATAGATTTTTTAAGAAATCAGCTCCTTTCATGGGGCTGATTTCTTTTGCTGCAGAGTATTTTTGTACCTGATTAGGGAAAGAAAAATAAAATTTTTGTCAAAAAATTGTTTATTTTAATTGTATAATTTGTTGATTAATGATAATATTTTATTGGTAGAAAATTTATACAATTTATTATAAATAAGTCATACTTTCTTTAATTAGTAATAGCTAAGGGATAATATCCGTTCTCATTATCTTTAATTAATATTTGTCATGTAGTTTTAGATTTTGTACCGAGGTGGTAACATGGGGTATATAGGCAGTTCTTTGAAGATGTGGGTTTTGTATATTCGATTGTATTTTCAAGGGATATTTCTTTTATCAATTCATAGATGTATAAAAAAATTAAATAGAATTAACCAGGGTAAGCCCTGCATATGTTTATATTCAGCAAAGGACCATGCTTTTGCTTGATATGAAGAATGACATGCAGTTTTATTAATGGAAGGGAAAAAGTGATTTTAAATAATTGGGGGAATGGATTTGGAAATAAAAATGCTTGCTGTGAAACTTGAAGGCAACAGGATTGAAAGCAGGGATGTACCCAAGATAAGGGGTTATCTGGCAGAGCGGTTTCCGCAATATCTTGAGCTTCACAATCATTTGGGAAAGGACAAGTTCAATTACGGATATCCTGTAATCCAGTATAAATCAATAGGCGGAGTTCCCAATATCATTGCAATTAACGATGCTTCCAGGATATTGATAGATATATTCTATGATGTAAAGGAAATTGATATGAAGGACAAGGTTATGAGCGTCCTTGAAAAGGGCTATGTGCTAAAGACCAAGGAGCTTGGTGTGAAAGAGAAGCTTATTGAATATGAGTTTTTGACACCCTGGCTGGCACTGAATCAGGAAAATTACGAAAAGTATGCAAGAGCATCGGAGGATGAACGGAATGTGCTTTTAAAAAAGATTCTTGCCGGGAATTTATTGTCAATGGCTAAGGGACTGGACTGCTGGGTGGACAAGCCCATTGAGGTATTGATCAAGCTTTTTACGGTGGAGGTTAATTATAAGAATAAGAAGATGGTAGGGTTTAAGGGAAGGTTTTTGACCAATTTTGCAATACCGGATTATCTGGGGATCGGCAAGTCGGTGTCCAGGGGGTTTGGTACGGTGGTCAGGGTGAAGGATGGGGGTTTTGTGTAGTTCTTGTTTAAAAAATAGACTTAAAATATAAATATTTTCAATGTATATAAAAACAAAAAAATGGAGGTTAATATGGAAAAAAATATATTTGAATGTTGTGTAATAACTCCAATGTTTTTAAATGGAATTGGACAAAAACCTGAATTAAGAGAAAGTTCACTTAAAGGGGTATTAAGATACTTTTATAGGGTTCTCTCGGCACAGAGTTCTTTAGAAATACTAAAGGAAGAGGAAGCAAAATATTTTGGTAGTAGTGATATAAATGTTGGCTCGTCGAAATTAAGGATTAGATTTGAAGATACTGATGATAACATAGTAAAGAAACAAAAATTAATTTATCACAAAGCCCACGAAAGAGATGCTTTTGTCGAAGGTAAGAAATTTAGGATAATTGCTTCATCGAATGAGGAGTTGCAGTTTTTTACCAAGTTGATAATTTTAACTTTAACATTAGGTGGACTTGGCAAAAGAAGTAGGCGTGGAAGAGGCTCAATAAAAGTATTATCGTGTTCAGATAAAAGCGTACCTATTTTAACTAATTATAGCGATTTTATCCAAGAGCTTTATTCTATATTAGAAGATTTGTTTCCATCAAAATATACTGTTGATGACAATAAAATTAAATTAATTAATTTTCCTAATCTATCATCATCTGAAGATTACCCTTATGTTAAAGAAATAAAAATTGGAAATGGTTTTGATAACTGGCTAGATATTCTTAAAAATGTTGATGATGCTTCTCATAGTTTCAGAAAAATGAGTAACGCATATTGTCTTGGCTATGTTGATGATGGTTCGAAAAGGTTTGCATCACCAATTTATATAACTGTTGTGAAGTTAGGATCATTATATTATCCATTAGTTACAACGTTAAACACAGTTATGGATAAAAAATTTAATAATTGTTGTGTTAAAGTTCAAGAGGATTATAAAAATTCAATACTTACGGGAGGAATGGTTATATGAGAGAAGAATTATTCATATTTACAATTACACCTGTCCAAAGTTTTATTTCTTCTGTAAGAAAAACACAGGATTTTTATGCTGGAAGTTACTTGCTTTCACATTTGTGCAAAGTTGCTTTAAAAACAGCAGCTGATAATGGATTTAAAGTGGTTTTTCCGGAAGAAAATCAAAAAGGAATTCCAAATAGATTTGTATGCAAGCTTGACATTAGTGATGAAGAAAAAATGAAAATTTCAAAAGAAATTGAAAATAGTGTTGCGAATGAACTTGAGCATATTGGTAAAACAATAGCAAGGAAAGTTGGTATAACAGTACCAGAAGAGTTTTATATTCAGCTAAATAATTATTTTAAAGTTTATTGGGTATTTACTGAAATTGCTGAAGACTATCGTTATTCTCACAATAGCCTTATAAAAAGATTATCAGATATAAAAACAACAAGAACTTTTATTCAGATTAATGAAAAAGGTAGAAAATGTTCACTATTTCCGGAGTATAATGCACTTGTAGGTTATGAAAGAAGACCTTTTATGTCTGATAAAGCTGTATATTTATCAAAGGAATTTATAGAGTCTAACCCGGTATACATGGAAAAAGGGGAATGCTTATCAGCTTTAGGATTTGTTAAGAGATTTTTAAATTTTTATTTTATTAATAATTATGAAAATGAATTTTTTTCAACATCAAAGATTGCAGCATTAAGTGGAATAAATAATCTATTAAAATTGGATAAATCAATAGAAAAAGAAATACGTAATTTAGGCAATGACTTTGGGCTAGTATATGATTTAAAAAATAAGATTGAAATAAATAATAAAATTTTTTCAGATTCAAAAAAGAAGTCTGCTTATAAAATATATAACTCACTTTCCAATAATAAAATAAGCATTTCTCCGTATTATGCAATTATAAAGTTTGACGGAGATAATATGGGTAAGATTTATTCAAATCCAGATTTGAAGGTTAATGATAAAGTATCAGTAATAGATTTCCAAAAAAAATTAAGTAAAGATTTATGTAACTTTGCAGATTATGTAAAAGAAAAAATTGATAATTCATACACCGGAAAGGTTGTTTATGCAGGCGGTGAGGACTTTATGGGATTCTTAACATTAGACTGTGCATTAGGAGAATTAAATTATTTGAGAAATAAATTTGAAAACATAGAATCATCAAAGTTATTAAACAAGCGATTAACTTTTTCAGCTGGCATTGTTATTGTACATTATAAGACTCCCTTGTCTGAGGCAATAAAGATGGTTGAATCAATGGAGAAAGAGGCCAAAAAGATAGATAAAGGCAAGGATGCCTTTGGAATAGCTTTATTAAAGCACAGTGGGGAAATAATTAAGGGGAAACTGAAATTTAAAGATTTTAAAGGTGGTAACATGCTTGATATAATTGAGTCTCTTATCGATAAATTATCTAAGTATGAAATTTCCAAAAGCTTTATATATAAGATAAATCAAGAGTTTGGCTTGATTGCTCTTGAAAATGAAGACGTTAGTGAGTATTTTGATGAGATGGTAATAAATAGGATTAAGGTTTATCTTAACAATAGCGAAAAAAAAATTACATCATCAGAACTCGATGAAATATCTGCATGTTTAAAAAATATATACTATGCCAAAGGGGGTAATAAGAAAGAATTTTTTGATATACTTTCAATTATTACATTTTTATCAAGGGAGAGGGGTGAAAAATATGCTGTTAAAAATTAAACCATTAGATGCAATATTTATGAGAGATAGTAAGCCCTTTGAAAAAGGATTTGAAACGTGGGCAAATGCAGTGTTTCCGCCTTATCCATCTGTAATGACGGGTGCATTAAGAACAGTATATTTTAGTGACAATATTAAAGAACTTGTTAAAGCAGGTACGGAAGAAGACCCTACGAAAAATATAGATATTGGTATGAGTTGCATTTCTAAGGGGAAACAGCTATATTTTCCTTTGCCATATGATATGTCAATAAGTGGTGTTGAATCGGTAAGTGATTCAGAGTACAGAAAATGTAGACTTCAAAAAATGAAAAAAACAAATATGATTTCAAGCATTAATACCAATTACTATTTGGAAGGATATGAAGATTACGAAATACATGATGGTGGTGCTTATATTTCAGAGAATGAACTAAAAGAGTATCTTCTTAATAATGAGGAAAACTTTGAATGTACATATTTTGATTTATATGATTTTTTGTATATAGAATCTAAAATTGGAATAGCAAGATCAACTAAGACAAGGACAGCAGAGGAATCTATGCTATATCGTATTGGAGCTTTCAGATTAAGTGAAGATATGTCGTTTATTGTTGATGTAAATAATTTAAATATCAGAGAAAAAGGAATTTTAAAACTTGGGGGAAAAGGAGTTCTCTCAGAGTATAGGGAGATTCAAACTAAAATTCTTCAAGAAATCATGAACATTAAAGTTGGAAAAAGATTCAGACTATATATTGCAACACCTGCAATATTTAGAAAAGGGTGGTTACCATCATGGATAGATGAGAATTCATTAGAAGGTACGATACATACATCAAATGGCAGAATTCAATTAAAATTACTTACAGCTTCTATTGGAAGGTACAAGAGTATAGGTGGTTTTGATATGGCAAAAAAAACACCGAAAGAAATGTATAGAGCTGTACCAGCGGGAAGTGTATATTACTTTGAAATTATAGAAGGAACACAGGAGCAAATTGTTAGTTTATTTAATTTTAAAAAGATTTCTGAGGAAAGAGCAAATGAAGGATTTGGATTTTCATTAGTAGGGAGGGTTGGAAATGATTAAGATAGTAACAACAGTAGGAACATCATTGCTTGATAAATTCATATATAAGCATGATGTACGATTAAAGAACAATTTATCAAATTACAATAATAGACATTGTACAAGTAAAAAATATGATGATTCTATTGAATATTCTAAACCAAAATGCTTAGAGATAATTGAGAATGAAAAAAGAAAAAATGCTAGTTTAGCAGATATATGTGCTGAAATGAAAAGTATAATGAAGATTATGGAAAAATATCGAGATGATACATTTGACATTCAATTAATATCTACCGATACAGCCTTATCAAGATTATGCTCTGAGTTGATTTATGAATCACTTCGTGGGGAAGGGAAAATAAATGATATAATATTTGATCCAGATAAGGATGTCATTGAAGGACTCCAAATATGGGAGGGTAAAGTTTTTCAAGAAAAAGGTCTTAAAGAATTAACAGACTATCTGAATAAAAATGTTGAAGGTCGATTTGAGCATAGTAGTATTCCCAATTTAGTATATAATATTACGGGTGGATATAAAGCCTTAATTCCATACATGACAATTATGGCACAGCTCAATAACATTCCTCTTTTCTATATATTTGAAGATACAGATGATCTAATTGAAATACCTCAAATGCCTATAAGTATAAACTACAGCCTCTTTAGTAAATACAAACATATATTTAAGGAGCTTGCTGACGAAGGCATAAATGATTGGACAAGCTATGCTAGGAAAAATGGGCTTGATGTTGAACATTTTCAAGCTTGTATAAGTTATGATGATTCTGGCTGGGCAATGCTTAGTCCAATTGGTTATATGTTTTGGGGAAAATTTGAGAATTCCTATTTTACCAAAGTGCCTTTTAAATATAAAGATGAGGAACAAAACACAAGAAATCAACTTGACAGGGCAATTAAAGAGATATCTAAAAGAATAGATGAATATAAGGGAGATTATGTTAAATTTTTGAATAACGAAAAAGGCAAAGATATAGTACATGATATATTTAATAGTACTGTTGCTGTTGGTAAATTCAGATATGATCAAAATCCTTTAAGGATAGCGTATGAGTATAAAGAATCGATTTTATTTATATATGAGTATACATTTGAACATCATGAGTATGGTAAAAGACTAAGACAACAATATGAGACGGCAAAGAAAAACGCTGATTATTTTACAGAAATAGTATTTAGAAAATAATATTGGGAGGAGAATAAAAATGTCTAACGGAAAAACAGTATTATTTATGTTATGCGATACAGCTTTACATGCTGGAAGTGGAAGTGAACTTGGTATAGTTGATTTGCCAATACAAAGAGAGAAGCACACAGGTTATCCTAAAATAGAATCCTCAAGTATTAAAGGATGTATTAGAGAATTTTTTGAATCATCAGAAAAGAAACCTAGTGTTGCAGATAGACTAGGGATTAGTAATTTCGATCTGATTTCCCTTGTATTTGGACCGGAAGATGATGGACAAAAACATGCAGGTTCCGTTTCTTTTTGTGATGCACGATTATTGCTATTCCCAGTTAAATCAGTAAAAGGAGTATTTGCGTGGATAACGTGTCCGGCTGTTATCCAAAGATTTATATCTGATATGAGTATTTTAGGAATTGAGATTAGTATTGACGTTTCAAAAATTCATGCACATTCAGTACCTTGTGAAAGTAAAATTCTCATTGATGATGAGAACATAGTCATATTGGAAGAGTTTACATTTAAAAATATTGAAAAAAGTGAAGAGTGTTCTAAATTAGCAAAATGGCTGGCTGATTATGTTCTTCCTACAAATCATGAATGCAACTATCTTAAGGACTGGATGAAGGAAAAGCTTATAATTCTTAGCAATGATGATTTTAAAGATTTTGTGACAATGTCGACAGAGGTAATAACTCGAATAAAAATAAATCCTGATACTGGTACAGTAGAAAAAGGGGCTCTTTTTACAGAAGAATATCTTCCATCTGATACTATTCTTTATTCTCTGATAATGTCTTCTGGGTTATTCATAAATGAAGAAAAAGCAAAAGTAAAAGAAGCTTTAGAAAAAATGAATATTGATGAAAAAGATATGGTTATTGACTATATTAAAGAAATGATGCCGAACATAATTCAATTAGGCGGAAATATGAACCTTGGGAAAGGTTTGATACGTACCAATTTTTATTCTGAGGGAGGTAAAAGTGATGTCAATAGCAAGTAAAATTGAAAATGGACGAGCTGAATTCTCTTACTTATGTGCAATGGAAGGTAAAAAGCTTGGGAATAAAGCCAAAGAATACAAATCTCATATAAAAAGTCTTCCGATGATTATACATACAAATGGACTTGGTGCTACCATTGCATTTGTTTTTTCAAAGAGTAAAGTTGAAACATATGAAATGATATACAATCAATTAAAAAAATGGTTTGTATTAAAGAAATATATGGAAGAGGATGATGATTTTGTAAAGATTATTATTTCTGCTGATTCTTATAAGTATAGATTGTATACATTAGAAGTGATAGCTCTCTGTGGTTGGATAAAACGATTCGCTGAAGGAATGATAGACGATAAAAACGAAAAAACACAGAAGGAAGTGATGTTTAGTGGTGATGGGAATAATTAAAGAAATTTATTGGGAAAAAGGATATGGTTTTATATATCAAGATGATGAAAAGATTTATTTCAAAATTGAAGATATTGAAGTTAATAATAAAAATGAAATACAAGAGGGAAAAAGAGTTACTTTTCAAAAAGGGGTGGGAGATAATGGAAGACCCCGGGCTTTTAAAATAAGAATTGAAAATGGTGAAACAAATGAAGATTCTAGACAAGCAAAAAAACAAATTAACTATTTTTTGCCATTTGATACTAATAAAATGCTTAAGAATAGATGTAGTATAGTTGATGAAATGGATAATTTGAATTTAAAGCTAAATAAATATGCTTTTTTTAAAGACAATAAATTTATTCTATTTAAAAAGGATAGAAAGGGTGGCTTTCAATATCAGATTAAATTGGATTTGAAGAGAAATGATTTAGTTGGTATGATGAATAAAATTAGAATAAGGCAAGCGAATACAATTAAAGAGGGATATGATAACTTTAAAGAAATTAATTATAAACCGAACGGAAAATTTGTTAATGGTCTTGGATTGCCTTCAGTATATGAAGTCTCATTAAACTTGCATCATATTTATGGTATACCGTATATACCTTCAAGTTCCATCAAGGGGATTACTAGAATGTGGGTATTAAAAAGATATTTTAATGGTAAAGAAGAAGAAGCCGAAAAAGAGGAGTGGTTTTGTAAAATATTTGGAACAAATACAAAAAGAGGAGAGATTATATTTTTTGACTCTTACCCAGATGCTGGCTTGAAAATTGATTTTGATATTATTAACCCACATTTTGCTGACTATTATACGAAAAATAAAAAACCACCACTTGACACTGAGAACCCGAATCCAATATACTTCTTAGTTTTAAAAGATGCATCTTTCAATATATATATTTCAATTAAGGATAATGATAATTTTGTAATAAAGCATTCCGAAATTAATGGGAATGCTTTGGATGTGACAAAATATTTTATTAAAAGAGCACTTGAGGAGATTGGTTTAGGAGCGAAAACTGCCCTTGGATATGGGGTTGTGACTTATCAGGAGATGGGATAAAATATGTCAATATATCTCTAAAAAATATTTATCTCAGTTCAGTTGGAGGCATATCATGAGAAATATTTATTATGAATTAATGCAAAAAAGTGAATTGTGGAAGCGCATGTCCAGAACCAATGAGAAACAGAGAGGAGAGGCAGAAGAATATTACAAGTCTGAATTAATGCCACTTATTATTGATTATTTTCTGCAAAAAAACTCTCTCCAGGGGGAATGTGAGGCGATGGCCTTAACACTAGGAACTTCATATGAACCTTTAGTTCTTTCAATTTTTGCACTGAAACCCAAAAAAGTAATAATTCTTTATACCGATAAGTCCCATCACCTTCTTGATGATGTAATAGAATTCACAAAATTAAAACCAAGTCAATATGTGGCAACTGATGTTGATGCTGAAAATCCGTTACAGCTCTACCAAAAAATAAAAGATGTCTATGAAAAATGGAGAAGACCAAAGAACATATATGTTGACTTTACAGGCGGAACAAAATCAATGGCAGCAGGGTGTGCGATGGCGGGATCTGCTATAGGTGCCAAACTGATTTACGTTAGCGGTAATTATCTTACAGATCTTAGAAAGCCTGAACCGGGAAGCGAAAAGCTATGTTATATTGATGATCCCTATACTGTTTTTGGAGATTTGGAAAGAGAACAGGCAATTTCACTATTTAATAAAATGGACTATGTATCTGCTTATAGGATATTTGAGGAACTTGAGCAAAGAGTTCCGAGAACAAAAGAGTATAGTGCTTTAAAATACATATCAAAAGCATATAACGCATGGGACAGCCTTGATATCAGCGTAGCATCGGAAAATTTGTCTAAATGCTGTGAAATAGTTAAAGCAGAAGGTAAATTAGAGAAAAGTTTTATTCTGAATTCTCATATTGAGAAGTTGGAAGAACAATTAAATACTATAAAAGTGTTGGAGAAAATTCATTGCAGTGAAGAAGCAGCTAAAGACAAGAGCGTAATATTTAATAATGTTGGTTATTTGATTGCCAATTTATATCAGAATGCCATGAGAAGAGAAATGCAGGAGAAATATGAAATGGCTTCCCTTCTTTTATACCGCATTCTTGAAATTGTTGAACAAAAAAGGCTATGGAATCATGGTGTTGATACATCAGATGCGGACTTTACTAGGTTGTGTGATGATGAAAACATATTACTTGAGAATGCCAATAAAATTATAAGAAAGATAAAAGGTTTTAGTGAGTGGAAGCAACTTGACAAGAAAATAAGTCTTTTAGCAGGGTATATACTACTTGCTGCAGTCGGAGACGAGATAATAAAAACTAAAAAGCCAGGAAAAGAAACAGATAGCATAAATAGATTAAGAAGTAAGGTTGAAGCAAGAAATAACAGTATCTTTGCTCATGGTTACGAGTTCATTGACAAACAAAAATATCTGGATTTCAAAAATGTTGTTGAAGAATATATGGATATATTTTGTTTTATTGAGAAAATTGATAAAAAGGATATATTTTCGAGATGTGAGTTCATAAAGCTTTAGAAAATTTTTATATATATTGAATATGCGGAGATATTATGGTATGTTTTAAATGAAATAGGTTTTATTGGAGAATTGTTGTTATAAAATTATTGACAAATTTAAAGTGATGTGCTTGTAAACATTGAAAATAGTGGGGTGTAGGCCTGTGTTGATAACGCAAAAAAGTGTAAAAATGAGCGAAAATATAGTAAATTTCTATAAAAATTATGCATTTAAGTTCAGTCAAAAAAATCTTGAAAAGCTTATGTATTAAGGCATAGAGCATTTTTTGCGTTGAAGTGGTACTTCCAGTAAAATAAGGATTGAAACATGGAAAATACTTATAAGACTTCTGTCGGACATCCTGTTGAAGTGGTACTTCCAGTAAAATAAGGATTGAAACCAGGAGGAAGTCTAGTTGGTGGTGCTAGATATGTAGGTTGAAGTGGTACTTCCAGTAAAATAAGGATTGAAACGATACAAATCCGTCAGCCCTTAATGACAATCCGGACGGTTGAAGTGGTACTTCCAGTAAAATAAGGATTGAAACATTGTACCTCTTAATGTGTCAGATCCAGAATAAGCAGTTGAAGTGGTACTTCCAGTAAAATAAGGATTGAAACATTTTGAAGCTGCGGCTGTCGGAGCTCCGCACAGAAGGTTGAAGTGGTACTTCCAGTAAAATAAGGATTGAAACGGTCGCTATCTTCAAATGAATTAACTGTGTTAATGAGTTGAAGTGGTACTTCCAGTAAAATAAGGATTGAAACTTAGCACTCAATGGAGTTATACCATTTTGCCAATTTGTTGAAGTGGTACTTCCAGTAAAATAAGGATTGAAACTAAATAGTTTTTGTAGTGTTATCTGCCAACCAAAAAGTTGAAGTGGTACTTCCAGTAAAATAAGGATTGAAACTGGACACGACAAAATTCTTGTACCGCCTTGCAACAAGTTGAAGTGGTACTTCCAGTAAAATAAGGATTGAAACAAAAATGTTCTTCAAGATCACAAAACAATTTTTGAATGTTGAAGTGGTACTTCCAGTAAAATAAGGATTGAAACTCCTCCATGTTGTAAGGATTAAATACGCATTCAAGAGTTGAAGTGGTACTTCCAGTAAAATAAGGATTGAAACTTATCCAATCCTGCCAAGTAGGTGTGAGGTGGTAGAGTTGAAGTGGTACTTCCAGTAAAATAAGGATTGAAACTATTCACCCTTTATGGTTTTGGCGAACATAGTTATGGTGTAAATTATCAAATTAATTCAGGTAGAATAGCCTAATTTTATCACATTAAAT